>NZ_JAEEAP010000259.1 GCF_016103465.1 Streptomyces sabulosicollis
AGATGTTTATAAGAGACAGCTTCTCGCCAGTGCGCTGCAGCGCGCCGCGCAGTCGGCGGACGCGCCCACCGCACCCGCGCTGATCTGACCGGTCCCGCCCGCAGCCGCCCGTACCCTGCCCGCTTCACGCCCGATTCCTGCCCGCTTCGCGTCCACTTCCGAGCGGTCGCGCCGCCCCCGGGCGAGTTTCCGCTCCGTTCCGGCCATCCTCCTGTCTGTCCCACCTGCCCCGTTTCACGGCCGACCCTTCATCACGGCCCCATCACGATCCGTGAGTGAACGCCGGACGCAGTATTGCCACGTTCGGTGACCGGGCGTAGGACTACTCAGCACGGGACACGGCCGCACGGGGGCGGCTGGCATCGGAGGGAACACGGGGATGCACGTATCGCTTCCTACGAAGCGTTCGACACGAGCCGCGGTGGCCCTGCTGGCGGCGGGAGCACTCATGCTCACCGCAGCGGGCTGCGGCGGCGACGACGGAGACACGGTCAGCGGCGGCCCGCCGCCCAACACCGTGAAGCTGCCGAGTCTGAAGGGGCAAAAACTCCAGGTCACCGCGGTCTGGACGGGCACCGAGCAGGAGAACTTCACCAAGGTGCTCAAGGAGTTCGAGAAGCGCACCGGCGCCAAGGTCTCCTTCGTACCCAGCGGTGACGACATGGCGGGCTTCGTCGGCTCGAAGATCGCGGGCGGCGCTCCGCCGGATGTCGCGATGGTCGGACAGGTCGGCGTCATGCGCGAGTTCGCCCAGAAGGGCTGGGCCAAACCGCTCGACGCCGCCGCCAGGGCCGAGTTGGCCAAGAACTTCGCCAAGGGCTGGCAGGACCTCGGCTCGTACGAGGGCAAGCCCTACGGCGTGTATTTCAAGGCCAGTAACAAATCCCTGCTCTGGTACAACACCTCCGCGTTCGACTACGCGGGCGCCAAGGTGCCCAAGACCTGGCAGGACTTCCTGGAGCAGGCCCAGCTGATCTCCGACTCCGGCACCGACGCGGTCGCGATCGGCGGCCAGGACGGCTGGACGCTCACCGACTGGTTCGAGAACGTCTATCTCTCCCAGGCGGGTCCGGAGAAGTACGACCAGCTCGCCCAGCACAAGATCAAGTGGACCGACCCGTCGGTGAAGAAGGCGCTCGAGACGCTCGCCGACCTGTGGGGCGCCAAGGGCCTGGTCGCGGGCGGCCGGGGCGGTGCGCTCCAGACCGCGTTCCCGGACTCCGTCACCAAGGCGTTCGGCAACAAGGCGGAGCCGGACGCGGGCATGGTCTTCGAGGCCGACTTCGTCGCCGCCAACGTCGCCGACGCGGGCGCGGAGCTGGACCGGGACGCCAAGGTGTTCCCGTTCCCGGCGGTGGGCGCGGACGCGCCGGTGGTGACCGGCGGCGACGTCGGCGTGGCGCTGAAGAACAGCAAGGCGGCGCAGGCGCTGCTCACCTTCCTCGCCTCACCGGACGCCGCGACCATCTGGGCCCAGTCCGGCGGGTTCATCTCGGCGAACAAGAACGTCAAGTTCAGCGCCTATCCCAATGCCTCGATGCGCAAGATCGCACAGGCGCTGATCGCGGCGGGCAATGACTTCCGGTTCGACATGTCCGACCAGGCTCCCGCCTCCTTCGGTGGCAAGCCGGCGCAGGGCGAATGGAAAGCGCTCCAGGACTTCCTCAAGAACCCGAGGAACGTCGAAGGCATCCAGCGCCAGTTGGAGCGGGATGCCGCCAAGGCGTACAAGAACTGACGACTCGACCGGGAGAACCACATCATGTCGACCGCGACAGCGGACGGCGCGGCCACGCCTGGCCGGGCATCGTCCGCCCCACCGGCCAAACGGCCGAGCGCACGTGCGCAGAAGAGCGTCCTGGGCACCCGGCCCTGGCTGGCGGCGGTGTTCCTGCTGCCCGCCCTGGTGCTGCTCGGGGCGCTCGTCGTCTATCCGATCGGCTACTCCGTCTACCGGAGCTTCTTCGACGCCTCGGGCAATGGCTTCGTCGGCCTGGACAACTACCAGGAGATGTTCTCCGACGACGCCACCAAGACGGCCATCAAGAACAACGTCATCTGGCTGATCCTCGCCCCGACCGTCTCCACCGCCCTGGGCCTGATCTTCGCCGTGCTCACCGAGCGGGTGCGCTGGGCCACCGCCTTCAAGCTGATCGTCTTCATGCCGATGGCGATCTCGATGCTGGCGGCGGGCATCATCTTCCGGCTGGTCTACGAGCAGGACCCGGACAAGGGCGTGGCCAACGCCATGTGGGTGAGCGTGCATGACTCCTTCAGCGAGTCGCCGCCGTTCCCCGGCGCCCATCCGCGCCCCGGTGCCGGGCTGACGGAGTCCTCCGGCGGCGCGTACACCGCGAGCGCGACGCTCAAGGCCGGTTCCCCCACCTCGCTGCCGCTGGTCGCCGCCAAGCGCGACGACATCAGCGGCGCCCAGGACGCCAAGGCCGCCAAGGCCGAGCCGGGGAAGGTCACCGGCACGGTCTGGTTCGACTTCACCCGTGGCGGCCTCGGCAAGGAGGGCGCCATCGACAAGGGCGAGAAGGCGATGGCCGACCTCAAGGTCGAGGCGGTCAAGGACGGCAAGGTGGTCGCCAGGACCACGACGGCCGCCGACGGTACGTACACCCTGCCCGCCAAGGCCGAGGGCGCCCAGCTGCGGCTGCCCGCCTGGAACTTCTCCGAGCCGTACAACGGAGTGGACTGGCTCGGCCCGTCCATCGTCACCCCGGCCATCATCGGGGCGTACGTCTGGATCTGGGCCGGTTTCGCGATGGTGCTGATCGCGGCGGGGCTCGCGGGGGTGCCGCGCGAGCTGATGGAGGCCGCGCGGATGGACGGCGCCAACGAGTGGCAGGTCTTCCGGCGGATCACGGTGCCGATGCTGGCTCCGGTGCTCTCGGTCGTCGTGGTCACGCTGATGATCAACGTGATGAAGATCTTCGACCTCGTCTACATCATCGCGCCGGGCCCCTCCCAGGACGACGCCAACGTCCTCGCCCTCCAGCTCTTCCAGTCGTCCTTCGGCACCGATGTCAACCAGGGCCTCGGCAGCGCGATCGCCGTGCTGCTGCTGTTGCTCGTGCTGCCCGTCATGTTCATCAACATCCGCCGGATCCGAAGGGAGAGCCGCCGATGACCAGCGCGGACACGGTCGTACAGGCGAAGCAGTCCCCGGTCGCGCGGATCGCCGCCCGCGCGGGCGGCGGGGCGCTGCGGGTCGTCCTCATCCTGGTCGGCCTGCTGTGGCTGATGCCGACCGCCGGACTGCTGCTGTCCTCCCTGCGGGACCCGGCGGAGGTGGACCTCTCCGGGTGGTGGAAGGTCTTCACCGACCCCGGACAGCTCACCTTCAGCGGCTACGACAATCTGCTGGGCAACCAGCAGATCACCGACTCCCTCTGGACCACCCTCGCGATCACCGTCCCGGCGACCCTGCTGGTCGTGGTGATCGGCGCACTGGCCGGATACGCCTTCGCCTGGATGGACTTCCCCGGCCGCGACGTGTGGTTCCTCATCGTGGTCGGCCTGCTGGTGGTCCCGGTCCAGGTCGCGCTGATACCGGTGGCCAAGCTCTTCGGCGAGATCGGCATCTTCCAGACCACCACGGGCGTGGTGCTCTTCCACACCGCCTTCGGCCTCCCCTTCGCGATCTTCCTCCTCCGCAACTTCTTCGCGGAGATCCCCCGCGAGCTCCTGGAGGCGGCCCGCCTGGACGGCGCGGGCGAGCTGCGGCTCTTCCTGCGCGTGGTGATGCCCCTGGGCGGCCCGGCCATCGCCTCGCTGGGCATCTTCCAGTTCCTCTGGGTCTGGAACGACATGCTGGTCGCCCTGATCTTCGCCGACAGCGGCAACCCGCCAATCACGGTCGCCCTCCAGCAGCAGGTCCGCCAGTTCGGCAACAACATCGACATCCTCGGCCCCGGCGCCTTCGTCTCGATGCTCATCCCGCTGGCGGTCTTCTTCGCCTTCCAGCGGCAGTTCGTGGCGGGCGTGATGGCGGGCGCCGTGAAGTAACCCACCCCCCGGTACGGCGGGCGGCCCGGCACCCCCTGGGTGCCGGGCCGCCCCTTTTCACCTCACGGCGCACCGCACTCCGCCCACACCGTCTTACCGACGGGGACACGAGGGCTCGTGCCCCAGCGGATGGCCAGCAGATCCACCAGGAGGAGCCCACGACCCGACTCGTCATCGGCCGTCAGCGCCTCCGGAATGGCCGGGAGCCGGTCCTCGCGGGCGTCCGAGACCTCGATACGGATGGTGCGTGTCGAGGGCACGCAGGCAAGGCGGAGACGGAAGTCCCGCCCGGGCACCCGGCCGTGCCGTACGGCATTCGAGGCCAGCTCCGCCACCAGCAGGGCCACCGTGCAGGACGCGTCCGACGCGGACGGATAACCCCACTCCTCCATCCGCCGCACGGCAAGCCTCCTGGCAAGGCGCGCTCCGCGAGGCGTAGCGGGGAACTGCTGGGTGAGCTCCCGGAGTTCGGGCTCGGGGTCCGGCGCCGTGGTCGTCTTCAGCACGGTGTTGTCCATTTCCGTCCGATCGATTGTCCGTACGATGCGCACTGTGTGCGCATCGTGACGTTCCGTGCCCAAGGATCGCGGCGCGGGTCTACGCTCGAAAGGCCATGACGCCTTACCTTTCAGGCCGTAAGGAACGGAAGTGATGTTTTGGCCAAAGAAGTCGATCCCCGCTCATCGATGGCGGCGCTCTTCGGGTCCCGGGTCCGCAGACTGCGCACGGCCGCCGGTCTGACCCAGGCCGAGCTGGGCGAGAGGACGCATGTGGTCAGCACCCGGATCACCCAGATCGAGCGCGCCTCGGGAGCGAAGCCGACGTTCGAGCTGGCGCGAACGCTCGACACCGTCCTGGAGGCGGACAGCCTGCTCGTCGACATGTGGCCGTACGTCTACCGCGAGGCGTTCCCGGACTGGTCGCGGGCGTTCATGGCCTACTCGGAGCGGGCGGTGTCCATGCGTGAGTACGCCGCGCAAGTAGTGCCCGGCCTGTTGCAGACGGAGGACTACGCACGAGCCGTACTGAGCCTCGACTCCCTGCTCAGCGGCGAGCAGCAGCTGGAAGAACGCGTCCTCGCTCGCCTCGGACGACAGAACCGGCTCCGTTCACCGGACCGACCCGAATTATGGGTCGTCCTGGACGAGGCGGTGTTACGACGCCCGATCGGTAGCCACTCGGTGATGCGAGCCCAGTTGTACCGGTTGCTGGAGGCAGCCACCGAACCAGGCATCACCGTACAGGTGCTGCCGTTCGACCAGGGCGGGCACGAGGCGATGGGCGGATCCCTCACCCTGCTGACCCTGCCGGGCGACGACGAGGTCGCCTACAAAGAAGGTGCTGACTTCGGTCAACTCGTCGAGGAACCACAGGATGTGAAGCACTACGCGCTGTCCTACGATCGGCTGCGGGCAGCATCCCTGCCCCCGCTCATGTCGCTCGACATGATCCGATCCGTGATGGAGGGCAACCACCGTGGAGCGAGTGTCCCGTCCCGATCTGAACGGCGCCGCGTGGCGCAGGAGCAGTTACAGCAATCAGGCGGGTGGCAACTGCGTGGAGGTGGCCGACGGCATACCCGGCGTCGTCCCCGTCCGTGACAGCAAGCGGCCCGATGGCCCCGCGCTGGTCTTCCCGGCGGACTCCTGGACCGCCTTCATCGATGAGCTGAAGACCGACCACCGTCCCTGAGTCGACCAGGAACCGGTCGGCGTCGTCATTCCGGTCCGCCGGACCCTCGTACGCGGGGGTCCGGCGGGGATCAGGTACAAACTCGCCCCGAGAGGCTGGTCCGCGGTGACAAGATGGCGCCATGGTGCTTCACGTAGGAGTAAAAGATCTTCGGCGGAGACGGGATGAGCTCCGAGGCTCGGCGGAATCGATAGAAGCGCATGGGCCGCTCGGCGATTTGGCCACGGTTGGACTCCTACTCTTCTACTCCGCCGAGTGCGGAATGAAGGAACGACTGCTCATCCGCCAGAAGTTACGTAGCACCGAATCTCTGGAACCGACCCATGACCTTCGCAAGCTGGCTAAGGACCTCAATCTGCCCCGAACTCTCGGAGCACGTCTCGACAGGCTCCAGAGCTGCCGACGACATGCGTCGGCACGCGGATCTGTTTCTCTGGCCGATTTACATCAGGCATGGCGCTATGGTGCGAAGCTCGACGTGGCCGACGAGAAGGAAGCTCAGGAAGCCCTCCGCGCGCTGATCAAATGGTGCGAGCGAGACTAAGGCTAGGAGACTAGGAAACCGTGGCCGGTTTGAATGGACTGGAAGGGCTGACGCCCCCAGAACACCTGTTCACCTGGGTAGATGTCGATGAACATCTGACGACTCTGGCCTCTGCGGGACAGTGGCCCGAATGGCTGCGCGCGGCGGATGGCTGGTGGGATGGCCTGGAGCTCGTGGTTTCCAGCGGCACGGACGCCGAAGAGGCGAAACGATGGCTGGACGAAGCGTTCGGAGCAGGTTCGAGTGAATGGCGCGACGGCATCCTGATGTTGCGGCTCGACGACCCGCGAACGGCCGAGTTCACCGGCATGCCTGTCATTCTCAGCCCAGAGCCCGAGAACGCGGACCAACCGCGCCGTGTCCCACTGCTGCGCGAGAAGCACATCACCCCACAACTGGCCCATCCACTGGAGCGCCCCGCCGACGATAGATTTCCCGCCGATGTGCAACTAGTGGCGTTCCATTCCTTCAAGGGTGGAGTCGGGCGCACGGTGCACGCCGTCGCAATGGCCGATGCCATTGCCCGTCGAGGCGGCAGCGTCCTCCTGATCGACGCGGACCTTGAAGCGCCCGGAATCACATGGATGCACAAGGCTCAGGGAGGCCAGCTCGACTTCTGTTACGAGGACCTGCTCGCCCTGCTTCAGGGGTCGGAGGATGGAAGCTGGTCCGCAGCCGTGGACATCGCCGCCGAGTACCTGCCGAACCAGCAAGTCGGACGGTTCGCAAGCGGCGGCCGTGTGACCGTGCTCCCCACAAGCAGAAGGCCACAGCTGGGGCCGCCGCGCATCGAACCGGCGGACTTACTGGCGCCCGGACGCCCGGCGTATTTCCTGACGGAGGCGCTGGCGGCGCTCGCCGCACGTGCGGGTGCGGACACCGTGGTGGTGGATCTGCGAGCTGGGGCCTCCGAACTGTCGGCACCCATCCTGCTCGACCCGCGCGTCCAACGTGTCTTCGTCACCACCCTCAGCCACCAGTCCCTCGCGGGTACCGAGACGTTACTGAAGCAACTAGGACGACGAGCGCCGGCGCTGCAGGGGACCGACCCAGCGAGCTCCGTGATCATTACCCAGTTCCGGCAAGATGTGCACGAAACCCAAGCCCACCAGGCACGGGACCAGTTGAGAAGTGCGGTGCTCTCGTCGCTGAGGCAGCCCGGTGGCACAGCGGACGTGGACGCCGCATCCGATGAAACCGGTGAAGTTGACTCGGGTGTTCTGTCACAACCCCTGCTCAGTCCGTTCCGGGAAGAGCTGCTCGCCCTCCCGTCCAGCTGGGACGCCGTACTGCGCGTGCTGGACAGCTGTAATGTGACAGACGCTCTGGAATCGATCGTGCCCACCCCGGTCACCCGGACGGAGCCCAAGGCGGACGGGCCACCGGCCGACGTCGATTACACAGTGCTTCGCCAGCGCCTCGCGGACACCGCGCAGCCACTCATCTATGCCGAGCGGGCAGGCATGTCCTCGGCCAGTGGCTTCCTTGTGACCGACCCACTCCGCAGACTGCTGGGGGACCATCGCACAGAGCCCCCTCTGGCCCTTGTCGTTGGTGCTAAGGGGGCCGGCAAGACCTTCATGTACGCGAAGGCGTGCGCGGCCCGGACGTGGAGCGAGTTCGCCGAGCAGTCAGACATCAACGGTGTTCGGCTGTCCCTGCCGGTCGTCCCCGTGCTGGAGTCCGACAACCTCGACTATGACGACCTGACGACTCAGGACCTCAGGGAAGCCTTCGCCGCTATCCACAGCGAGGCAGCGGACACAGCCGGAACGGCTCAAGAGATCAAGGACCGCCTGAGGAAGGGTTTTGCCACACTTGACGCCCAGGACGAATTGGGTTGGCGGAAACTGTGGCTTGAGTGTCTGGCCATCGCGGCAGGCGTTCCGATGCCTGCCCGAGAGGACGCGGAGTCCGCACTCAGTGACCTCGGTAAGCGGGCACGAGCGGTATTCGTCATGGACGGGCTTGAAGACCTGTTGCAGACCCTGGACAGCGAGGTCAAGCACACAGCACTGCGCGTCCTCCTGATCGACGTGCTTGCCTGGTTGCGTTCGCTGCGGGGACGCCCCCTCGGCCTGGTCGTCTTCGTACGCCGAGATCTGGTGAAGCGGGCGGTCCGACAGAACAGCGAGCAACTCCTCGCCCGATACGAACCGTATGCGCTGCGCTGGGACAAAGAGGAAGCGCTACGCCTCGCGCTGTGGGTCACCGCGCATGCCGACGCCCTGCCCGAGTCCATGCCAGAGTCCGAGATCGCGGAGCTGCCCTACGACGCTCTGGTAGAAGCCCTCATCCCGGTGTGGGGGTGGAAAATGGGCACGGAGAAATCCAAGGAAGCACGCTCCCATCTATGGGTGCCCGCCGCTCTCGGGGACTTCAGGGACCAGGTGCAGGCCAGGGACGTCGTGGTGTTCCTGGCCGAAGCAGCTCGTCAGTCGATTCCCCAGGCACAGTGGGAAGACCGTGTGCTCGTACCAAGCGCCATGCGCAAAGCACTGCTCGCATGCAGCAGAATCAAAATCAGCGCGATCCAAGACGAAAGTCAGGAGATCGGTAATCTGTTGAGCCGGCTCCAGCAGGTCCGCGAACCCGTCACGGTGCCTTTCTGGCTGGAGCAGGTAGGGCTGGAGGTACAGGAAGCGGACTTTCTCGTGGACTCCGGGGTCTTCGCGCGAGGCAACGACGGCCGCTACTGGGTAGCCGAGATCTACCGGCACGGGCTGGGATACGGCAGTGAGCGAAGGGCCAAGGTGCTTTGGCGGAAGTAAGCGCCCGAGCATCATGCTGGTCTTCGCGACAGAGTGGGGCGCCCGCTGACGTGAGTTGAAAGCCGACCGGTCCCTGAGTCGGCCAGGGACCGGTCGGCATCCCCACTCCGGGCCCGCCGGACCCTCGTACCGGAGCTCCGACCTCCGGCGTGATCCACGTCCGTGCCCGCCTCACCGCCGAGTTCACCGTGATCGCCAACGCCCTCGCGCAGCGACGAGGAGTTCACCGAGGGCGAGATCCTGATTTCCCGCGCGTTAAGGGAGTTCGAGACCGCCGGATACCTGGAACGATGTCGGGAACGCGGGCCAGGAGGCGTCATCCGCACCCGGACCGGGGTGCCGACACAACACCACCCCGAGAACGTCAGCGCAGGTCGTGACAGACCGAGGTGAGAACGGGGCGCGGTGCGTCGTCGTGGTCGTAGCCGCCGAAGGTGGCCAGCAGGAACTGGGGCACCGGGGCGCCCCCCGCGCTGCTCCAGACGGAGGGCTCTTCACTTGCGGCGGCGTTCTGGTTGGCCCACTCGGCCACAGGGGTCATGGGCATCACAGGCATGGTTCTTCCTCCTTTGGGTGCCGCTGCCCTGCATGCATGCATGAGCAGACGGATACGGGGACCGGGGCGTTTCCGCACAGGTGACGGTTAATCCGGGCGCGTCGTCCCCCACCACGGTCCGAAGACGGGAACGGTTCACCGTCGGTGTCCGAAAAGTCGACGGACCGGTGCCGGGGACCGGTCCTGAGGAGCCCTCATAGCGTGAGCCCGGTGCTGGCTTCCGCGAGAGGCGCCCGAGTGGACATGAAGGACCTTGTGGTGGGGGTCCTCGTCGGCCTGGTCATATTGGTGGCCTTGTGGAGCGTTCTGTGGGTGATGACCCTCAGCAGCGAGGCCGAGCGGGAAAAGTGCGAGTCGGAGGCCGACTCGTACGGGGCTCACGCGACGTGCATCGTCAAGACCAGGTGAGAGGTCCGCGCGCGCCTGCGGGCCGGGCCGGGGGTTGGGCCGAACGGGGGCTTTTGCGGAGTGCCTCGCCATGGCGTCGTCCTATTCGGTGGGCGTTCAGATGATGGTGTGAGAAACCATCCGTGCCGCGTCGACCGATGGGATGCGCCGTGCCCCGGTTCAGCGTCATCGTGCCCGCATACGAGGTCCAGCCGTATCTGAGTGACTGTCTGCGGTCCGTGCTGGACCAGGACTTCACGGACCTGGAGCTGATCGCGGTCGATGACCACTCACCGGACGCCTGTGGCGCGCTCATCGATGAGGCCGCCGAACGGGACCCGCGGGTGCGGGCCGTGCACCTGGCGGAGAACGCGGGTCTCGGGCGGGCACGGAATGCTGGGATCCGGCGGGCCACCGGCGACTATCTGCTCTTTCTCGACGGGGATGACACCCTCGCCCCAGGCTCGCTGCGCGCCATCGCCGACCGGCTGGCGCGGACCGGCGAGCCGCAGGTGCTGGTCTTCGACTACGCGCGGGTGGACTGGACGGGCGACGTCGTGCGGAACGTCCGGGCCGAGTTGCTCCGGGAGGGGAACCCCGAGAGCGTCCGGCAGGTCTTCCGGCTCGATCAGCGGCCGGAGCTGTTGCGGCTGCTGATGGTCGCCTGGAACAAGGCGTACCGCCGGGACTTCGTCCGTACGGAGGGCTTCGCCTTTCCGCCCGGGTTCTACGAGGACACGCCCTGGACCTTTCCCGTGCTGCTCACCGCGGAGTCGATCGCGGTCCTCGACCGGGTGTGCGTCCATTACCGGCAGCGGCGGCGCGGCGGGATCCTGCGTACCACCAGCCGGCGCCACCTCGATGTGTTCGACCAGTACGACCGGGTGTTCCGGTTCCTCGACGCCCGGCCCGAACTGGCCCACTGGCGCCCGGCGCTGTTCCGGCGGATGGTCGATCACCTCGGCGTGATCGCCGCCGCGCCGGACCGGCTGCCGGTGCGGGCCCGGGCCGAGTTCTTCCGCGGGGCGGGCGCGCACCACCGGCGCTACCGGCCGCACGGCGCGGCCACCCCGCCCGGGCGCGCCCGGTGGCGGTGTCTGCTGCTGCGGCTGGGTGCCCACCGGTCGTACCAGCTGCTGCGGGGCGGCGACCGGGTGCGGCGGGGCGCCGCCGCACTGGTCCCGGTGGTGTACGGGCGGGCGCGCGCGGCCGTGCTGTGGCTGCACTATCGGGTGCAGCTGCGCCTCCCCGTCGACCCCCGGCTCGCCGTCTTCGCCGCGTACTGGCACAGGGGTTACGCCTGCCATCCCGCGGCCATCGAGGCGAAGGCGCGCGAGCTGGTGCCGGGGGTGCGCACCGCCTGGATCACCACCCCCGAGTACGCCCATACCCTGCCGCCCGGGGTGCGCCGGCTGCACCCCGGCTCGGCCGCGTACTGGACGGCGCTGGCCCGTGCCCGCTTCCTCGTCAACAACGTCAACTTCACGCCGGGGATGCGGAAGCGGCTCGGCCAGATCCACCTCCAGACCCACCACGGCACCCCGCTCAAGCACATGGGCCTGGACCTGCGGGACCGCCCGGCCGCCGCCCGCGGCCTGGACTTCGGCAAGCTGCTGGAGCGGGTGGACCGCTGGGACTACAGCCTCTCCGCCAACCGCCACACCACCCTGGTCTGGGAGCGGGTCTACCCCTCCGGCTACACCACGCTGCCCTACGGCTCCCCGCGCGACGACGTCTTCCAGCACGCCACCGAGGACGACGTGGCCCGGCTGCGCGCCCGGCTCGGCATCCCCGCGGGCACCGTCACCGTGCTGTACGCCCCGACCCACCGCGACTACCAGCGCCGCTCCGTGCCGCGGCTGGACCCGGAGCGGGTGGCCCGCGCGCTGGGGCCCGGATTCACCCTGCTGGTCAGGGCGCACTACTTCCACGTACCGGACGGTTCGGCACACTCGGTGAGTCCCAGCGGCCGGGTGCTCGACGTCTCGGGGTACGGCCGGGTGGAGGAGCTGTGCCTGGCGGCCGACGCGCTGCTGACGGACTACTCGTCCCTCATGTTCGACTACGCCAACCTCGACCGCCCCATCGTCATCCACGCCGACGACTGGGACGCCTACCGCGCCGCCCGCGGCACCTACTTCGACATCACCGCCGCCCCGCCCGGGCCGGTCTCCCGCACCGAGGACGAACTGATCGCCGTCTTCGCCACGGGCGCCTGGTGCGGTCCGCGCTCGGCCGCGCTGCGCGCCGCGTTCCGGGCCCGCTTCTGTCCGTACGACGACGGGCGGGCGGCCGAACGCGTGGTGCGCCGGGTGTTCCTCGGCGAGCACCCCGAACTGCTGCCGCCGGTCGTCCCGCTCGCCGAGCGCCGTCCCGCCCCCGCCGCCGTTCGCGCGCTTCCGTACGGTCCTGACCGGCCCGTCGAGGCCCGGACGGCGCCACGGGGCGGGGTCGGGCGCGCCGCGACAGCTGCCGCACCAGCCGCACCACCGGCCACCTCGCCGGTCGCCGCACCACCGGTCACCTCGCCGGTCGCCGCACCAGCCGCACCACCGGTCACCTCGCCGGTCGCCGCACCAGCCGCCACACCGGGCACCACAGCGACCGCATCACCAGCCGCCGCACCAACCGCCGCACCAGTCACCTCGCCGGTCGCCACCAGAGCCATCGCAGCCGCCGCATCACCAGCCGCCTCGCCGGTCCCTGCCAGAGCCGCCTCACCGGCCACCTCACCGGCCACCTCAGCGGCCACCGCGTCCGCCGCCTCACTCCCCCACCGG
>NZ_JAEEAP010000025.1 GCF_016103465.1 Streptomyces sabulosicollis
AGATGAGGGCTCCCACCCACTTGATGGGTTAAGGCTCCCAGTAGACGACTGGGTTGATAGGCCAGATATGGAAGCCGGGTGACCGGTGGAGTTGACTGGTACTAATAGGCCGAGGGCTTGTCCTCAGGTGCTCGCGTCCACTGTGTTGGTTCTGAAACAACGAACCGTGTGATCCCTGTGTCTGGGTCCGGTTTTGGTTTCATAGTGTTTCGGTGGTCATAGCGTTAGGGAAACGCCCGGTTACATTCCGAACCCGGAAGCTAAGCCTTTCAGCGCCGATGGTACTGCAGGGGGGACCCTGTGGGAGAGTAGGACACCGCCGAACAAATTTTGCAGAGAGCCCTGCCGGGACTTCGGTCACCGGCAGGGCTCTTCTCTTGTTGTGCTGAGAGCCACTCGGTGTTCATGTTGTCTGGGCACGATGCCGCTCATGGGGACTCCTACGGATGAGCTGCTGCGTGAGTTGACCCGGGCGCGTGTGCGGCCGGGCGACGAGGTCATCGTGCCGTCCTACGGCACTCCCGAAGCCGCGGAAGCGGTGCTGCTGGCCGGTGCCAGGCCGGTGTTCGTGGACATCGACGCCCATACCTACTGCATAGACCCGGCCGCGGTGGCCGAGGCGCTGACGCCCAGGACCGCGGCCATCGTGGCCATTCACACCTTCGGACATCCCGCCGACATGGCGGCCCTCACCGAGCTCGGCCAGCGGCACGGCGTGCTGGTGATCGGATACGGGGGTGCCGGCGAGCCCGCCGGGGAGATTCTGCGGCGGCAGGCCAACGCGGCCTATCTGGACGGAAGGTTGCGGGGCGTCCTCACGCCGCCGGTCGCGCCCGGCGTGGAACACACCTATCAGCAATACGTCGTCCGGGTCCCCGGCAACGGTCGGCCGGACCGGGACGCCTTCGCCCGTACGCTGCGTTCTCGTGGCGTGGTATGCCATGTGCCCGTACAGACCCCCGCGCACCGCACCGCGCGCTTCCGGCGCGATCTGTGGCTCGCGGAGACCGAGCGCGCGGCCGATGAGTGCCTGGCGCTGCCCGTCGATCCGACCATGTCACGGCGGGAGTTGCAGCGCGTGGTCTCGGCCTGCAACGCGCTGGGCGGGCTGCTGCAGTCAGCCGCCTGAGCCACGGGGCGGGTGGTCGGGAGCGCACTCGAGTTCGGGTATGATCTATCTCGTCGACGCGCCCCAATAGCTCAGTCGGCAGAGCGTCTCCATGGTAAGGAGAAGGTCTACGGTTCGATTCCGTATTGGGGCTCTCCTGCGAAGGCCCCCGCCAAGTGGCGGGGGCCTTCGTCATGTTCGGGCACGGCCTGGGCGCCCCGGCCGCCCGGCCGCCTCAGGAGTCGGCGGGCTCGGGCTCCGGGACGCGCATCGCCAGGATCGCCATGTCGTCCGAGGGCGGCTCCGCGGCGAAGCGCTCGACCGCTCGCAGCACCCGGGCGGCCACCGCGCCCGCCGTAAGGCCGGTGCAGGTCGTGAGGACGTCGATAAGGCCGTCGTCGCCGAGCATCCTGCTGCCCTCGCGCCGCTCCGTCACCCCGTCGGTGACGCACAGCAGCACATCGCCCGGGTCGAGCGTCACCGTCTGCTCGTACAGTTCGAGGTCCTCCATGACGCCGAGCAGCGGCTGGGGCTCGGCCGCCGCCTCCACACTGCCGTCCTGGCGCAACCGGAGCGGCAGCGGGTGCCCGGCGCAGACGACCTTGAGGACGGCGCTCCCGTCGTGCTGCGGCCACAACTCGCCGTAGAGGAGGGTCAGGAAGCGGCTGCGGGCGCCCTCGTCGAGGATCGCCGCGTTGAGCCGCTCCAGGACCGCCGGGCCGCCGAAGCCCTCGCGGGCGAGCAGCCGCAGGGCGTGCCGGGCGAGTCCGGTGACCGCCGCGGCCTCAGGTCCGGTGCCGCAGACATCGCCGATGGCGAAGCCGTACGCCCCGTCGCGGATCGGGAACAGGTCGTAGAAGTCGCCACCGACCTCGTTGCCCTCGCCCGCCGCGCGGTAGATGACCTCGACCTCGACTCCGGGGACCTCGGGCTGCTCGGGCGGCAGCAGACTGCGCTGCAGGGACTGGCTGATGGCGGTGCGCTCCGAGTAGAGCCGCGCGTTGTCCAGCGCGAGCGCGGCCCGGCGGGAGAGGTCCTCGGCCAGCTCCAGGTTCTCCTGGCGGAAGTGCTCGTCGGTGGGCTTGCCGAGGATGAGCATGCCGATGACGCGGTTGCGGGCCACCAGGGGCAGCACGACGGTCTCCCCGCCGACCGCGGAGGCCGTGGCGAGCGAGGCGCCGGGGCCGGAGGAGGGGCGGGCGGAGTCGCCGAGGCTGAGGCTGCGCAGCGAGGTGCGCAGGGCGGCGGCGTGGGCCGCGTCATAGGGGCCGGACCAGCTGCGGGCGCCGCCGGTGGGGACCTGCTCCGGTGGGTCGATCTTCATGAGCAGGGCCTTGAGCCCGTCGATGCGGTCCTCGTCCTCATGCAGGACGTACGACAGCTCGGGGTCGGACGCCTGGTCGGCGACCGTATAGACGGCGCACCAACTGGCCAGCGTGGGCACCGTCATCTGGGCCATGAGGGCCAGTGTCTGATCGCGGTCCAGGGTGCCCGCGAGGAGGTCGGACGCCTCGACGAGGAAGGACAGGGAGCCGCGGCGCAGCCGCTCCAGCTCGGTGAGGCGGGCGCGCTCGACGGCGAGGGCGATGCGGTCGGCGGCGAACTGCAGCCGCAGGGCCTCTTCGTTGCTGTAACGGGCGGGGGACTCGGCGGCGACGCCGAGCGAGCCGGTGAGCCGGCCCTCGACCTTCAGCGGGACGGTGACCACGGAGCGCATGCCCGTGTTCACCAGCAGGGGAACGGCGCCGGGCACCGCGGACAGGTCCTCGTGGACGGCGGGCATCCGGGCCGAGCCGTAGCGCCCGGTGCCCGCTTCGACGGGGACGCGGGCGAAGCGCTGGCGGGCGGAGGGCAGCCCGGTGGAGGCGCGGACCTCCAGCTCGGTCTCGTCGTCGGTGGCGAGCAGCAGGTAGGCGGCGTCGCCGTCGAGCATGTCGCGGGCCCGCTCGACGGTGCGCTGGAGCAGTCCGTCGAGGTCGTCGGGGGCCGGGGAGCCGATGAAGACCTCGAAGGCGTCGGTGGCCGGGCCCCGCTCGGCGGTGTCGGCGGTGTCGGCGTTCGTACCGCGCATCGGGCTCTGCAGCACGGCGCGCTCACGGTCGCGCACCAGCAGACAGACGGTGGACGGCTCGCCCTCGGCGTCGCGGATGCGCAGATGGGAGGCGTAGACGGGGGAGACCCGGCCGTCGGCGCCGCGGATACCGTACGACCCCTCCCAGCGGGAGAGCAGCAGCGCCTCGGCGACGCCGGTGCCGGTGCCGGGGGTGTGCGGCCAGGCCGCGAGGTCGGTGAGCGGCTTGCCGATGATCTGCTCCGGCTGGTAACCGAACAGCTCCTGAGCGTCGTCGTTCCAGGCGCTGATCAGTCCGCCGCTGTCGACCTGGACGACCCCGACCCGGACCCGGGAGTCGGCGATGGGCAGCGCGCTGGAGGGCAGGGCGGGCCCGGCGGCCCGGGTGCCGGCCGGGCGGTCGGGGAAGTCGAGCTGGAACCAGATGTGCTTGTGGGTCGCGGTGTACTCGACGCCCCAGCGGGCGGCGAGCGCCGCGCACAGCAGCAGTCCGCGGCCGCCCTCGCGGTCGGGGTGCCCGAAGTGGTGGCCGCCGTTGCTCTGCAGCGGGACCTCGCGCTCGGGGTAGCGGTCGGCGACCTCGACGCGCACGCCGGTATCGGCGCGGATGCAGACCACATCGGCGGTGGTACCGGCGTGCACCACCGCGTTGGTGACGAGTTCGCTGGTCAGGACGACGGCGTCGTCCACGATGTCGGTGAGGCCCCACCCCTGCAGGGTGTCCCGGACAAAGGTGCGGGCGGCGGCGACCGAGCGTCCCACCGGCTCGAAGGTGGCGGCTGCCCGCGCGGTGATCACAGGTCTCCTCATAAGTGTCTCGGCGAACTGCTCACCCATGTCGCAGCGCCCCTCCGATGCCCTGGCCGGTTGCCAGGTTACTTACCATCGATGGCCTCGCGAATGCCGGTCGGCCTCGATTCCACCCAGAGGTGCCCTCGGCGGTGTGGGATGCTGCCGAACTGTTATGGCCTGGTTGGGGCATGGTGAAACACTGGGGAAGCTGGAAGAAGAACCCGACGAGGACGGTCAACCCTGCGGGAGGGACACGGTGGAGTCTGGCGCAGCGGCGCGGGGCACGAATACGCGCGCGAAAGGCGGACGGTCCCGGAGCAATGGGACGACTGAAGTGGAGACGGCGGCCCTGAACCGGCTGCTGACCGCGATGACGGCCATGCGGGACGGGAACTTCCGCAAGCGGCTCACGGTCTCCGGCGAGGGCGTGATGTCCGAGATCGCCGCGGTCTTCAACGAGGTCGCGGACCGTAATCTGCAGCTCACGGGCGAGCTGACCCGGGTGCGGCGGGTGGTCGGCCGTGAGGGCAAGCTCACCGAGCGGCTGGAGACCGGCGCCTGTGAGGGGCAGTGGGCCGCGGCCATTGACGCGTCCAACGCCCTGGTGGACGATCTCGTACGGCCGGTGTCCGAGGTGGGCCGGGTGCTGTCGGCGGTCGCCGAGGGCGACCTGGAGCAGCGGATGGACCTGCGGGCGCAGGGCGCCGACGGTTCGGCGCATCCCCTGCGGGGCGAGTTCCTGAAGGTGGGCCGCACGGTCAACGGCCTGGTGGATCAGCTCTCGGCGTTCACCGACGAGGTGACGCGGGTCGCGAGCGAGGTCGGCACCGAGGGCAAGCTGGGCGGGCAGGCCCGGGTGCGTGGAATGTCGGGTTCGTGGAAGGACCTTACGGAGTCCGTCAACACGATGGCCTCCCGGCTCACCGCTCAGGTGCGGGACATCGCTCTGGTGACCACGGCGGTGGCCAAGGGTGATCTGTCCCGGAAGGTCACGGTTCATGTGTCCGGGGAGATGCTGGAGCTGAAGAACACCGTCAACACGATGGTGGACCAGCTCTCCTCCTTCGCTTCCGAGGTGACCAGGGTCGCCCGTGAGGTGGGCACCGAGGGCGAGCTCGGCGGGCAGGCGAAGGTGCCGGGCGTCGCGGGCGTCTGGAAGGACCTCACCGACTCCGTCAACCTCATGGCCGGGAACCTGACCGCGCAGGTGCGTGGGATCGCCCAGGTCACCACGGCGGTCGCCAACGGCGATCTGTCGCAGAAGGTGACGGTGAGCGCACGCGGCGAGGTCGCGCAGCTGGCCGACACGATCAACACCATGACCGAGACGCTGCGCACCTTCGCGGACGAGGTGACGCGGGTGGCCAGCGAGGTCGGCGCCGACGGGCTGCTGGGCGGTCAGGCGCAGGTGCCGGGTGCGGCGGGGACGTGGAAGGATCTCACCGATTCGGTGAACACCGCGTTCCGGAACCTCACCGCGCAGGTGCGGGACATCGCCCAGGTGACGACGGCGGTGGCGAACGGTGATCTGTCGCAGAAGGTCACCGTCGATGTGGCCGGAGAGATGCTGGAGCTGAAGAACACCGTCAACACGATGGTGGACCAGCTGCAGTCGTTCGGCGCCGAGGTGACGCGGGTGGCCCGCGAGATCGGCGTCGAGGGCGAGCTGGGTGGTCAGGCGCAGGTGCCGGGTGCGGCGGGGACGTGGAAGGATCTCACCGATTCGGTGAACACCGCGTTCCGGAACCTCACCGGACAGGTGCGCAACATCGCCCAGGTGACGACGGCGGTGGCGAACGGTGATCTGTCGCAGAAGGTCACCGTCGACGTCTCCGGTGAGATGCTGAAGCTGAAGAACACCGTGAACACCATGGTGGACCAGCTGTCCTCGTTCGCCGACCAGGTCACCAGGATGGCGCGGGACGTGGGCACCGAGGGCCGGCTGGGCGGTCAGGCCCGGGTGGACGGGGTCAGCGGCGTCTGGGCGGACCTGACCGACTCCGTCAACTCCATGGCGGGGAACCTGACGGCGCAGGTGCGCGGCATTGCCCAGGTGACGACGGCGGTCGCGCGCGGCGATCTGTCGCAGAAGATCGAGGTGGACGCGCGCGGCGAGATCCTGGAGCTGAAGAACACCATCAACACGATGGTCGACCAGCTCTCCGACTTCGCCGAGCAGGTGACCAGGGTCGCCCGCGAGGTGGGTACGGACGGCCGGCTGGGCGGTCAGGCGCAGGTGCCCGGTGTGGCGGGCGTCTGGCGCGATCTGACCGACTCGGTGAACGGCATGGCGGGCAATCTGACCGCCCAGGTGCGCAATATCGCGCAGGTGGCCACGGCGGTCGCGCGCGGTGACCTCTCCCAGAAGATCGACGTCGATGCGCGCGGCGAGATCCTGGAGCTGAAGAACACCCTGAACACGATGGTCGACCAGCTGTCGTCCTTCGCGGAGGAGGTCACCAGGGTCGCCCGTGAGGTGGGCACCGAGGGCCAGTTGGGCGGCCAGGCCGAGGTGCAGGGCGTCTCCGGGACGTGGAAGGACCTCACCCAGTCGGTCAACAGCATGGCCAACAACCTGACGTCCCAGGTGCGTTCGATCGCCGAGGTGACGACGGCGGTCGCCAAGGGCGATCTGTCGAAGAAGATCACCGTCGATGCCAAGGGCGAGATCCTCGAGCTGGTCACCACGGTGAACACCATGGTGGACCAGCTGTCGTCGTTCGCGGAGCAGGTGACCCGGGTGGCCCGTGAGGTGGGCACCGAGGGGCAGTTGGGCGGTCAGGCGCGGGTTCCGGGCGTGACCGGCATCTGGAAGGACCTGAGCAACAACGTCAATCTGATGGCCAATAACCTGACCATCCAGGTGCGGAACATCTCGCAGGTCTCGGCCGCGGTCGCCAACGGCGATCTGACGAAGAAGGTGACGGTCGAGGCGCGCGGCGAGGTCGCGGCGCTGGCCGACACCGTCAACACGATGGTGACGACGCTGTCGTCGTTCGCCGACGAGGTCACCCGCGTGGCCCGCGAGGTGGGCACGGACGGCATCCTGGGCGGCCAGGCCCGGGTGCCCGGCGTCTCGGGGACGTGGAAGGACCTCACCGAGTCCGTGAACTCGATGGCGTCCAACCTGACCGGACAGGTCCGCAACATCGCGATGGTCACCACGGCCATCGCCCAGGGCGATCTGACCAAGAAGATCGACATCGAGGCGCGCGGCGAGATCCTCGAGCTGAAGACGACCATCAACACGATGGTGGACCAGCTCTCGTCGTTCGCCGACCAGGTGACCCGGGTGGCCCGTGAGGTGGGCACCGAGGGCCAGCTGGGCGGCCAGGCGCGGGTGCGGGACGTGGCCGGCACCTGGAAGGACCTGACCGAGTCGGTGAACGAGATGGCCGGGAACCTGACCCGCCAGGTGCGCGCCATCGCCGAGGTCGCCACCGCGGTGACCCGCGGCGATCTCAACCTCAAGATCGACGTGGACGCCTCCGGCGAGATCCAGGTCCTCCAGGACCACATCAACACCATGATCGCCAATCTGCGCGAGACCACCCTCGCCAACAAGGAGCAGGACTGGCTCAAGGGCAACCTGGCCCGGATCTCCGGCCTGATGCAGGGCCGTCGCGACCTGGAGGACGTCGCCCGGCTGATCATGAGCGAGCTGACCCCGGTGGTCTCCGCCCAGCACGGCGCGTTCTTCCTGGCCGTGCCGCCCGGCGAGGGCACCGAGGTGGTCGCGGACAGCACCTCCGACGACGGTTACGAACTGCTGCTGGTCGGTTCCTACGGCTACACCCAGGGCTCGATGCCCACCCGCTTCAAGCCCGGTGAGACGCTGATCGGCACGGTCGCCGAGGAGAAGCGCCCGATTCTGGTGGAGAACGTGCCACCGGGCTACCTCAAGATCGCCTCGGGGCTCGGCGAGGCGGCTCCGGCCCATGTGATCGTGTTGCCGGTGCTCTTCGAGGGGCAGCTGCTGGGCGTGATCGAGCTGGCCTCGTTCCAGCCCTTCGCCCAGATCCAGAAGGACTTCCTCAACCAGATCGCCGAGATGATCGGCACCAGCGTCAACACCATCAGCGTCAACACCAAGACCGAGGTGCTGCTGAAGCAGTCGCAGGAGCTGACCGAGCAGCTGCGCGAGCGGTCGGCCGAGCTGGAGAACCGGCAGAAGGCCCTCCAGGCGTCCAACGCGGAGCTGGAGGAGAAGTCCGAGCGGCTGGCCCGCCAGAACCGCGACATCGAGGTCAAGAACACCGAGATCGAGGAAGCCCGGCAGGTGCTGGAGGAGCGCGCCGAGCAGCTCGCCGTCTCGATGCGCTACAAGAGCGAGTTCCTGGCGAACATGTCGCACGAGCTCCGTACGCCGCTCAACTCGCTGCTGATCCTGGCCAAGCTGCTCGCCGACAACGCCGACGGCAACCTCTCGCCGAAGCAGGTGGAGTTCGCCGAGACCATCCACGGCGCGGGCTCGGATCTGCTGCAGCTGATCAACGACATCCTGGACCTGTCGAAGGTCGAGGCGGGCAAGATGGACGTCAGCCCGACCCGTATCGCCCTGGTCCAGCTCGTCGACTACGTGGAGGCCACCTTCCGGCCGCTGACCGCGGAAAAGGGTCTGGACTTCTCCGTAAGGGTGTCGCCGGAGCTCCCGGCGACGCTGCACACCGACGAGCAGCGGCTGCTGCAGGTGCTGCGGAACCTGTTGTCCAACGCGGTGAAGTTCACCGACAGCGGCGCCGTGGAGCTGGTCATCCGGCCGGCGGGTGCGGACGTGCCGCACGCCATCCGGGAGCAGCTGCTGGAGCACGGTGCGCTGCGCGACGCGGACGCCGAGATGATCGCCTTCTCGGTGACCGACACCGGTATCGGCATCGCGGCGAGCAAGATGCGGGTGATCTTCGAGGCGTTCAAGCAGGCCGACGGCACCACCAGCCGCAAGTACGGCGGCACCGGACTGGGCCTGTCCATCAGCCGGGAGATCGCCCGGCTGCTGGGCGGCGAGATCCACGCGGCCAGTGAACCGGGCCGCGGCTCGACCTTCACGCTCTACCTGCCGCTGCACCCCAGCGAGCTGCCGCCCCAGGGCTACCCGCAGCTCGCCCCGAGCAGCTCGGCCCGGGGGCCGCTGGCGCTCGAGGCGCTCCCCAGCGCCGCGCAGGAGACCGAGGAGAACGGTGCCGCGGCGGAGCGGGAGGAGGCCGCACAGGACGTCTCCGGCGGCTCCCCGGCGCCGCGCGGCCGTGGCGGCTCCGGGCTGTTCCGGCGGCGTCAGCGGGCCGAGCAGGAGGCGCCGCGCGCCGACGCGGAGCAGGCCCCGCCGGAGCCAGAGCCGGAGACGGAGTCGGGCCGGCGGCCGGCGGGCCGCCGCACGGGACGGCAGGCGCAGGCCCCCGAGCCGTGGCTGCTGGGCGGCCAGGACCTGGTGGCCCCGGAGCCGGCGGGCGGCTTCCACGGTGAGAAGGTGTTGATCGTCGACGACGACATCCGTAATGTCTTCGCACTGACCAGCGTGCTGGAGCAGCACGGACTGCAGGTGCTGTACGCGGAGAACGGCCGGGAGGGCATCGAGGTCCTGGAGCAGCACGACGACGTCGTGCTGGTCCTGATGGACATCATGATGCCGGAGATGGACGGTTACGCCACGACGGCCGCGATCCGCAGGATGCCGCAGTTCGCCGGGCTGCCGATCATCGCCCTCACCGCGAAGGCGATGAAGGGCGACCGGGAGAAGAGCATCGAAGCGGGCGCGTCGGACTACGTCACCAAGCCGGTCGACACCGATCATCTCCTTACCGTGATGGAGCACTGGATGTCGGCGGAGTGACCCGAGGTACGCGTGGGACGGCCGTGGTGTTGACTGAGTGTCGCCGAACACGTGTGGGAACGCGGTATTCGGGGAACCTTCTGGTCTCCCACCGCGTTTCTGCTACGTGCATAGTGACATCGCGGTGACAGGGTGTGGCGAACAGCGGGGTGCGGCTACCATGACCGGCACAAGGACGGGCGGCGCAAGGGAGTCGTCCCCTGGGGCGGCGCCCGGTGCTTCCCCCAGCTCTGCGAGCTGGGGAGACCCCAAGCCGGGACGAGGAGGACGGGGCATGGTGCAGAAGGCCAAGATCCTCCTGGTCGATGACCGGCCGGAGAATCTGCTGGCGCTGGAGGCCATTCTCTCCGCGCTCGATCAGACCCTGGTGCGGGCATCGTCAGGGGAGGAAGCGCTCAAGGCGCTGCTGACGGACGACTTCGCGGTGATTCTGCTGGACGTCCAGATGCCGGGCATGGACGGATTCGAGACCGCGGCGCACATCAAGCGCCGGGAGCGGACCCGCGACATCCCGATCATCTTTCTCACGGCGATCAACCACGGCCCGCACCACACCTTCCGGGGCTATGCGGCCGGTGCGGTGGACTACATCTCCAAACCCTTCGACCCGTGGGTGCTCAGAGCCAAGGTCTCGGTCTTCGTGGATCTGTACATGAAGAACTGCCAGCTGCGGGAGCAGGCGTCGCTGCTGCGGCTGCAGTTGGAGGGCGGCCAGCCCGCCGCCGGGGAGGCCAAGGAGTCGGCGGGGCTGCTCGCCGAGCTGTCCGCGCGGCTCGCCGCCGTCGAGGAGCAGGCCGAGGCGCTGTCCAAGCAGCTGGACGAGTCGGCCGACGCCGCCGCCGTGGCCACCGCGGCCCACCTGGAGCGCAAGCTGACCGGACTGCGGCGGGCGCTGGACGCGCTGGAGCCGGGTGCGGGCAGCGGGGCCGGCCAGGTCCCCTCGCAGAACTGATCCGCCGCCCCGCCGTCACCGTCGGCCGGTCATCGCCGACCGGTCACCCGCATGTTGACGCGCCGTCACGGCCGTCTCACCGCCTCGTCGGCGCAGCGGCACCGGTGTGACGTCAGTGGTGGCTGATCCCCCGCCATGCGTGCTCCGTACGGCGGACGCGGGTAATCTCGCCTCCATGGCCTCTCGTACGTCCGGCAAGGGTTCCCAGAGCGCGGCGGGCACCTCGAAGAAGCGCGCCGGGCAGTCCGGAGGCGCGGCGAAGAAGGCGGTCGCCAAGAAGGCGCCCGCGAAGAAGGCACCCGCCAAGAAGTCCGCCGCGCCCGCGAAGAAGGCGGCGTCCAAGAAGGCGGCGGCCAAGGCGGCGCCCCCGCCCGCCCCGAATCCCACCAGCGGCGTCTTCCGCATCGTGCGCGCCGTGTGGATGGGCATGGCGCACGGCCTCGCGGCGATGTTCCGCGGCATAGGACGCGGCGCCAAGGGACTCGACCCGGCCCACCGCAAGGACGGCAGCGCCCTGCTGCTGTTCGCCCTGGCCCTGATCGTCGCGGCGGGCACCTGGTCCAATCTGGACGGGCCGGTCGGCAGGCTGGTCGAAATGCTGGTCACCGGCGCCTTCGGCCGGCTCGACCTGGTGGCGCCGATACTGCTGGGCACGATCGCCGTCCGGCTGATCCTCCACCCGGAGCGGCCGGAGGCCAACGGGCGGATCGTCATCGGCCTCTCGGCGCTCGTCATCGGCGTCCTGGGGCAGGTGCACATCGCCTGCGGCGCCCCGGGGCGTGGCCAGGGCACCGAGGCGATACAGGACGCGGGCGGTCTGATCGGCTGGGCCGTCTCCCGGCCGCTGATCTACCTGATGGGCGACGTGCTGGCCGTACCGCTGCTGGTGCTGCTCACCGTCTTCGGGCTGCTGGTGGTCACCGCCACGCCGGTCGCCGCCATTCCGCAGCGGTTGCGGCAGCTGGGCGTCCGGCTCGGCCTGGTGCGGGACCACGAGGACGCGTACGCGTCGGGGGCCGGGTACGACGCGGCGGAGTACGCCGACGAATGGCGTGAGACGCCCGCCAGGCGGCCTCGCGGAACCTCGCTCGCCAAAGAGGACCCGGACGGTGCCGGAGGCCCGGAGCGGGCCGAGGAGGAGGCGCTGCGCAAGCGCCGGCGCTCGCGCCGCTCGTCGGCCGCCCAACCGCCGCTCGACCGGCCCCTGGACGCGGTGGACGTGGCGGCCGCTGCCGCCGCCTCGCTGGACGGCGCGGTGCTGCACGGTGTCCAGCCCTCGCCGCTCGTCGCCGGGCTCAGCAACGGGATCTCGGGCGAGCGCGAGGACGGTGCCCCCGGCGGCGGGGTGCCGGGCGCGCGCGATGCCGGTAAGGAGCCCGGGAAGGGCGGCGCCAGGGGCGGGGCGGCCGGGAAGGGCCGTACGGACGCGGCCGACGAGGCGGACACGGCCCAGGTCCCCGACCTCACCCGGCCCGCGGCCGAGGCCGGCGAGCCGCTGCCGCCGCGCGCCGAGCAGCTCCAGCTCTCCGGCGACATCACCTACTCCCTGCCCTCGCTCGAGCTGCTGGAGCGCGGCGGCCCCGGCAAGACGCGCAGCGCGGCCAACGACGCGGTCGTGGACTCGCTGACGAAGGTGTTCACGGAGTTCAAGGTGGACGCCGCCGTCACCGGCTTCACCCGCGGCCCGACGGTCACCCGCTACGAGGTGGAACTGGGCCCGGCCGTCAAGGTCGAGCGGATCACCGCGCTGACCAAGAACATCGCGTACGCGGTCGCCAGCCCCGATGTTCGTATCATCAGCCCGATCCCCGGCAAGTCGGCCGTGGGCATCGAAATCCCCAACAGCGACCGCGAGATGGTCAACCTGGGCGATGTGCTGCGTTCGGCGGACTCCGTCGGCGACGACCACCCCATGCTGGTCGGGCTGGGCAAGGACGTCGAGGGCGGCTATGTGGCGGCCAATCTGGCCACCATGCCGCACGTGCTGGTGGCGGGCGCGACCGGTTCCGGCAAGTCGTCCTGCATCAACTGCCTGATCACATCGATCATGGTCCGGGCCACGCCGGACGACGTACGGATGGTGCTGGTCGACCCCAAGCGCGTGGAGCTGACCGCCTACGAGGGCATTCCGCATCTGATCACACCGATCATCACCAACCCCAAGCGCGCCGCCGAGGCGCTGCAATGGGTCGTGCGGGAGATGGATCTTCGCTATGACGACCTCGCGGCCTACGGCTTCCGCCATATCGACGACTTCAACGCGGCGGTCCGCAAGGGGAAGGTGAAGGAGCCGGAGGGGAGTGAGCGGGAGCTCAAGCCCTACCCGTATCTGCTGGTGATCGTCGATGAGCTGGCCGATCTGATGATGGTCGCACCGCGGGACGTCGAGGACTCGATCGTGCGGATCACCCAGCTGGCGCGCGCGGCCGGAATCCACCTGGTGCTGGCCACCCAGCGGCCCTCCGTGGACGTCGTCACCGGTCTGATCAAGGCCAACGTGCCCTCACGACTCGCCTTCGCCACCTCCTCGCTGGCCGACAGCCGCGTCATCCTGGACCAGCCCGGTGCCGAGAAGCTGATCGGCAAGGGCGACGGGCTCTTCCTGCCGATGGGCGCGAACAAGCCCGTCCGGATGCAGGGCGCCTATGTCACCGAGTCCGAGGTCGAGGCGGTCGTCGCGCACTGCAAGGAGCAGATGGCACCGGTCTTCCGCGACGACGTGACGGTCGGGACGTCGAAGAAGAAGGAGATCGACGAGGAGATCGGCGATGATCTCGATCTGCTCTGCCAGGCCGCTGAACTGGTGGTTTCCACCCAGTTCGGCTCGACGTCGATGCTGCAGCGCAAGCTGCGGGTGGGCTTCGCCAAGGCGGGGCGGCTGATGGATCTCATGGAGTCCCGGAACATCGTCGGCCCGAGCGAGGGCTCCAAGGCGCGCGATGTGCTCGTCAAGCCGGATGAATTGGATGGCGTGCTCGACGTGATCCGCGGTAAGGCTCACTCATAAGGGTTTGGCGGGCAACCGTTTCCCCTACCGAAACGTCAAGTTGAGGGAGGTGGCGGAGTGAGACCCCAGAATCGTGATCGAACGGCAATCCCGATGGCGGACAAACTCCGTCCTCCCGCTTGCCCGACCCTTTCGCTCCACCCCTAGACTGAACCTCCAGCAGGTGGCTCACGCTCGAAAGGCGCCCCCGTGTCCATCGGCAACCTTCCCGAAGACGGCAACTCCCCCGAAGACGACCGGCCTTCCATCGGTCGCGCCCTCCAGCAGGCCCGTATCGCCGCGGGGCTGACCGTCGACGAGGTCAGTTCCTCGACCAGGGTGCGCACCCCCATCGTGCGGGGCATCGAGCAGGACGATTTCTCGCGCTGCGGCGGCGATGTCTACGCCCGGGGCCACATCCGGGTGCTCGCGCGCGCCGTGGGCCTCGATCCGGAGTCCCTGATCGCGCAGTTCGACGCCGAGCACGGCGGCCGGCCCGCGCCGACCGCGCCGGCGCCGCTGTTCGAGGCCGAGCGGATCCGCCCCGAGCCCCGGCGCCCCAACTGGACCGCCGCGATGGTGGCGGCGATCGTCGCCGTCGTCGGATTCGTGGGCTTCACCCTGTTCCGGGGCGGTGACGGCGGCGGCTCGAGCGTCGCCGAGGACACCGCCTCGCCCAAGCCCAGCGCCTCCGCGCCCACCAATACCGCCGCCCCCTCCAAGCCCGCCACCCCGCAGAAGCCCGACCCGTCCGACAGCGCCATCGCGGGCGTCCCGGCGGACAAGGTCACCGTCAAGCTGACCGCCGAGGGCGGTCAGAGCTGGATCTCCGCCCAGGACCACAACGGCCGGCTGATCGAGGAGGGCGTGCTGCGCGAGGGCGATTCCAAGACCTTCAGCGACAGCCGGCGCATCGACCTGGTGCTGGGCAACGCCGGGGCGATCAAGCTGTTCGTGAACGGCAAGGAAGTGAAGAACGTGGGCACCAGCGGGGCCGTCCAGCGGCTGAGCTACACCAGGGGAGACCCCGAGGCGGGCTGAGCCGCGCGAAGATCGGCAGCCCTGGCAGCGGGGGCTGTCGTGGGGACAAAGTAGTCTGAGCCCATGCCCGAACGCCGCACCGTCGCCCTTGTCACTCTTGGCTGCGCCCGTAACGAGGTGGACTCGGAGGAGCTCGCAGGCCGCTTGGCGGCGGACGGGTGGGAGCTCGTCGAGGAAGCCGCCGACGCGGACGTCGCCGTCGTCAACACCTGTGGCTTCGTCGAGGCCGCCAAGAAGGACTCGGTCGACGCCCTGCTGGAGGCGAACGATCTGAAGGACCACGGCCGCACCCAGGCCGTGGTGGCCGTCGGCTGCATGGCCGAGCGGTACGGCAAGGAGCTCGCCGAGGCGCTGCCCGAGGCCGACGGGGTGCTCGGCTTCGACGACTACGCCGATATCTCCGGCCGCCTGCAGACCATCCTCTCCGGCGGTATCCACGCCTCCCACACCCCGCGCGACCGCCGCAAGCTGCTGCCGATCAGCCCCGCCGAGCGGCAGGACGCCACCTCGGTGGCGCTCCCCGGCCACGCCCAGGACACCGCGCCCGAGGACCTGCCCGAGGGGGTGGCCCCGGCCTCCGGGCCGCGGGCCCCGCTGCGGCGCAGACTGGACAGCAGCCCGGTCGCCTCGGTGAAGCTGGCCTCCGGCTGCGACCGGCGGTGCTCGTTCTGCGCCATCCCGTCCTTCCGCGGCTCCTTCATCTCCCGCCGCCCCTCCGATGTGCTGGGCGAGACCCGCTGGCTGGCCGAGCAGGGGGTGAAGGAGGTCATGCTGGTCTCGGAGAACAACACCTCGTACGGCAAGGACCTGGGGGACATCCGGCTGCTGGAGACGCTGCTGCCGGAGCTGGCCGCGGTGGACGGCATCGAGCGGATCCGGGTCAGCTATCTGCAGCCCGCCGAGATGCGTCCCGGGCTGATCGACGTGCTCACCTCGACCGAGAAGGTCGCGCCGTACTTCGACCTGTCCTTCCAGCACTCGGCGCCCGGGGTGCTGCGCGCCATGCGCCGCTTCGGCGACACCGACCGGTTCCTGGAACTGCTGGAGACGATCAGAGGCAAGGCGCCCCAGGCCGGTGCCCGGTCCAACTTCATCGTCGGCTTCCCCGGCGAGACCGAGGAGGACCTGGCCGAGCTGGAGCGTTTCCTCAATGAGGCGAGGCTGGACGCGATCGGCGTCTTCGGGTACTCGGACGAGGACGGCACCGAGGCCGCCGGTTACCAGAACAAGGTCGACCCGGAGGTGGTCGCGGAGCGCCTGGAGCGCGTCTCGCGGCTCGCGGAGGAGCTGACCGCCCAGCGGGCGGAGGAGCGGCTCGGCGAGGTCGTGGAGGTGCTGGTGGAGGAGATCGACGACACCGGGGCGGTCCTGGGCCGTGGCGCCCACCAGGCGCCGGAGACCGATGGCCAGACGCTGCTGCGCACCGACGGGGAGCCGGAGGTGGGCCGTATGGTCGAAGCGAAGGTGATCGCGACGGAGGGAGTGGACCTCGTCGCGGAGCCGCTTGAGCCGCTGGAGCGGCAGGGCGGCGGCGCGTCCACCGGAGAGGCGGACAGATGACGGGTGTCCCGGCCTCCGCCGCGGGAGGTCACCGCCGACCGGCCGCCGCCGCGGTCAGGCCCGCCGGTTTGTGGAACATCGCCAACATCCTCACCATGGTGCGGCTGCTCCTGGTGCCCGCGTTCGTGTTGTTGATGCTGCACAATGGCGGGTACGACCCGGCGTGGCGCTCCTTCGCGTGGGCGGCGTTCGCCATCGCCATGATCACCGACCTCTTCGACGGTCATCTGGCCCGCCGGTACGACCTGGTCACCGACTTCGGGAAGATCGCCGATCCGATCGCGGACAAGGCGATCATGGGAGCGGCGCTGATCTGTCTGTCGGCGCTCTCCGACCTCCCGTGGTGGGTGACGGGGGTGATCCTCTTCCGTGAGATCGGAATCACACTGATGCGGTTCTGGGTGATCCGGATCGGGGTCATTCCCGCCAGCCGGGGCGGAAAGCTGAAGACGCTCGCGCAGGGCACCGCCGTCGGGATGTACATCCTGGCGCTGACCGGACCGCTGGCCTCGCTGCGGTTCTGGGTGATGGCCGTGGCCGTCGTCCTGACCGTGGTCACCGGCTTCGACTACGTCCGGCAGGCGGTCGTGCTGCGCCGGGCGGGACGGACGACGGAGGAGGCCACGACGTGAGCGACGGCGGGACGGCGGCCGATGTGCTGGCGCTGCTGGAGCGGCGCGGGCAAACCCTGGCCGCCGCCGAATCGCTCACCGGCGGTCTGGTGGCCGCCGAGCTGACCTCGGTGGACGGCGCCTCGCGCTCCTTCCGGGGCTCGGTGACGGCGTACGCCACCGACCTCAAGCGCGAGGTGCTGGGCGTGGACGGGGCCCTGCTGGCCGAGCGCGGTGCGGTCGACGCCGAGGTGGCCCGGCAGATGGCCCGGGGCGTACGGCGTGCGCTGGGCGCGGACTGGGGCGTGGCCACCACCGGTGTGGCGGGTCCCACACCACAGGACGGCCAGCCCGTCGGCACCGTTCATGTGGCCGTCGCGGGGCCCTCGGACGCGGTGGCCGCGGCGGCGCTGCGGCTCGAAGGAGACCGCGCCGGAATCCGTGGCCAGACCGTTCATGCCGCAGTCAAGCTGCTGTTCAGCGAATTGATCGCGACGGCGGGGGCAAAGGATACGGAACAACACGACGAGATTTGATGTTTGCAGCCCTGAGTGAACACGACATCGCTCCCCGCACGGGCACAGCCGGAGGCGGTACGGTGGGGCGTGAAGGATCCGGATCCGAGGTCCGAGGAGGGAGCCAGCGATGATTCTGCTCCGTCGCCTGCTGGGTGACGTGCTGCGCCGGCAGCGCCAGCGCCAGGGCCGTACTCTGCGCGAGGTTTCCTCCTCCGCCCGGGTGTCGCTCGGCTATCTGTCAGAGGTCGAGCGCGGTCAGAAGGAAGCCTCATCCGAGCTGCTGTCGGCCATCTGCGACGCCCTGGAGGTACGGATGTCGCAGGTCATGCGCGAGGTCAGCGACGAGCTGTCGCTCGCCGAACTGGCCGAGTCGGCCGCGTCCACCACCGAGAAGGTGCCGGCGCCCATGCGGCCCGTGCTCAATCCCGTTTCCGTGACGTCCGTGACGGGCGTTCCGGAGGAGCGGGTGACCATCAAGACGCCCAAGGAAGCCGTGGACGTGGTGGCGGCCTGAGGGCCCCCGAGAAGCCAGCTCTCCGAGGCCCCGGCCGGTAGCCATACCGGCCGGGGCCTCGATGTTTGTCCGGTCGGATTCGGGTCACCCCAGATGAAGAGAGGCAATCAAGAGGGGCCAAACGGTCGAACAGGAGGAAGTGGATGTCTGTGGTGAAGAGCCCGCTGCCGGAGGAGCACCTCAAGTTCGTCGCCGACGCGCTGCAAGGCGCCCTCGTCGACCTCATCGACCTCCACCTGGTGGGCAAGCAGATCCACTGGACCGTCGTGGGCCCGCGATTCCGCACGGTCCATCTGCAACTCGACGAGGTCGTGGCATCGACCAGGGAGTATGCCGACACGGTGGCGGAGCGGGCCTCTGCGCTCGGGGTGCCGCCGGACGGGCGGGCCCAGACGGTCGCCGCGACCAGCGGAGTCGACACGGTCAAGGACGGCTGGACCGATGACGCGCAGGCCGTCCGGACGCTCGTGGAGGCCCTCGGAGCGGTGATCGGACGGATGCGGGAGCGCATCAGGGCGACCGACGAGCCGGACCCGGTGACCCAGGACATTCTCATCGAGCTCACCCGTGACCTGGAGAAGCACCACTGGATGTTCCAGGCCGAGAATGGCGGCCAGCGCGGCTGAGGCGGGCTCGGGCCCTGGGCGGGACTGAGGCCACTGGGTTCCGGCCCGGTGAGGCCCCAGTTCCGGCCCGGTGAGGCCACCGGGTTCCGGCCCGGTGGCCCGCTCTGGGTGCGCCGTATCGCCCGGCTGGGCAGACTGAGGGGAGCGCGAGTGTCCGACACGCGCCGACGTGCCTCCTGTGCGCCCTCCCGCCGTGTGCGAACAGGCGTCTAGCGTCGCTGAAGGAGGCAGCCATGGCAGCCGTCGGAGGGGCCGACACCGAGGGCCTCAGGCCGGTCCGATGGGTGCTCGCGCTCGCTCTGGGCGGTGTCTGGTGGTGGTCCGTGCTGCGGCTGTCGGTGCAGCCGGGCGAGGCCGGGCCGGTGGAGGGGGCGTTAGCGGTCGGCGGCTGGGGGCTGAGCCTGCTCCCGGTGCACTGTGGTCCCTCGCCCAGAAGGGGCGGCACCCGCCGCCGGGGAGGCCCACCGCGCCAGGGTCCTCCGCACCAGGGTCCTCCGCGTCAGGGTCCTCCGCGTCAGGACGGGACGGGCCCCTGCGGCCCCGCCTGGCAGCTCGGACACCAGAAGGTCGAGCGCTCCTGACCCGCGCGCCCCTGGTCGGCGGCGCGCACCGGCGTACCGCAGCGCAGGCAGGGCCGCCCGGGGCGCCCGTACACCCACAGTCGGCGGTCGCGGCGCGACTCGGCCGTGGTAACCCGGGCACGCCGGTTCCTGTTGGCCTCCAGGAGCTTCTTGGCGTGGGCCACCAGGCGTTCGGGGGAGGACACCTCACCGATCGGCAGCCAGGGTGACACGCGCAGCAGGAAGCACAGCTCGGACTTGTAGACATTGCCGATCCCGGCGAGGTTCCGCTGGTCGAGCAGCGCTTCGCCCAGGGGACGGGACGGATCGGCGAGCAGCCGGCGCAGCGCCTCGTCCGGATCCCAGTCGGGGCCGAGGAGATCGGGGCCGAGATGTCCGACGACGCGGTCCTCGTCGCCGCTGCGGAGCAGTTCCAGGACCGGGAGGCGGTAGCCGACGGCGGTGTGGGCGGCGTTGGCGAGAATGGCCCGGATCTGGTGGTGCGGGCCGCCGCGCCAGCGCTCGTCCGGCCCGTACACCTGCCAGGAGCCGTCCATCCGCAGATGGGAGTGGAGGGTCAGCCCGCCCTCGACACGGGTCAGCAGGTGCTTGCCGCGCGGGACCACCTCGAGGACCCGGCGGCCGGTGAGGTCGGCGGTCGCCAGACGGGGGACGCGGAGGTCGCTGCGGGTGAGCGGGGAACCCGCGAGGGCCTGGTGCAGACGCTGGGCGGTCTGCCAGACGGTGTCTCCTTCGGGCATGGCATCCATGATGCCGGTGGCCGCGGGCAGGTGGGAGCGCTAGGTGAGCAGGGGCGCGGGTGCGTCGGCCGATGGGCAGGGGCGCGGACGGCGGTCGTTGCTCAAGGGCGCAGGCGGAGGCCCCGTGGGGTCGGGTGGAAGCCCGCCGATTCCAGCAGCTTGCCGATCGGGGACGAAAGCGCCTGGGCGCCGTTGACGCGCTCGACGGTGACGGAGCCGAGCGCCCCCGCGCGGGCGGACTCGGCCAGCGCCTCCACCGCCGTCCACAGCCGGGTGTCGTCCTCCGGGGAGGCGGCCTCGGCCTCACCCGAGGGCCAGGCCAGCAGGGTCTTGCCGCCCCGCTCCATGTAGAGCGTCAGCTCTCCGTCGACGAGCACCACCATCGCTCCCGCCTTACGGCCCGGCCGGTGGCCCGCGTCCGCGGGCGGATCGGGCCAGGGGAGAGCCGCGCCATAGGCGTTGGCGGGGTCGGCCGAGGCGAGCACGAAGGCGCGCCGTGACTGCCCGCGCTGTCCGTCGAAGGCGGGGGCCGCCGCGCGGTCGCGGGCCGTGCTGACCGCGCGCAGCCGGTCCACCGCGCCGTCCATCGCGAACTGAGCGGCGCCGAGCCCCTCGACCACATAGCCGCGGCGGGCCTGGCCGGACTCCTCGAACGCGGACAGTACCCGGTAGGCGGCGGAGAAGCCGCCCTCGACCCCCTCGGCCGCGACCGCCCCGCGGGTGACCACGCCGTGCCGGTCGAGCAGGGTGCGCGCCAGGGCGTGGGCGCGGTGGGTGGGCTCGGGCTCGCGCTCCGGCAGCAGGGACCAGCGCCCGGCGACGGTGGGCGGTCCGTTGCGCGACGCCGTCGGGCGGCCGGTGCGGCCCGTAAGGCCGCCGTAGCGGCCCCGGGGGACCGTGCGCTTGGCGCGGTGGGCCGTGGAGCCCGCCGTACGGCCCGAACCCAGCAGGGAGCGCAGCGGGGCGAGGGTGTCGCCGGTGATCCGGCCCGCCCAGACCAGGTCCCACAGGGCCTCGGCGAGTTCGGGATCCAGGAACTCGTGCCCGGCGGCGCGGGCCTGCTCGGCGATCTGGCGGAAGAACAGCCCGTACCCCCCGGCCAGGGCGTCGAGGACGGCTTGGTGGAGCGGGCCCGCCTCGAGGGGGTGCGGGGTGTGTAGCAGCAGCGGGGCGGTGTCGGCCAGGTGCAGGGTGACCCAGCCGTCCTTGCCCGGCAACGCGCCCGCCCCGGCCCAGACGACCTCCCCTGAGGCGCTGAGCTCGTCGAGCATCGTGGGGGTGTAGTCGCTCACCCGGGACGGCAGGACCAGCTTCTCCAGGGCGGAGGCGGGGACCGGCGCGCCCTGGAGCTGCTCGATCGCGCGCACCAGCCCGTCGATGCCGCGCAGGCTGTGGGTGCCCAGATGCTGCCACTGCGGGAGGAAGGCGGCGAGTGCCGAGGGCGGCACGGGCTCGAGCTCATGGCGCAGCGCGGCCAGGGAGCGGCGCCGCAGCCGGCGCAGCACGGCCGCGTCGCACCACTCCTGGCCGAGCCCCGACGGGTGGAATTCGCCCTGGACGACGCGGCCGCTCGCGGCGAGCCGGTGCAGGGCGCCCTCGGTGACGGCCACGCCGAGTCCGAAGCGGGCGGCGGCCTGCGCCGAGGTGAACGGGCCGTGGGTGCGGGCGTAGCGGCCCAGGAGGTCGCCGAGCGGGTCCTTGACCGGCTCGGTGAACGCCTCGGGGACGCCGACCGGCAGGGCCGTGCCGAGCGCGTCCCGCAGCCGCCCCGCGTCCTCCACGGCGGCCCAGTGGTCCTCGCCCGCGATCCGGACCCGGATGGCGCGCCGGGCCCCGGCCAGGTCCTCGGCCCACCCGGACTCGGCACCGCGCTCGGTCAGCTCGGCGGCGGTGAGCGGGCCGAGCAGCCGCAGGGCGTCGGCCACCCCCTCGGCGTCCTTGATCCGGCGGTCCTCGGTGAGCCACTGCAGTTCGTGCTCCAGCTCGGCCAGGACGTCGGCGTCGAGCAGCTCGCGGAGCTCGGCCTGGCCCAGGAGCTCGGCCAGCAGCCGGGAGTCCAGGGAGAGCGCGGCGGCGCGCCGCTCGGCGAGCGGGGAGTCGCCCTCGTAGAGGAACTGCGCCACATAGCCGAAGAGCAGCGAGCGGGCGAAGGGGGACGGCTCGGGGGTGGTCACCTCCACCAGCCGGACCCGGCGGGCCTCGATGTCGCCCATCAGCTCCGTGAGGCCGGGGACGTCGAAGACGTCCTGGAGGCATTCGCGGACCGCTTCGAGGACGATCGGGAAGGAACCGAACTCGCTCGCCACCTGGAGGAGCTGCGCGGCGCGCTGCCGCTGCTGCCACAGCGGGGTGCGCTTGCCGGGGTCGCGGCGGGGCAGCAGCAGGGCTCGGGCGGCGCATTCGCGGAACCGGGAGGCGAACAGCGCCGAGCCGCCGACCTGGTCGGTGACGATCTGGTTGATCTCGCCCTTGTCGAACGCGACATCGGCCGCGCCCACCGGGGACTGCTCGGTGTCGTACTCCACGCCCTGGCGCATCGGGTCCGCGTCGAGGAGGTCGAGCCTCATCAGATCGGCGTCGGGCAGCCGCAGCACGATCCCGTCGTCGGCGTGCATGACCTGGGCGTCGATGCCGTAGCGCTCGGAGAGGCGGGCACCCAGCGCGAGCGCCCAGGGGGCGTGGACCTGCGCGCCGAAGGGGGAGTGGACCACCACGCGCCAGTCGCCCAGCTCGTCGCGGAACCGCTCCACCACGATCGTCCGGTCGTCCGGCACATGTCCGCAGGCCCGGCGCTGCTCGTCCAGATACCCGATGACGTTCTCGGCGGCCCAGGCGTCCAGACCGGCGGCAAGCAGCCGCAGGCGGGCGTCCTCGGGCTGGAGCGCGCCCACCTCGCGCAGGAACGCGCCCAGGGCGCGGCCCAGCTCCAGGGGGCGGCCGAGCTGGTCGCCCTTCCAGAAGGGAAGCCGGCCGGGGACGCCGGGGGCGGGGGAGACCAGGACCCGGTCGCGGGTGATGTCCTCGATCCGCCATGAGGTGGTGCCCAGGGTGAACACATCGCCCACCCGCGACTCGTAGACCATCTCCTCGTCGAGCTCTCCGACCCTGCCGCCGCCCTTCTTGGGGTCGGCACCCGCCAGGAAGACGCCGAAGAGCCCGCGGTCGGGGATGGTGCCGCCGGAGGTCACCGCGAGCCGCTGGGCCCCCGGGCGGCCGGTGACCGTATGGGCGACGCGGTCCCACACCAGGCGCGGCCGCAGCTCCGCGAAGGCGTCGGAGGGGTAGCGGCCCGCGAGCATGTCGAGGACCGAGGTGTACGCCGACTCCGGGAGCGAGGCGAACGGCGCGGCGCGGCGGACCAGGGCCAGCAGCTCGTCCACGTCCCAGGTGTCCATGGCGGTCATGGCGATCAGCTGCTGGGCGAGCACGTCCAGCGGGTTGGCGGGGACCCGCAGCGACTCGATGGCTCCCTCGCGCATCCGCTCGGTGACCACCGCGGCCTGCACCAGGTCGCCGCGGTACTTGGGGAAGACGACACCGGTGGAGACCGCGCCCACCTGGTGGCCGGCGCGGCCCACCCGCTGCAGGCCGGAGGCCACCGAGGGCGGCGACTCGACCTGGACGACCAGATCGACCGCGCCCATGTCGATGCCGAGCTCGAGGCTGGACGTGGCGACGACGGCGGGCAGCCGGCCGGCCTTGAGGTCCTCCTCGACCAGCGCCCGCTGCTCCTTGGACACCGAGCCGTGGTGCGCGCGGGCCAGCAGCGGGGGCGCGCCCCGGGCGGCGCCGGCCTCGGCCATCAGCTCGGCGGGGGAGTGGTCCTCGGGAAGGGCCTCACCGGTGGCCCGCTCGTAGGCGATCTCGTTCAGCCGGTTGCACAGCCGCTCGGCCAGCCGGCGGGAGTTGGCGAAGACGATGGTGGAGCGATGGGCCTGGACCAGATCGGTGATCCGCTCCTCCACATGGGGCCAGATCGACGGCCGCTCGCCCGCCTCGCCCTCCTGGGCGGGGGCGCCGCCCAGCTCGCCCAGGTCCTCCACGGGCACGACCACCGACAGGTCGAACTCCTTGCCCGAGGGCGGCTGGACGATCTCCACCTTGCGCCGCGGCGAGAGGAACCGCGCCACCTCGTCCACCGGCCGCACGGTCGCGGACAGGCCGATGCGCCGGGCAGGGCGCTCGAGCAGTTCGTCGAGGCGCTCCAGGGACAGCGCGAGATGGGCTCCCCGCTTCGTGCCCGCGACGGCGTGGACCTCGTCCAGGATCACGGTCTCCACCCCGCGCAGCGCCTCCCGGGTGGCGGAGGTGAGCATCAGGAACAGCGACTCGGGGGTGGTGATGAGGATGTCCGGCGGGCGGGTGGCCAGAGCGCGGCGCTCGGCGGCCGGGGTGTCGCCCGAGCGGGTGCCCACCCGGATCTCCGGCTCGGGCAGGCCCAGCCGCACCGCCTCCTGGCGGATACCGGTCAGCGGGCTGCGGAGATTGCGCTCGACGTCCACCGCCAGGGCCTTCAGGGGCGACACGTACAGCACCCGGCAGCGCTTCTTGGCCTCGGCGGGCGGCGGCTCACCGGCCAGCTTGTCCAGCGCCGCCAGGAAGGCGGCCAGGGTCTTGCCCGAGCCGGTGGGAGCGACGACCAGGACGTCCGAGCCCGCGCCGATCGCCCGCCACGCGCCCTCCTGCGCGGGCGTGGGCGCGGTGAAGGCACCCGTGAACCATCCGCGGGTGGCCGGGGAGAATCCGTCGAGCGCCGAGCCTGCCATGCCCTCCATCGTGCACCGCACCACTGACAATGGACGGAGCCGCAGGTCAGAGGGTGTCGGGGCGGGGCGCACAATGGTGCCATGGTCAACCGGGAGAGCGCGCGGCACTGGCGGTACCCCCAGCTTCCGGGCGTCGATCTGCTGCGCGCCCGCTACATCGACAAGACCTTCGTATGGCACACCCACGAGACCTTCGTGATCGCCGCGATCACCGAGGGTGTCGAGGAGTTCCACCACCGCGGCGCCATCGAGCGCACCGGGCCCGGCGGGCTCGCGCTCATCAATCCCGAGGTGCCGCACACCGGACGGGCGGGCGCGCCCGAGGGTTGGGCGTACAGCGTGCTGTACCCGGCCGCGGACCTGGTCGCCAGTATCGCCGCCGAGACGACCACGCTCCGGGGCACGGCCGGGTTCCGGATCCCCAGCGTCGACGATCCTCAGGGGGCGCGGCTGGTCACGGCGGTGCACCGGGCCGCCGAGGAGGGCAACGCGCTCGCCGCCGACAGCCTGCTGCGCGTCGCGCTGGCCCGGCTGCTGCGCGACCATGGCGGCCCGCTCCCCGAGCGCGCGGCGCGCACCTCGGGTGCGCGAACGGCGGCGCGCGCCCGCGCGATCCTCCAGGAGCGGATGGCGGAGCCGCCGTCCCTGGAACGGCTCGCGGCCGAGCTGGACACCGGTCCCTTCGCCCTCCTGCGCGCCTTCCGCGCCGTCTACGGGATGCCGCCGCACACCTGGCTCACCGACGCCCGGGTCCGCCGGGCCCGGCGGCTGCTGGACGCCGGGACTCCGCCCGCCGAGGTGGCGGTCGCCGTCGGCTTCACCGACCAGTCCCACCTGAACCGTCACTTCACCCGCATCGTGGGGGTGCCGCCGGGCGCCTACCGGCGCGAGCGTGCAAGAACGTACAAGACCGGAGCTGAAGTGCTCTCCTAACGTGCGGGATGTGTCAGAACAGATAGAGATACGAACCGATCCCGCCACGCCCCCGGCGGACTCGGCCGTCGTCCGGGACGCCCTGGGCGTCGGTGTCGCGGTGGGGCTCTCCGGTTTCGCCTTCGGGGTGACATCGGCGGGCGCCGGGCTCGGCCTGCTGCAGACCTGCGCGCTCAGCCTGCTGGTCTTCACCGGGGCGTCGCAGTTCGCCCTCGTGGGCGCGCTGGCGGCGGGCGGCAATCCGTTCACCGCCGCCGCCGGGGCGTTCTTCCTCGGGGTGCGCAACGCCTTCTACGGGCTGCGGCTGTCCGGACTCCTCGGGCTGCCGCGCGCGGTGCGTCCCCTGGCGGCCCATTGGGTCATCGACGAGACCTCGGCCGTCGCCCTCGCCCAGCCCGACCGGCGCACCGCGCGCCTCGGCTTCACCGTCACCGGAGTGACGCTGTACGTCCTGTGGAACCTCACCACGCTGATCGGCGCCCTGGGGGCGTCCGCGCTCGGCGACACCGACGCCTGGGGCCTGGACGCCGCCGGGCCCGCCGTCTTCCTCGCCCTGCTGGCGCCCATGCTCAGCGGCGCCGTCGAACGGGCCGTGGCCGGTCTCGGCGTCCTCCTGGTGCTCTTGTGCCAGCCGGTGCTGCCCGCCGGGGTCCCGGTCCTGGTGGCGGCGCTCGCCGCTCCCGTCGTCCTTACGGTGCACGGACGCATGGCGCGCGGCGCGGAGCGGGGTGAGCGCCGATGACCACCTGGATCGCCATCGGCGTCACCGCGGCGGGCTGCTACCTGGTCAAGCTGCTCGGCCTGTCGGTGCCCGCCGGAGTCCTGGAGCGCCCGCTCGTCAGGCGTCTGGCCGCGCTGCTGCCCGTGGCCCTGCTGGCCGCCCTCACCGCCCAGCAGACCTTCGCCGACGGCCGGGACCTCCTCCTGGACGCGAGGGCGGCCGGGCTGGGGGCGGCGGCGCTCGCGCTGGTGTTCCGCGCCCCCTTCCTGGTGGTGGTCGCCGTGGCCGTCGCCGTCACGGCCGGCGTGCGGGCCCTGTGACGGCCGCGGACGCCCGCGCTCAGATCCGCCGTCCGTAGGCCCGCAGCGTCAGCAGCGCCTCGACGGTCGCCACCGACCGCCACTCCAGCGTGGCCCCCGGCGTCCACGCGCGCCGGTGCGGCGGCCAGCCGCCGTCCTCCTGCTGTGCGGCCACGAGAGCGTCCAGGGACCGCTCCACCTCGGCGTCGGTGAACCACCGGCGCGCCAGCGAGCCGGGCGTACGGACGATGTCGTGCACCTGGAGCGGCTCACAGGGCCCCGGTGGCGGGGTGCGGTCCCCGGCGGGCTCGGGGGCCGGGGGCGGCGGGATCAGCCGCTCCTCCCGCACCCGGCGGCCGAGCCGCTCGGCCGCCGCCTCGGCGCGGGTCCGGTCCGGTGCCCCGTCGAGGAAGGCGACGGCCGCCGCGACCTCGTACGGACGCGCCGCGGCGCCGCCCTCCGTCAGGGCGGCGACCGCCGCCCAGCAGAAGTCCGTGGCCCGGAAGAGCCACGCATGCCACACCTCGTTGCGGTGCAGCAGCCCCACCACCGGCCCGGTGGTCAGCAGATCACCGCGCGGCTCGTCCGCCGACGGGAGCCAGGGTGCCGCCGGATAGCCGTGCGGCGAGGGGTGGCAGACGGGCAGTGCGCCGTCCGGGGTGGACACGGACGTCAGATAGCGGCACAGCCGCTCCGCCCGCTGCCCGCCGCACCGCCCGATCCCGTCGAGCACCCGTAAGGCGTGCACGGCGTGCGCGGGCTGGCTCACCGGGCCGCGCAGATCCGGGTCCAGCGCATGGCCGTAGCCCCCGTCGGTCCCCAGGTACGCGGCCAGCGCGGTCTCGACCGCCTCGGCGCCGCCGCCCAGGAAGTGATACGCGAATCTGCGCTGCTCCAGCACGCGGGCGGACAGCCAGACGAACCGCTCGGCGCGGGAGAGCGCCGAGGGCCCGGCCGGCCGGGCCGGCTCGGCGGACCCGGGCGTGGGCAAGGGGGGCGGGGAAGGGAGGCTTGCGGATCGATCCATGGACAGACCGTAGGCCGGAAGACACGGTCGGTAGGGGGCTCACGCACCGGTGCACCCCGGGAGCGCGATACTGGGAACATGCGGTTGACGGACTTCTGGCAGCGAATGGCGGACCACTTCGGCGAGGCGTACGCCGACTCCTTCGCGCGTGATCATGTGATGTCGCAACTCGGTGGCCGGACGGTGCACGAGGCGCTGAGGGACGGCTGGGAGGCCAAGGACGTCTGGCGCGGGGTCTGCGCCGCGATGGAGATCCCCCAGAGCAAGCGCTGAGCGGTCTCCGGACGCTCCTGGCGCATCAGCTTCTCGGGGTGGCCGGATTTCTTCGACCGGTGTACGCCACACTTGCTCCGTGGCCCCGACCGAAGAGACCCTCTCCCCCGACGCCGACGACAACCCGAGCGCCGCTCGGGCCTCCTCGGATCCCCCGCAACCCGCCGCGCGCATGCCGCGCTGGCTGCCGCGCGCCATGGTGCTCGCACTCGCGCTGGTGGCCTGTTACCGCCTTGCGACCTGGGCCTTCGATCAGCTGACCGGGCTGTTGCTGAACATCCTGATCGCGTTCTTCCTGGCGCTCGCGATCGAACCGGCCGTGGACCGGATGGCCGCCCGCGGTATGCGCCGGGGGCTGGCCACGGGGCTGGTCTTTCTCGCCATCCTCGTCGGCGCCGCGGGCTTCTTCACCCTGCTCGGCTCGATGCTCGCCGACCAGATCATCACCATGGTGCAGGACTTCCCGAAGTACCTCGATGACGTGGTCAGCTGGATCAACGACACGTTCCACACGCATCTGTCGCGACTGGAGATCCAGGACAGCCTGCTGCACTCCGACTGGCTGCAGAGCTACGTCAAGAACAGCGCGGACAATGTGCTGGACGTCTCCGCACAGGTGCTCGGTGGGTTGTTCAAGACGCTGACGGTGACCCTGTTCGCCTTCTACTTCGCCGCCGACGGGCCCCGGCTGCGCCGCGCCCTGTGCTCGGTGCTGCCGCCCACCCGGCAGGTCGAGGTGTTGCGCGCCTGGGAGATCGCGGTCGCCAAGACCGGCGGCTACATCTACTCGCGCGGGCTGATGGCACTGATCTCGGGGGTCGCCCACTACATCCTGCTGGAGGCCCTGGGCGTGCCCTACGCCCCGGCGCTCGCCGTCTGGGTGGGGCTGATCTCGCAGTTCATCCCGACCATCGGCACCTACCTGGCCGGGGCCCTGCCGATGCTGATCGCGTTTACCGTCGAGCCCTGGTACGCGCTGTGGGTCTTGATCTTCGTCGTGATCTACCAGCAGTTCGAGAACTATCTGCTCCAGCCGAGGATCACCGCCAGGACGGTGGACATCCACCCGGCCGTCTCCTTCGGATCGGTGATAGCGGGCACCGCGCTGCTGGGCGCGGTGGGCGCGCTGATCGCGATTCCGGCGACCGCGACGCTGCAGGCGTTCCTCGGCGCGTACATCAAGCGCTATGACGTGACCGACGATCCGCGGGTGCACGGGCGCACGCGGCGGCGCGGGGCCTCGGCCCTCGCGCGGGTGCGCGCCGCGCTGGCGCGGCGCAGTTGACACAAAAATCGAACATCCATTCTCATGGAGGCTCCGGCAGTTATCCACAGGCCGAGGACGTCAGGGCCGCTTGTCAGTGGCAGGCGCTAGCGTCTTGGACGTGAAGCGATCGACTCAAGCAAACCGGGTGGGACCCATGGCAGGAACCGACCGCGAGAAGGCGCTCGACGCCGCGCTCGCACAGATTGAACGGCAATTCGGCAAGGGCGCCGTGATGCGCATGGGCGAGCGACCGAACGAGCCGGTCGAGGTGATCCCCACCGGGTCGACCGCTCTCGACGTCGCGCTCGGCGTCGGCGGTCTGCCGCGTGGCCGGGTGGTCGAGGTCTACGGCCCCGAGTCCTCCGGTAAGACGACCCTGACCCTGCACGCGGTGGCCAACGCCCAGCGGGCCGGCGGCACCGTCGCCTTCGTGGACGCCGAGCACGCCCTCGACCCGGACTACGCGCAGAAGCTGGGCGTGGACACCGACTCCCTGATCCTGTCTCAGCCGGACAACGGCGAGCAGGCGCTCGAGATCACCGACATGCTGATCCGCTCCGGCGCCCTCGACCTCATCGTCATCGACTCCGTCGCCGCCCTGGTGCCGCGCGCGGAAATCGAGGGCGAGATGGGCGACTCCCACGTCGGCCTCCAGGCCCGGCTGATGAGCCAGGCGCTCCGCAAGATCACCGGTGCGCTCAACCAGTCCAAGACCACCGCGATCTTCATCAACCAGCTCCGGGAGAAGGTCGGCGTGATGTTCGGCTCCCCGGAGACCACCACCGGTGGCCGGGCACTGAAGTTCTACGCGTCGGTGCGACTGGACATCCGCCGGATCGAGACGCTCAAGGACGGCACCGACGCGGTCGGCAACCGCACCCGCGTCAAGGTCGTCAAGAACAAGGTCGCGCCGCCCTTCAAGCAGGCCGAGTTCGACATCCTCTACGGCCAGGGCATCAGCCGCGAGGGCGGCCTGATCGACATGGGCGTCGAGCACGGCTTCATCCGCAAGTCCGGTGCCTGGTACACCTACGAGGGCGACCAGCTCGGCCAGGGCAAGGAGAACGCCCGCAACTTCCTGAAGGACAACCCCGATCTCGCCAATGAGATCGAGAAGAAGATCAAGGAAAAGCTCGGCATCGGAGTGAAGCCCCAGGACCCGGCGGCCGCGGAGCCCGCCGTGGACGCGGCGGGTGCCGCGGGCGTGACCGCCGTCGCACCGGCGAAGGCCGTGGCAGCCCCGGCGGCCAAGTCCGGAGCGAAGGCGGCCAAGACCGCCGCGGCCAAGAGCTGATCCATGACACGGCGGACCGAATGGCAGGACGGCCCAGGCCGTCCTGAGCGCCCGGACCGTCCGGACAGCGGCGCCCCCTCCTTGTCGAGGGCCGAGCAGGGGCCGCCGCTCGGCCCGGAGGAGCAGGCGCGGGCGATCTGCCTGCGCCTGCTCACCGGGACCCCACGCACCCGTAAGCAACTCGCGGACGCGCTGCGCACCCGGGGCATCCCCGATGACGCGGCGCAGGAGGTGCTGTCCCGGTTCGAGGACGTCGGACTGATCGACGACGCGGCGTTCGCCGGGGCATGGGTGGAGTCCCGGCACCACAGCCGGGGGCTCGCCAGGCGGGCGCTCGCCCGTGAGCTGCGTACCAAGGGCGTGGACTCCGTCCTGATCGACGACGCCGTGGGACAGCTCGACGCCGATCAGGAGGAGCGGACCGCCCGCGAGCTGGTCGAGCGCAAGCTGAGGGCCACCCGCGGACTGGATCGGGAGAAGCGGATTCGCCGCCTCGCCGGGATGCTGGCCCGCAAGGGTTACTCCGAGGGGCTGGCACTGCGGGTGGTGCGGCGCGCGCTGGAGGAGGAAGGGGAGGATCCGGAGCTGCTGGAGCACCATCTCCCCGACCTGTGAGCGTCTTCAGCCCCGACCCCTGAGAGGTTCAGCGACCGCGTTGTGAGCCCCCGTCCCGGGCTGTGAAAGGCCCTGAAGGCGCTGACGGACCCTCAGCTCACCGGGAGACCCGCCGCGCGCCACGCCTGGAAGCCGCCGATCAGATCGGTCGCCCGCTCCAGGCCCAGTCGGCGCAGCGAGACCGCGGCGAAGCTGGACGCGTAGCCCTCGTTGCACACCACCACGACCCGCAGATCGTGATGGGTGGCCTCGGGCAGCCGGTGGTCGCACTGCGGGTCGAGCCGCCACTCCAGCTCGTTCCGCTCCACGATCAGCGCCCCCGGGATGGTGCCGTCGCGCTCCCGAAGCGCCGCGTACCGGATGTCCACCAGCAGCGCGCCCTCTGCCTGCGCCGCGGCGGCGTCGAGGGGGTCCAGCCGGTCGAGCTCCTCGCGAGCCCCGGCCAGCAGTTCGTCCACGCTCCGCTTGCTCGTGCCCATCGCGTTATCCCCACTCCTCGGGCCGCTCGACCTGCTCCAGCCGCAGCGTCTGACCGGTGCGGCTGTAGCGCCGCATGAGCGGCAGCGGCGGATAGTAGGCGTGCACCGACACCGCATGCTCGGTGTCGGACGGGTTGATCACCTCATGCACATGATGCGGTCCGAAGGCGCGGCCCTGCCCGGCGGGCAGCCGCCGCTCGCGGTCCACACCGTCGGCCAGCTCCAGGGTCTTCCAGCCCTCGGTGGGCAGACGCGCGGCGAGTGACTGCTCGTTGAGCTCACCCGCCGCCGAGACGAAGGCACCGTGGGAGCCGCCGTGGTCGTGCCAGCCGGTGCCGGTCCCCGGAGGCCAGCCGATCAGCCAGGCTTCACTGCCGCCCGGCCCGTCGAGGCGCAGCCAGGTGCGGCCCTCCGGATCGAGCGGAAGGGAGGCGACGAGCTCGGCGTCGGCGGCGGTCCGGCGGGCGAAGTCGAGCAGTTCCGCGGCGCTGGGCGGAGCGGCGGGGCCGGAACCGGAGTCCATGATGAGGTCCGTGGAGGGGCGCACGGAGCCAGGGGTGGGAGTGCGTACGTCGGGCACAGAGGACCGTCCTGAGTGATCGCGAAAGGGACGCGGCCGCGCCGCGCGGAGAAGAGGCGGATCAACAGGACGGACGACAGACACAGCCCGCGTAGCGGACCAGGTCCAGATGGACCCTCCGCCAGAAGCGAGGCAAGCAGGTGTCAGTCACGCTGCGAAGTGAATCATGTGCCGGAAAGGAAGGTCAACCTCACCGGCTCGCGCCCGGACCGCGCACGCCCGCAGGCGACCACCCGCGCCGGGAGACGGACCACGCGCGCCGGGACACGGACCACCCGCGCCCGCAGATGACCACCCGCGCCGGGACACGGACCACGCGTCCGGAGACACGACCAGGCGCGCGAGCGCTTCCGGGAGCGCCCAGGCGCCCCGCGCACAGCCCGCGGCCCCCGCATCACGGCTACGGCCCCGTATCACGTATCACGGCCAGGCCCCCCGCGGTACCGCCGCGGCCCTCGCATCACCGCCGCGGCCCCCGCATCACCGCCGCACGCTCGCCTCCGCCGGCGTGCCCCTGGCTGCGTTTCCGCCCCGGGCCGCGTCCGCGCACGCGTACAGCGCGCTCGGCCGCACCCCGGACAGCGCAGCGGCGAGATGGCCGTCCGGCCTCACCAGCAGCACGGTGTGCGCCGGGGCCCCCGGATACGCCTCGGTGACCAGCAGCTCGGTGCGCAGGGGCAGCGCCGCGACGGCCGCCGCGAGCCGAGGCATCAGCCCGGCGCGCATCCAGTGGCGGCGGTCCCACACCCCGGTGCCGGGGGCGACCAACACCACCAGCAGCTCCCGGCCGAGCCGCTCCCGCAGCCGTACGACCGAGCCGTCCGGTGCGGTCACCGGCACATCGGCGACCGGGGCCCCGAGAGCCGTGCCCACCGTGACCGAACCGTCCGGCGGCGCGGCCGGGGCCAGCGGCGAGCGGTCGTAGACGGGGGGCGCGCCCAGCGGACCCCGCCCGAGGTGACCGTCGGTGAGCAGCGCGTCGTGCCCGCGCGCGCCGCCCGGCCGCACGGTGCGCCGTACCGCGTGCCAGCCGCCGGCCGCCCGCACCAGCGGCAGCGCCTGGTCCGCCGCGCGCAGCCGGGCCCCGACGGCTCCGCGCCGCTCCGCCTGATAGCTGTCCAGCAGGGCCTCCGAGGCCCCGTGGTGCCAGGCGAGGCACAGCTTCCAGGCGAGGTTGTCGACGTCCCGCAGCCCTTCCTCGAGCCCCTGGGTGCCGAGCGCGCCCAGCAGATGGGCGGCGTCCCCGGCCAGGAAGGCGCGTCCGACGCGCCAGCGCAGCGCGAGCCGGTGGTGCACGGTGTGCACGCCGGTGTCCAGCAGCTCATAGGGGGGCTCGGATTCCCCGCACCACCCCGCGAGGGTGTCGCGCACCCGCACCATCAGGGCGTCGGGGGTGACGAGGTCGCGGCCGGGCGGCAGCAGCCAGTCGATCCGCCACAGGCCGTGCGGCAGCGGCCGGGCGGTCACCTCCGCGTCGATGCTGCGCCAGGGCGGGGAGCGGTGCAGCACGGCCTCGCCGGGCCAGGGGAGTTCGGCGCGCAGGGCGGCGACGGCGTGCCGCTCCACCGCCGTACGGCCCGGGAAGCGCACGCCCAGGAGCTTGCGGACGGTCGACCGAGGCCCGTCGCAGCCCACCAGATAGCTGCCCCGCCACCAGGTGGCCTGGGCGCCCCGGGTGCGCACCCCCACCCCGTGGTCGTCCTGCTCCAGGTCGTCGATCCGGGTCCCGGGGACGATCCGGACGAGGTCCTCGTCGCCGATGGCGGCCAGCGAGCCCCGCAGCGCCCTGGTGAGCTCGTGCTGGGGCAGATGCAGCGGTGAGGGCGCCGACACCGGTGCCGACTCGTCCTCCGGCGAGGGCCCGTCGCCGCCGGGAGCGTCCATGGCCTCCGTAAGGCCGCCGTCCCGGCCGCCGGTGCCGCGCCCGGGCGACGGGGAGCCGCCGAAGAGGCCGCCGGGGGTCAGGGGCACCTGCCGCACCAGCTGCCGCCGCCGCATCGTGCGCCATCCGGTCCACGGCCGGGTGCGGGCGGTGACCCGGCAGCCCAGCCGCTCCAGCAGGGCGGCGGCGTCCGGGCGCAGCACGACGGTGCGGGCCAGACGGCTCTCCTCGCCTTCCGTGGACTCGTCCAGCAGGATGACGGGCACCTCGAGGCGCGCGAGGGCGAGGGCCAGGGTGAGGCCGACCGGGCCCGCCCCGGCGACGATCACCGGGTCCACGGTGCGGTTCCCGTAGCCCTGCGGGTCGTACGTGACGTACGGAAATTGGCAGTTGAAACCCGGTGAGCGATCACAGAAAGCATGCAACCGACTGCCGCTGCCCGCGTCAAGCGACGAAGGGCGGTGGCGCGTGCGCCACCGCCCTGGTAGGGGTCTCGCTCGCCCGCCCGGCCCTCCGGGCGGCGTCCGTCCGGTCCCCGGACGGCGGCCCGGTCTCCGGACGGCGGCCCGGTCTCCGGACGGCCCCTCAGTTCGTCTTGCCCGCCGACGCGTCCGGAGCGGAGGTCGCGGACTGGTCGACGACGTCGAGCGCGTCGGCGGCCGCGAGCGGCTGTCCGGCGTCCGCGACCCGGATGCCGGTCTTGGCGCGGCGGCCGCGCCGCTCGATCCAGGTGGCGAGGGCGGAGAGGGCCAGGCACATCGCGATGTAGATGACACCGCCGACGATGATCACCGGAACGTAGGGGTTCTCGTCGTTGACGACGATGTTGCCGGCCAGCTGCTGAAGCTGGAACAGCAGCTCCTGGTAGGTGATGACATAGCCGAGGGAGGTGTCCTTCAGCGTCACCACCAGCTGGCTGATGATGGTCGGCAGCATCGCCCGTACGGCCTGCGGCACCAGGACCGTCATCATGACCTGGGTCTTGCGCATGCCCAGGGCGTACGCGGCCTCGCGCTGGCCCCTGGGCACCGAGTTGATGCCCGCCCGCAGGACCTCGGCCTGGACCGAGCCGTTGTAGACGGTCAGCCCGATGACCAGGGCCCAGAAGCCGGTGTTGTCACCGCTGAGGCCCAGGTCCGAGCGGTAGGTCAGGAAGAGCACCCACAGCACGTAGATGGTGATCAGCAGCGGGACGGCCCGGAACAGCTCGATGAAGCCGGTCGCGAACCAGCGGACGGCCTTGTGGTCCGAGAGCCGGCCGACGGCGAGCAGCACACCGAGGGCGAGGGAGAGGACCGCCGCGACCGCGAACACCTTCAGGGTGGTGACCACACCGTCGCGGATGCTGGTGCGCACTCCCGCGTAGTTGAAGATGTCCCACATCTCGGGTGCGAACTGCCCCTTGGCGTTCAGCCGCACCACGGCGAAGACGATCAGCCCGAGGACGGCCAGGCCGCCGACCACGGAGAAGATCCGGTTCCGGACGCGGGCCTTCGGGCCGGGGGCGTCGTACAGGACGCTCGAGCTCATCGGGCCACCTCCAGGCGGTTCTCCAGCAGCCGGAAGAGACCGCTGATGGCGAACGTGATGACCAGGTAGCACAGCGCGATCCACAGGAAGATCCAGCCGATCGCGAAGCCCTTGTCACTCAGCAGCTTCGAGACATTGAACAGTTCGGTGTTGCTGAACGCCCCGGCGATGGCCGAGTTCTTGGTGAGCGCGATGAAGATGCTGCTCATGGGCGGAATCACGGACCGGGTGGCCTGGGGGAGGACGATCAGCCGGAGGGTCTGGAAGAAGGTCATCCCCAGGCTGCGGGCGGCCTCCGCCTGGCCGAGCGGCACGGTGTTGATACCGGACCGCACGGCCTCGCAGACGAAGGACGACGTGTAGCAGCCCAGCGCCATCATGGCGAGGACGAAGGGGCTCGTCCCCGGGAAGAAGATCTGCGGGACCACGAAGAACGAGATCAGGAACAGCAGGGTCAGCGGGGTGTTGCGCAGCAGGGTGACCCAGGCCGTCCCGAACGCCCGCAGCGGCGGTATGGGCGACACCCGGAAGCCGGCTATGACGACGCCCAGCACGAGGGCCAGCGCCGCACTGGCCGCCGTGATGGAGAGGGTTCCCAGGAACCCCTCCCGGAACTGGGGCAAATGATCGAGGAGTACGTTCATCGATTCTCCGCGGTAGCGGTCAGGTCAGCGGCGTGCGGAGCGCACCGGCTTCGAGGTGAACAGGCGAACGGGTGAGCGAGCGAACGGCCCGGTGAGGGATCCCTGCTCAGTAGCGGGGCAGGGGCGTCTTCGGCGCGACGTAGGACGAGCCGGACTTGCCGAGCGTGCCTTCGTACGCCTTCTTGTAGTCGCCGTTCTTGATGTGCTTCTCGAGCGAGTCGGTGATCGCGTCGCGGAGCGCCTTGTCGTTCTTGTTCATGCCGATGCCGTACGGCTCCTCGGTGAACGGCTTGCCGACCACGTGCAGCTTGCTCGAGCGCTGGGCGGCGTAGCCCTTGAGGATGGCGTCGTCGGTGGTGACCGCGTCGACCTGGCCGTCGAGCAGCTGCTTGACGCAGAGCGAGTACTTGCTCAGCTCGGTGGTCTTGGCGCCGTACTTCGGCTTCTTGATCTCCTGGAGCGGGGTGGAGCCGACGATCGAGCAGACCTTCTTGCCCTTGATGCTGTCCGGGCCGGTGATCTTGCCCTTGTCCTCCATGCGGACCAGCAGGTCGGCACCGGCCTGGTAGTACGGGCCCGCGAAGCCGACCTGCTTCTTGCGCTCGTCGTTGATCGTGTAGGTGCCGACGTAGTAGTCGACCTGGCCCTTGGAGATGGAGGTCTCGCGGACGTTGGAGTCCACCGTCTTGAAGCTGATCTTGTCCGCGGAGAAGCCGAGGTCGGCGGCGACCATCTTGGCGATCTCGATGTCGAAGCCGGAACGCTTGCCCTCGGTGTCCTGGAACCCGAGGAAGGGCTGGTCGGCCTTGGCGCCGATGACGAGCTTGCCGCGCTTCTGTGCCGCCTTCAGGGTCGGCGAGTCGATCTTCACGTCCTTGGCGACCGTGTAGTCGCCGCTGAAGACCTCGCCGCCCTTCGGCTTGTCCCCGGCGGTGCCCTTCTCGCCGCCACAGGCGGTCGCCGTCGCGGCCAGCGCGAGAACCACTGTGGCCGCCGCGGCCGTCTTACGAATCCTCATGGTGCCCATCCCTCTGTGTTCAGTACGCGGTTCAGATACGCAGTGGCGAACGTGCCGCCGGCGGTCTGCCGAGCCAGTGCGGACTCAGCGGGCTCAGTGGTGAAGGATCTTCGACAGGAAGTCCTTGGCCCGGTCGCTGCGGGGGTTGTTGAAGAACTGCTCCGGCTCGGCCTCTTCGACGATCCGGCCGTCGGCCATGAAGACCACCCGGTTCGCGGCGGAGCGGGCGAAGCCCATCTCATGGGTGACGACGACCATCGTCATGCCGTCCCGGGCGAGCTGCTGCATGACCTCCAGCACCTCGTTGATCATCTCCGGGTCCAGCGCCGAGGTCGGCTCGTCGAAGAGCATCACCTTCGGGTCCATGGCCAGGGCGCGCGCGATCGCCACGCGCTGCTGCTGGCCGCCGGACAGCTGGGCCGGGTACTTGTCCGCCTGGGCGCCGACGCCCACCCGGTCGAGCAGCGTGCGGGCCTTCTCCTCGGCGGCCTTCTTGTCCGCCTTACGGACCTTGACCTGGCCCAGCATCACGTTCTCGAGCACCGTCTTGTGCGCGAAGAGGTTGAAGGACTGGAAGACCATGCCGACGTCGGCACGGAGCCGGGCGAGTTCCTTGCCCTCCTGGGGCAGCGGCTTGCCGTCGATCGTGATGGAGCCGGAGTCGATCGTCTCCAGCCGGTTGACCGTGCGGCACAGCGTCGACTTCCCGGACCCGGACGGCCCGATGACGACGACCACTTCGCCCCGGCTGATGGTCAGGTCGATGTCCTGGAGCACATGCAGCGCGCCGAAGTGCTTGTTGACTCCTGACAACGCAACCAACGCGTTCGCCACCGGTGCGGCGTCCTTGGTCACCGATACTTCGCTCATCGGCGTCTCGCTCCGTCCTCCTCGGTTGGGAGGACACTAATGAGCGCCCGCGACCAGCGTCATTACATCTGAGCTGAAATTGAGGATAACGATATGGCTGCGGCGCGACACTCTGCGTGAACGGGACGACGCGCGCCGTACCGGCTGCGTAACGGAAACCAGTGTGTGACCGAATGCGTCTTGACGGCTGCCCGCCGATCGGGGTGGATGCCCTGTGGCCATGTTCGTGGCCGCATTCGAAGCCATGGTGACGGGGACGCGTACGGGGCGCGTCTCCCCTGATACGGGAAGGTGGCGGAGGGGCCGGTGAGACTGCTGCTCGTCGAGGACGACAACCACGTCGCCGCGGCCCTGTCCGCCATCCTCTCCCGGCACGGTTTCGAGGTCACCCACGCCCGCAGCGGCGAGGAGGCGCTGCAGGCGCTGCTGCCCGACGCGGGCGCCCCCTTCGGCGTGGTGCTCCTCGACCTCGGCCTGCCCGACCAGGACGGTTTCGAGGTGTGCGGCAAGATCCGCAAGCGCACCGCCACACCCGTGATCATGGTGACGGCGCGCGCCGATGTGCGTTCGCGGATACACGGGCTCAACCTCGGCGCCGACGACTACGTGGTCAAGCCGTACGACACGATGGAACTGCTCGCCCGGATCCACGCCGTCAGCCGCCGCACCGCCGCCCACGACCCGGGCCACGGCGCCGAGGAGAGCCCGGACGGCTCTCATCCGCCACTGCGGCTCGGGCCGGTGACCATCGAGCTGCCCACCCGCCAGGTCTCCGTCAACGGCACGACCGTTTCGCTCACCCGTAAGGAGTTCGATCTGCTCGCCCTGCTGGCCCAGCGCCCCGGTGTCGTCTTCCGCCGGGAGCAGATCATCAGCGAGGTCTGGCGCACGAGTTGGGAGGGGACGGGACGCACCCTGGAGGTCCACATCGCCTCCCTGCGCTCCAAGCTGCGGATGCCCGCCCTGATCGAGACGGTGCGCGGGGTGGGCTACCGCCTCGTCGCCCCGGCCCGCTGAGCGACCGGGGCTCCCTCGGTGCGCACTCGGCTCCTCCCGCTCCTCATCGTCCTCATGGCGGGCGTACTGCTCGCGCTCGGCTTCCCGCTCGCCGGGAGCCTGGCCGCCCGGGAGCAGCAGCGGGTGGTCGTCGACCGGATCGACGACACCGCGCGTTTCGCCGCGCTCGCCCAGTTCGTCACCGCCGGGCCCACCGGGGCGGTCGGCGCCGAGGGGGACGAGCGGCTGGACACCCTGCGCTCCGAGCTCAAGCGCTACCACGACCTGTACGGCATCCGGGCCGGGGTCTTCTACCGGGACCGGCACGCACCGCCCATGGCCGAGGCGCCCGGCGGCTGGCGGCTGGCGGACTCGGGCGAGAGCGCCCAGGCGTTCGACGAGGCCCTCGCCGGGCGCCGCAGCCACGATCCGCCCCAGGTGTGGCCCTGGCAGCGGGGCAGGCTCACCGTGGCCTCTCCCGTCGTCCGTGACGGGGACGTGGTGGCCGTCGTCGTCACCGACTCGCCCACCGGCCAGATGCGGTCGCGGATCCTGCACGGCTGGCTGGTCATCGCCGCGGGCGAATGCGCCGCGATGCTGCTGGCCGTGGGCGCCGCCTTCCGGCTCACCGGATGGGTGCTGCGGCCCGTGCGGGTCCTGGACACCGCGACCCATGACATCGCGACCGGACGGATGCAGTCGCGCGTCGCGGCCGCCTCCGGGCCCCCGGAGCTGCGGCGGCTGGCCCGCTCGTTCAACGAGATGGCCGACAACGTCGAGCAAGTCCTGGAACAGCAGCGGGCGTTCGTGGCAGACGCCTCCCACCAGCTGCGCAATCCGCTCTCCGCGCTGTTGCTGCGCATCGAGCTGCTGGCGCTGGAGCTGCCGGACGGCCATGAGGAGATCGCCTCGGTGCGCGCGGAGGGCAGGCGCCTGGCCAGGGTCCTGGACGATCTCCTCGATCTCGCCCTGGCCGAGCACTCCGCCGCGGACCTGCGGCTCACCGATATCGCGGAGCTGGCGACCGACCGGGTGGACGCCTGGCTCCCGGTGGCCGAGCGGGAGGAGGTCGGGCTCGCCTACACCGGCCCCGCGGCCATCACCGGCTGGGCCGACCCGGTGGCCCTGTCCAGCGCGCTGGACGCCGTCGTCGACAACGCCTTGAAGTTCACGCCCGAGGGGGCGCATGTGGAGGTCTCGGCGCGGACGGAGGGCGACACCGTGGCGATCGTCGTCGCCGACGGCGGCCCGGGACTCACCGAGGACGAACTCGCCCGCATCGGCGACCGCTTCTGGCGCAGCAGCCGCCACCAGAACGTCTCGGGCTCGGGCCTGGGCCTGTCCATCACCCGCGCGCTGCTCGCGGCGGGCGGGGGCACGATCGACTACGCCCCCAACGAGCCCCGCGGTCTGCGCGTGACCATTACGGTCCCGCGCACCGGGCCCGGTGAGACCGTGACGACCGTAAGGACGTGACGCGGGCCTTGCGGCCGCTCGCCGCTCAGCCCCGCGGCCTGCGCCAGACGATGCTGTAGCGCCACAGGACGTGACGGCGGTACCGCGAGCCGGGCAGCAGCTCGGCGGCCAGCGCTCGCATCTGTGGGTAGGTCACCGGCGGCGGCCACACGACGGGCGAAGAGTGCTGCCAGTGCCCTTTTCTGGCGCGGTGGACGGTGCCGACGGCCACGGCGGCGAGGACGCGCGGCAGATCCCTCGGGAGGGTGTTCCGGGCGAGACCGACAACGGCCAGGACCCCGCCGGGCCGCAGCAGCTCGCGCATGCGGGCCAGTCCGGTGGCGGCGTCCATGTGGTGCAGGGCGGCCACCGACGCGATGACGTCGAACGAGCCGGGCTCGAAGGGATGGCTCAGAAAATCGCCGAGGACGTAGTCGACATCGTCCCGGTACGCACGCCCCTGATCGATACTGGCCGCGTCGAGGTCGATCCCGGTGACGTGCGGCACGGTCCGCCGGAGCTCACGGGCGAGCATGCCCTCGCCGCAGCCGACGTCGAGGGCGCGCTGAGCACCCTCGGGGACCGCGCGGAGGATACGCGGGTGGTAGTGGATGTTGTGGTTCCACCGCCTGCCGTTCTTCACTGTCATGCGCTGATCCTGCCCGAGGAGGTCCCGGTCGCCGGCCGGATCGGGACGGCAGCGGTGCCGGACTACGGCTTGACCGAGCGGTAGTAGCGCGCCGCGCCCTCGTGGAGGGGGAGGGGATCGGTGAAGACGGCGGTCCGCAGGTCCACCTTCTGGGCGGCGTGCACCTTCGCCCCGATGCGGTCCCGGTTCTCTATCACCGTACGGGTGACGCCCTCCGCCAGATCGGGGTCCACCCGGTCCGTGGTGACCAGGAGGTTGGGTACGGCGATCGTCTTGACCGGCTCGGGCCTGCGTATCTCCTGGTACGCGTCGGCGGGCACGGTGGCCGCCCGGTAGTAGCGCGTCACCCCGCCCTGCCGGTGCAGCGGGCCGGTGAGGTCGCCGAGCTGGACGAGGCGGATCGGGTAGGCGTGGGCCAGGGTGCGCACCGCGGTCGTCGGCAGCCCGCCCGACCAGAAGAAGGCGTCGAGCTTGCCCTGCCGCAGCAGCCTCGGCATGGCGTCGATGCCGACCCGCTCCGCCCGGATGTCCCGGTCGAAGTCGAGCCCGGCGGCCTTGATCAGCGCCCGGGTGATCAACTGCACCCCCGAGCCGTCGTCGCCGACCCCCACCCGCAGATGCTTCAGATCGCGGGCCGATCGTACGGACGAGCCCCTCGCCACGACCAGCTGCATGTAGTCGTCGTACAGCCGGGCGCAGGCCCGCAGCCGCCCCGCTCCCTTCCCCTGGTAGGCGGCGACGGCGTCGGTGGCGGCGATGGCGAAGGTGGCCCTGCCCCGGGCCAGCCGCTCGACGTTGTCCGGGGACCCCCTGGACTGCTCCAGCCGCACATCGACGTCGGGGAGGTCCCGGGCGAGGTCCTGCTGGAGCATCCGGCCATAGGTGTCGTAGACCCCGGTGGAGACCCCCGTCGCGAACGTCGCCCGGCCGCTGGGCGAGGGGCCACCGCCCGACGCCAGCAGCCACCACAGCAGCAGCCCGAGGGCGACGAGGCCCGCGGCGGCGGACTGCAGGGCACGGCGCCGGTCCAGGCGCGGAACGGTGAGGGCCATGGCGAGGATCCTGCCAGGCCCGCTGACGGGAGGGGAGGGGCGAGCCGCTACCGGGGGG
>NZ_JAEEAP010000260.1 GCF_016103465.1 Streptomyces sabulosicollis
GCCCTGGACCCCGCCTGCCCCCTGCCGCTGCACCGGGTCGCCCTGCCGATGATGGGCCTGCCCCTGATCGACGCCGCCGAGGTGGACGAACTCGCCGCCGTCTGCGCGGAGCTGGACCGCTATGCTTTCCTGCTCACCGTGGCGCCGCCGCGTATCCACGGGCTGACCGGAGTGCCCGTCAACCCGCTCGCGGTCTTCTGACGAGCCACGAGGAGGATCGGGCAGTGAGGGAGCAGGCGATGCCCGCCACCGGGGCCGGGAGCCGCGCGGCGCGGTGCATACGGAACGGCGAGCCCTGATGCGCTCGGGGCCCCTTGACGCCGAGACCATCCTGACGGCCACCGAGGACGTGCTGCGCCGCCATGGACCGGCTAAGGCCACGGTGCTGGACGTGGCGCGGGCTCTGGGAGTCAGCCACGCCAGCGTCTACCGCCACTTCCCGTCCAAGGCCGCGCTGCGCGAAGCCGTCACCCGGCGCTGGCTGGGCCGGGCGCGCGACCCCCTCGCGGCGGTCGCGGCCGACACCCGGCAGGCACCGCCCGAGCGGCTCCGCACCTGGTTCACTACGCTGTTCGCCGCCAAGCGGCACCTGCTGTCCGAGGACCCGGAGCTCTTCGCCACCTACCGGGTCCTGGCGGCCGAGCACAGCAGCGCGGCCTCCGACCATGTGGCCGGCCTGATCGAGCAACTGCGCGTCATCATCGCCGACGGCGTCACCAGCGGCGACTTCACCTCCCCCGACCCCACCGCGACGGCCCGGACCGTCTTCGACGCCACCATGGCCTACCACCACCCGGCGCACGCCCCCGAGTGGCGGACCCCGGGTGCCGAGGCCGCCTTGGAGTCCGTCTGCGCCCTCCTCATCGACGGCCTGCGCCCCCGCTGATCCGTCCGCGGAGGGACGGGCTGGGACGCCGTGGCCGTAGGACGGGTCAGCCCATGTCGTCCGCACTGCTGAGCTTTTCGACGAGGGTCTCGTCCGGGCCGACGGAGCGCCCGTCGCTGGAGCGGATCTCCAGCGGGCTCAGCGGGAGCCCGTTACGACGGTCGAGGAGCCGCGAATGCTCCTCCCCTGGGCCGAAGCAGTGCGCCTCGCCCCACTGGCGCAGCGCCACGATGACGGGGAAGAGCGCGCGGCCCTTTTCCGTGAGCACGTACTCCTGGTAGCGGCCGCCGTCGGAGGCGGGCACGGTTGTCATCACTCCGGCCTGCTCGAGGGTGCGCAGCCGACTGGTGAGGATGTTCTTGGCGATGCCCAGGCTTCGCTGGAACTGGCCGAAGCGGCGACTGCCGTCGAACGCGTCGCGCACGATCAATAGGGACCACCAGTCGCCGATGGCGTCGATCGACCGGGCCACGGGACACGGTTCGGCGTCGAATCGCGTACGGGCGACCATCGCGCTTCCTCCTTCGCGCCACATCTCTTCGCACCACATCTGGTTGCAACATGCTACCTCCTGACTTAAGGTCCGGTCAGGTAGCAAGTTGCAACCATCGATGAGGAGGCACCGCATGCCGAGTGACTGCTCGACGGCCGACGGCCGGGCGGCCGTGAACACCGCACTCGCTCCACCCGGGCCGCCATCCGCGCGCCTGGTCCTGCTCTTCGCCGTCGCCTGTGGCAGCGCGGTGGCCAACGTCTACTTCGCCCAGCCCCTGCTGGTCACACTCGGCGAGCAGTTCGCGCTCGGCCCCGGCCTGCTCGGCGCCATCGTCGCGGTCACCCAACTCGGATACGCCGCGGGTCTGTTCCTGCTCGTCCCGCTCGGCGACCTCGTCGACAGGCGCAGGCTGATCACACTCCAGCTCGGCCTGCTCGCCGCCGCGCTGCTGATCGCGGGTCTGGCACCCGGGACCGCCGCGCTGCTCACCGCCCTCGCGGCGGTCGGTGCGCTCGCCGTCGTCGCCCAGACCATGGTCGCCGCAGCGGCCCATCTCACCGCTCCCGCCTTTCGGGGGCGGGTCGTCGGAGCGGTCACCAGCGGGGTGATCACCGGCATCCTGCTGGCCCGCACCGTGGCAGGCGTCGTGGCCGACCTGGCCGGATGGCGCGCCGTTTACCTCTTGTCGGCCGTGGTGACCGCGACGCTCGCCGTGCTCCTGCGCCTCGCCCTGCCGACCGACCGGCCGCCGACCGTCACCATGCCGTACCGGCGCCTGCTGGCGTCGACCGTCGTCCTGTTCGCCCGGCACCCCCTGCTCCGGGTCCGCGGCATGCTGGCGCTGCTGGTCTTCGCGGCCTTCAGCACGCTATGGAGCAGCGTCGTCCAGCCACTCAGCGGTCCCCCCTGGTCGCTGACGCACACCGCGATCGGCGCGTTCGGGCTCGCCGGAGCGGCCGGAGCCGCGGCCGCGGGAGCCGCCGGCCGATGGAACGACCGCGGCCTCGCCCAGCGGACCACGGGCAGCGCACTGGTCCTGCTCACCGTGTCGTGGCTCCCCCTGGCCTTCACCCGGGAGTCGCTCTGGGCCCTGGCCATCGGAGCGGTCCTCCTGGACTTCGCCGTCCAGGCCGTGCACGTCACCAACCAGTCCCTCATCTACACCGTCCACCCCGATGCGGGAAGCAGAATCATCGGTGGCTACATGGTCTTCTACTCAGCAGGCAGCGCCCTCGGCGCGGTCGGCTCCTCCACGGCGTACGCGGCGGCCGGGTGGACAGCGGTGTCCGCCCTGGGAGCGGCATTCAGCTGCTCAGCCCTGGTGCTGTGGGCGACGACCCGGCGCCTGGGCCCAGTGGCGTGACGTGCCGAGGGTGTGCCCGCGTCGTTGGCGTGGGCAGGATGATCTGACGGATGCCGAGTGGGAGCGACCCCACGGCCGTTCCCGCCGGTCAGCAATCGGCTTGTGGCTGGTCGCTGGTGGCGGAATCACCGGCGGATGCTCGACGCTATGTCGTTTCGCCGGCGTCCGCGACCATGCGGACGAGGGTGTCGACGAGTTCGTCGGCGGTGGTGTGCCACCTGTCGGTGTCGAGGTGGCCGCTGAACTCCATGGTCGCGATGCCGTGGGCGCTGGTGAGCAGAAGGGCGCCGTAGTGCCGTGCGTTCCGCTCCCCCACGAGGGCGGCGACAATGGCCAGGAACTCGTCCTGAAAGTGTCCGGCCGCGCGGGTGGCCGCGGCCGTGTCACCCGCCGGTGCGCAGAGCTGACGCCGGACACGATGGAGCCCTTCGCCCCGTTCTCCGGAGCGGTGTCCGCGCCACCTGAACAACATCTGGTACAGGTGCGGCTGGTCCCGGCCGACGCCGATGAGGGCGCGGAGAGCGCCGCGCAGTTTCTCCGAGGCCGACAGGGCCGGGTCGGTCCGCAGGGCGTGCACCTGGTCGCCGATCCGTTTCCAGCTCTCGGTCGCGACGGCGGTCAGCAGGCTGTCCTTGCCCGCGAAGTGCCGGTACGGCGCTCCCCGCGTCACGCCTGCCCGCGCGCCCACCTCGCGCAAGGTGACCGCTTCGGGACCGCCGAGGTCGAGGAGCTCGGCGGCCGCGTCGAGCAGAGCGCGGCGGGTGACGGCGGCGGACATCGCACGCAAGCGGGCGAGCGAGGCTGGCGTCGCTCCCACGCTCGACACGATCGACGCGACCGGGGACCTGCCGTACGAGCCCGCGAGCTCTGACCGGATCGTCGCCACCGTGTCCGTACGCACCATCCCCGCAGGCTGGCTTCTCCCGACGTCGAGGCGCCCGGTACCGGGCACGCGTACCGGGAGGACGGCGAGCAGCGTGTCGGCGCTCATGGCCCATGCCGACGGATCGTGGGCCCGGGCGACGGCGACCGGGAACGGTCGGCCCCACCGTCGTGCGCCCGTTGCCAAGCTCCTTACGACGGCGGTCCGACGGCCTCGAAGACGGCGGTCCGAACCAGCCCTCGGAAAGGCGCGATGCCCGGACAGCTCCCCAGCTGTCCGGGCATTCGTGCCGTCCGCCGCACCCCCGTCCCCACGGGGTTAATGGCCGGAAGTCCCCGGCCCGGGCCGCTCTCCCGGGCCTGGGGCGCTCAGCGCCCCAGCATTCCCGCCACGGACGACGCCTGTGTGACGACGGCATCCCAGCCGCCGAAGGTGATGGTCAGGAGGATGGCCATCGGCAGCACCATCGCCGCCGCGACCAGAGGATGGCGGGTGCCGGTCTGCGGGCCGCCGAACGCGTCCACCGCCGCGCTCACGGACCTGCGACGACGTGTTCCGATGACCGTGCGTCCAGCCGTGTCCGCCATCGTCCCTCCTCCGTCACATCTGGGGGCGGCGAGCGTCTGACCTCGGGGGACGAGTGCTGCGCCCGCCGCTTGACGACAACATTAGGCGCGCGCCCCGGTCCTCGGCGTCATGCCTTCGTACCGATTGCCGGGCCTCCCGGAGGATGACCCCGGGAGGCGCCGACTACTCCCCTGGGTGGAGACGCGCGCTCACGCCTTGGGGTCTTCCCGGAGGGGACCGGGGAAGAGATCCCTCCGGAGGCCCTCCGGAGTCCACGGGGTGTGCCCCTCCGAGCGCGTGCGAGCTCTACTCACCCTCCCCCTCCTCGCCCCGCGGTACCGGCTGCTCCACCAGGGCCAGGACCCGGTTGGCCATGAAGCGGGCCGTCCGCACCACGGACCCATTACGGGTGACTTCGCTCACTTCCACCACCCCCCGCCGAACCGCCGTCTCGACCCTCCGGCCCGCCCGGGTGGCCACCACTTCATACGTCCGCGTCGTGTCCCCCGCGTCCACGACTATCTCCACACGATCACCCTTCACGGTCTCAATCCCCCTTCTGAGACGGCCTTTTGAGATCACGCAGCAGCGGACCCGAGCGCGGATTGCCACGATTCCGGCCCACTTCTCCAGGATCCCAGGCACCACTGACAATCCATCGGCCGACGCATGCGCGGCCTCTCAGCGCGAGGGGCCGTCAATCCGTAAGCTGTGCACGTCAGACGGACGGCAGCGGAACAACAGCGGCGAACCGGCGGCAGTTCGACGGCAAACGGCAAGCAGACGGCAGCGGATGGGGCTCCCCACCAAGGGTTAAGGGAAGGGGCCTCCCCACCGGAGGTAGGGGACGGACATGGCGATGATGCGGCTGCGGCGCGAGGACCCGCGTGTCGTCGGCTCCTTCCGCCTCCACCGACGGCTCGGCGCGGGCGGTATGGGAGTGGTCTACCTCGGCTCCGACCGGCGCGGACAGCGGGTGGCCCTGAAGGTGATCCGGCCCGACCTCGCCGAGGACCGGGAGTTCCGGTCCCGGTTCGCCCGGGAGGTCTCCGCCGCGCGGCGGATCCGCGGCGGCTGTACGGCCCGGCTGGTGGCCGCCGACCTGGAGGCCGACCGCCCCTGGTTCGCCACCCAGTACGTACCGGGCCCCTCCCTCCACGACAAGGTGAACGAGGAGGGCCCGCTGCCCGCCGCCCAGGTCGCGTCGATCGGGTCGGCGCTGGCGGAGGGGCTGTTGGCGGTCCACGAGGCGGGGGTCGTCCACCGCGACCTCAAGCCCTCCAACATCCTGCTCTCCCCCAAGGGCCCGCGCATCATCGACTTCGGCATCGCCTGGGCGACCGGGGCCAGCACCCTCACCCATGTGGGCACGGCGGTCGGCTCGCCCGGCTTCCTCGCACCCGAGCAGGTGCGGGGTGCGGCGGTGACCCCGGCGACCGACGTCTTCGCGCTCGGCGCCACGCTCGCCTACGCCTCGACGGCGGACTCGCCGTTCGGGCACGGCAGTTCCGAGGTGATGCTCTACCGCGTGGTCCATGAGGAGCCGCAGCTGCTGGGCGTCCCGGACGCCCTGGCGCCGCTGCTCCACGCCTGCCTGGCCAAGGACCCCGAGGACCGGCCGAGCACCCTGCAACTGTCGCTGCGGCTGAAGGAGATCGCCGCGCGCGAGGCGCATGGTCACGGTTCCGGCGCCGGTGCCGGGGGCTACGGCGGCGGGCAGGGCCGCCCCCCGGGGCGGCGCCCCGAGGCGTACGCGGACCAGCACACCGAGCGGCGCTCCGGCGGCACGCCCACGCCGCGGAGCGGATCCCCCTCCCCGCGGTCCGGGGCCGGTACGGGCGGGGCCGCGGGGCGTCCCTCGGGGCGGAACACGCCCGCGCGTCCGGCGCAGCGCCGGGGCCCGCGGCCGCCCGCCCGTGCGGATCGCCCGGGGCGCCCGGCCCAGACCGTGCGCACCTCGCCGAACGGACGCCGCCCCGGCGGGCCGAACCGCCGGCTGCTGCGGCAGCGGCTGACCGTGTTCGTCGTGGTGACGCTGCTGGTCGCGCTGGGGATCGCGGCGGCGCAGGGCTGCCAGGGCCCGGCCAGCGGTCTGGGCGCGCCGCCGCATCGGCCGCCGGGGGCGGGGGCTGTCTCGTCGGTGGCGCCGCGCTCGCCAGTACCGCATGCGGTGACGCCCCACCCCGTAGAGTCGCGGTCGGCGGCACCGCGCTGAACGCCCCGCTGGAAACGACCGAAATGCCGTCGATCGTCTGCGGCGCCGTCGTGGCCGGTCGCGCCCACGCGGCGGAGCCGCACATCGGCACAGCCCCGCGCCCCAACGGGGCACCTCGAACCGCCACCGACTTCCGCCGATCTGCTTGGGCAGCGCCCGCAGTGGGCGGCCCGCGCCCCGTAGGCCGCACTCGGTAGCACCGCACGCCGTGGCACCGCGCCCAGCCGCCGCCGCGCCGGATCGGCCGTAAGGGTCAGCGCCCCGGCCTGCCCGAGGTGACCGCGTAGAAGGCGACCGCCGCCGCCGCGCCCACGTTGAGGGAGTCCACCCCGTGGGCCATGGGGATACGGACCCACTCGTCCGCGGCCATCAGGGCCTGGGTGGAGAGCCCGTCGCCCTCCGCGCCCAGCATCAGCGCGACCCGCTCCAGGCGGTGCGGGGCCGCGTCGTCGATGGTGGTGGCCTTCTCGTCGGGGGTCAGGGCGAGGATCTTGAAACCGGCGTCCCGGACCGCGTCCAGTCCGCGCGGCCAGCTCTCCAGGCGGGCGTACGGCACGGAGAAGACGGCGCCCATGGAGACCTTGACCGAGCGCCGGTAGAGGGGGTCGGCGCAGTCCGGGGAGAGGAGCACGGCGTCCATGCCGAGGGCCGCCGCGCTGCGGAAGATGGCGCCGGTGTTGGTGTGGTCGTTGACGGACTCCATGATGGCGACCCGCCGCGCGTCCGCCAGGATCGTCTCCGCGTCCGGCAGCGGCTTGCGCTGCATGGAGGCGAGGGCGCCGCGGTGGACGTGGTAGCCCGTCACGCGTTCGGCAAGTTCGGGGCTGACGGCGTAGACGGGGGCGGGGACGTCCTCGATCACGTCCCGCATCACATCGACCCACTTGGACGACAGCAGCATCGAGCGCATCTCGTAACCGGCGGCCCGGGCGCGCCGGATCACCTTCTCGCCCTCGGCGATGAACAGGCCCTCGGCCGGCTCACGCTTGCGTCGCAGCTCCACATCGGTCAGACCCGTGTAGTCGCTCAGCCGCGGGTCGTCCGGATCATCGACGGTGATGAGATCAGCCACTTAAGTGATACTGCCTTGTCCTGGATGCGGTGCCAATGAGCCCGACGCGAATAAGTTACCGGCGGTTACGCCCGATGTACGTCACCGGTGGTCACCGGACGAGAGGGCGACCACCTCGCCGATCACCACGACCGCCGGGGGCCGTACGCCCTCGGCCGCGACCTTCTCCCCGACGGTGGCGAGGGTCGCGTCCACCCGGCGCTGGGCCTGGGTGGTGCCCTCCTGGACCACGGCGACGGGGGTGTCGGCGGCGCGGCCGTAGGCGACGAGGGCCGCGGCGATGGCGCCGATCTTCTCGACGGCCATGAGCAGCACCAGCGTGCCGCGCAGCCTCGCCAGCGCCGCCCAGTCCACCAGGGAGCTGGGGTCGTCGGGGGCGACATGGCCGCTGACCACCGTGAACTCATGCGCGACACCCCGGTGGGTCACCGGGATCCCGGCCGCGCCCGGGACACTGATGGAGCTGGAGATGCCGGGCACCACGGTGCACGGGATACCGGCCTCGGCGAGCGCCTCCGCCTCCTCCATGCCGCGCCCGAACACGAAGGGATCGCCGCCCTTGAGGCGGACCACCGACTTGCCCGCCTTGGCGTGCTCGATCAGCGCGTTGTTGATCGCCTCCTGGGCCATGAAGCGGCCGTACGGGATCTTGGCCGCGTCGATCACCTCGACATGCGGCGGCAGTTCGTCGAGCAGGTCCCGCGGGCCGAGGCGGTCGGCCACCACCACGTCCGCCTCGGCGAGGAGGCGGCGGCCGCGCACCGTGATCAGGTCCGGATCGCCAGGGCCGCCGCCCACCAGCGCCACATGGGGGCCGCGGGTGCGGTGCCGGGGCGCGGCGAGGGTGCCGTCCCGCAGCCCCTCCACCACGGCGTCCCGGACGGCGGCGGAGCGGCGCGGGTCCTGTCCGGTGAGGACGGCGACGGTGACGCCCTCGCTCCGCCCGGTGGCCGGGGTCCAGGCGGAGGCGGCCTCGGCGTCGTCGCTGCGCACGCACCAGATGCGGCGCGCCTCGGCCTCGGCGGACGCGGCGGCGTTGGCCTCCGGGTCGTCGGTGGTGATCAGGACGTACCAGGCGCCCTCGAAGTCGCCCTCCTGGTAGCGGCGGCGCTCCCAGCGCACCTCCCCCGCCTCGGCCATGGCCTCGACGGAGGCCGTGGCGGACGGCGAGATCAGCAGGATGTCCGCACCGGCCGCTATCAGCGCGGGCAGCCGGCGCTGGGCGACCTGGCCCGCCCCGAGGACGACGACGCGCCGCCCAGAAAGGCGCAGCCCGACCGGGTATGCGAAGTTTTCGGACATGGCGGTGCGGCTCTCCTCATGCGAAGCAACGGCCGCTGCGGCGCTGGAGCGGCTGATCGTCTGTGGGGCGGGGCCCCCGCCGACACCCTACGCGGCGGGGGCACCCATCAGTTCTTCTCCGTGACCCCTGCGGAGTCGAACGTGGCCACCTCGTGCATCGCCCGTGCGGCGCTCTGCACCACCGGGAGGGCGAGCAGCGCCCCGGTGCCCTCGCCAAGACGCAGATCCAGGTCGACCAGGGGGCGCAGACCCAGCTTGTTCAGGGCCGCCACATGGCCCGGTTCGGCGCTGCGGTGGCCCGCGATGCATGCCGCCAGTACCTCGGGCGCGATGGCGCGGGCGACCAGCGCGGCGGCGCCCGCGCTCACCCCGTCCAGGATCACGGGCGTACGCAGCGAGGCACCGCCCAGCAGCAGCCCGGCGATCGCGGCGTGCTCCAGGCCGCCGATCGCCGACAGGACGCCGATGGGGTCGGCCGGATCGGGCTGGTGCAGCTCGAGGCCGCGCCGTACGACATCGACCTTGCGCGCGTGCATCTCGTCGTTGATGCCCGTGCCGCGCCCGGTCACCTCGGCCGGGTCGGCGCCGGTGTAGATCGAGACCAGGGCGGCCGACACGGTGGTGTTGGCGATCCCCATCTCCCCGGTGAGCAGCGCCTTGTTCCCGGCGGCCACCAGATCGCGGGCGGTCTCGATGCCCACCTCGATGGCGCGCAGCACCTCCTCGCGGGTGAGCGCGGGGCCCACGGTGAAGTCCCCGGTGCCCGCCCGGACCTTGCGCGGCAGCAGTCCGGGGGTGCTGGGCAGATCGCTCGCCACCCCGACGTCCACGACGCACACCTCGGCCCCCACCTGGCTGGCGAAGGCGTTGCAGACCGCGCCGCCGCCCAGGAAGTTGGCCACCATCTGGCCGGTGACCTCCTGCGGCCAGGCGGTGACGCCCTGGGCGTGCACCCCGTGGTCGCCCGCGAAGACCGCGACGGCCGCGGGCTCGGGGATCGGCGGCGGGCACTGCCGGGACAGCCCGCTCAGCTGAGCGGAGATGATCTCCAGCATGCCGAGGGCGCCGGACGGCTTGGTCATCCGCTTCTGCCGCTCCCACGCCTCGCCGAGCGCCTTGGCGTCCAGCGGGCGGATGCCCCGCAGGGTCTCCTGGAGCAGGTTGTGCGGGTCCCCACCGGGCAGGGTGCGGCGGCCGTACGCCTCCTCGTGGACGACCCAGGACAGCGGGCGGCGCTTGGACCACCCGGCCTTCATCAGCTCCGGCTCCTCCGGGAACTCGTCGACGTAACCGACGCACAGATACGCCACGATCTCCAGATGCTCGGGCAGCCCGAGCTCCCGCACCATCTCGCGCTCGTCGAAGAAGCTGACCCAGCCGACGCCGAGGCCCTCGGCGCGGGCGGCGAGCCACAGGTTCTCCACCGCGAGCGCGGAGGAGTACGGCGCCATCTGCGGCTGGGTGTGCCGGCCGAGGGTGTGGCGGCCGCCGCGGGTGGGGTCGGCGGTGACGACGATGTTGACCGGGGTCTCGAGGATGGCCTCGATCTTCAGTTCCTTGAACTGCTTGGCCCGGCCCTTGGGGAGGGACTTGGCGTACGCGTCCCGCTGGCGCATGGCCAGCTCGTGCATGGCGCGCCGGGTCTCCTCCGAGCGGATGACGACGAAGTCCCACGGCTGGGAGTGGCCCACGCTGGGCGCGGTGTGCGCGGCCTCGAGGACGCGCAGCAGGACCTCGTGCGGGATGGGGTCGGGGCGGAAGCCGTTACGGATGTCCCGGCGCTCGCGCATCACGCGGTGGACGGCGGCGCGCTCCGCCTCGTCGTACCCCTCGGCGCGTGGGCCGAGAGGGGTGGGAACCGCATCGGACTCCGGCTCCGGCTCGGATCCGGCCTCGGGTGCCGCCTCGGGCTCGGGCTCCGCCTCCGGCTCGGGTTCCGCCTCGGGCTCCGCCGCGGATTCGGGGGCCGGTTCGGAACCGGCGTCCTCGGACGCGGTCTCGGGGTCGGCGTCCTCTGCGGTGGGCTCCGGGGCCGTTTCGGGATCCGCTTCGGGAGCCCTCCGGGACTCGGCCCCCTGCTCGGGGTCGGTGGCCTCGGGGTCGGTGATCTCAGGGGTGCTGGTGTCGGGCTCTGTGGCTCCGGGTTCGGCGGCCCCGGGCTCGGCGGCTTCCGCGTCCGTGGTCTCCGGTTCGGCGGACTCGGCCGTGGGCTCGGGTGCGGCCCCGGCGGGCTCCGCCGCGCCTGCCTCGGCCGCTGCGGGCCCGGCCGCTTCCGGAGCGTCAGATTCCGGGGCACCGGCCTCCGGCTCCACGGCGTCCTGCACGGTGGCCTCGGGTTCGGGCTCGGTGGCTTCGCCTTCGGGGGCCGGTTCTGGATCCGTTTCCGGGGCCGTTTCGGGTGCCGTGGCCTGGTGTTCGGTGGGCTGGGCCTCCGCCTCAGCCTCGGGCTCCGCCGTGGGCTCGGTGGCCTCCGCACCGGTCTCCGGCGCTGCCCCGGCCGCCGCTTCCACCTTCGGCCCGGCGGGCGTCACCTCGGCCTCGGTGGTCTCGGGTGCCGCCGCCTCGGGAGCCTCGCTCGCGGCGGCCTCGGCGTCCGGGGTGTCCGCCGCTTCGGCCTCGGGATCCCGCTCCTCCGGTGCCTGCTCCCCGGCCGCTGCCCCGGGCGTCTCCGGCTCGGCCGCCGCCTGCTCGGGCGCCTCGGCGGCCGCCTGCTCCTCGGCGGGCTCCCCCGGCGTCGCGGCCTCGGCCTCCGGTGCGGCCTCCGCCTCGGACGCGGCCTCCACCACTTCGGGCGCGGCCTCGGCCTGCGGCTCGGCGGGCGGCTCCTGCTGGGGCGGCTCGGCGGCGGCCGGTTCCCCGGCGGTGGGCTCCTCGGGCTGAGGCGTCCCGTCGGCCACTATCGAGTGACCCGGGTCCACGGCGGGCTGCTCCACCGTTCCGGCGGGCTGCTCCGGGAGTTGCTGAGCGGCCTCCTGGGCGGGGGCCCCGGCGGCGGGAGCGTGCGGCTCCTTCGGCTCCTCGGTCGCGATCGGCTCATGGGCCAGTTGCGCCGGGATCTCCGGCACGGCCTCCGCGACCGGGGCGGGGGCGGGCTGGGCCCCGGGGCGTTCGGTGACGGGCTCGGTCTGGGCCTGGGCCGGGATCTCGACGACCTGCTCCTCGGCCACGGCGGCCTGCGGGGCGGGCTCCACGACGGGCGCCCCGGCCTGGGCCGGGATGGTCGCGCCCGTCTGGTGCGGGTCCGCGACCGCCGGGTCCCCATACGGCTGGTCCATCGCGACCGGCTGCGCCTCCGGCGCCGCCGCCTCGGGCCCGGCGAACTGCTGGGAAGCGGGCTCCGCTTCGGGCACCTCCGGGGCCTGGGGCTCCTCGGCCGGAAGACCGGTCTCCACCGGGGCGCCCTGCTGCACCGGCGGCGTGGAGTCCCACGCGTCCCCCGGCGGCGGGGCGTCGACGATCTGCGAGAGGTCGGCGAGCTGGGGCCCGGGGAGCCGGTTCGGGTCGTCGGGCTGCGGGGTGAAGTACTGCGGCCCGGCGGCGTACTGGGGCGCGGAGGAGTAGTCCGCCGCCAGCGGCTGCTCGGGCATGACCGGCTGCTGCTCGGAGATGACCGGCTGCTGCTCGGGAGCGACGAACTGCTCAGGCGCGGCGAACGGCTGCTCGGGCATGACGAACTGCTCGGGCCCGGCGAACCGCTGCTCGGGCATCCCGCCCTGCCCGGGCGCCGGAACGCCCTGCTGCGCCCCCGCCCCGTACTCCGGCTGCGGTTCGGGCGGCGCCTCCGGCTGGGCCGCGACCTGATGCGGCACCTGCGGCTGCGGCTCCGGCGCGGCCTGCGCCTCGGGAACGGCCTGCTGCTCGGGCGCGGCCTGCGGCTCCGGCGCCGCCTGCGGCTCCGGCTGGCGTGCGGGCGCGGCGTGCCGACCCGCCGCCGGGCCCCGGTCGGCGAGCGAACGCACCACGCCGTTGGAGGTGTCGGGCACCGGCGGGCCCATGTGGAGCGGCCGCCGGGTGGGGGCTGTCTCTTATACACA
>NZ_JAEEAP010000261.1 GCF_016103465.1 Streptomyces sabulosicollis
GATGAGGGGGGCGGTGGCGCGACGGCCGTCGGGGGCCTCGGCGATCAGGGTGTGGGCGCCGGGCGGCAGCGCGGCGAGCGCGGTAAGGAGGCCATCGGTAGTGGCGCCATCCACGAAGACGCCATCCGCAAGGACACCGTTCATAAGGACGTCGTTCATAAGGACGTCGTTCGTAAGGACGTCGTTCGTAAGGACGCCGTCCGCGAGAACGTCATGCGGGAGGGCGCCGTCCGGGGCGCCGTTCTCGCGGGTGTCCTTCTTCAGGGGGCCATGGGCCCGTAAGGACCCCGCGGCCGCCCGCCCCCGCGCGTGCGGTGCGCCGTCCTCGGGGCGCACCCGCAGGGCGGTGCCCTCGGGCAGGCTCAGGCGGGGTACCTTGCCGGGGCGCACCACCACGCAGGGGGGCAGCAGCCGGTCGCGCCGACGGCGGTCATGCCGGTCCAGCGCTTCGCGTACCGATCGGGGGGTCGAGGCGTCCACGCCGAGCGCGGCGAGCACGGCGACGACCGTGTCCTCGGGCACCTGGACGGTGCGGCCCGGGGCGGGGTCGTAGGAGGTGGCGACACCGTGCAGCTCGGCGAGCCGCGCTCTGCCCATCAGTACTCCATCGGCTCACAGCCCGCGCCCGCGCCGGTGAGGGCGGCGGTCGGCTCACTCGTCAGGGGACGTTCGGCGGCGAGCGGAGGCTCGCTGGTCAGGGGAATGGTGTCGGAGAGGGGAGGCTCACTGGTGAGCGGCGCCTCGGTGGCGCTTCCGGACCCGAAGCCGTCCAGGCCGCACAGTCCGCAGTCGGGGTCGGAGACCCCGTCGAAGGGATCCGGTTCGCTGGACGCCTCGGGGCCGGGTTTGGACAGGGCGGAAAGCAGAAGTTGAGCTGACGCGGCCACACGGACCTCCGTGGGGTTGTCGGCAGTGGGTCATTCCGAGCCCTACCCACTCCGGACGGGCGCAGACGTAAACGCCCCCCGGACGTGCTGTAGGTCACATACCCTCTGGGCGGCGATTTCGCGGCGCCGAGGGGCCGGGGGCACAGAGTTTACGAACAGGACCGCCCTTCATCCGTCAGACTTGCGCCGGGCGTGCCGCGCCGGCGCCGACCGCCCGAGGCGCGGCGCCAGGCCCCGAGGCGTGGCGGGTGCGGCAATGCCGACACTTCGGTCGTTCGCGTTGACACCCTCACCGGCCTGGTGGTGGGCTCACGCCTATCGGCGCCATATCTACGGGGACCGGCAATCTGGATCGAGGAGAGGCCCGTGCAGTTCGGGGGGAAGAGGCCGAGGGCAGCGGGCGCGACGGCCATGGCCGCCGCGGTCATCGGGGGGCTGCTCGGCGGCGCCCCGGCGGCCACCGCGGCACCGGTGGACCACGGCGCCCCGGGCGCCACCACACCGGAGCGCGAGAGCAGCGGCGGCATACCGCCCGTATGGCCGCGCCCCCAGGCGCTGCGGGCGCAAGGGCCGGAGATGGCCCTGGGGGACGAGGCCACGCTGATAGCCGACGGCGACGCCGATCCGTACGCCCTGGACGCGCTGCGCGGCCTGCTGCACGACGCGGGGGTGCGCACCGTCAACGAGGCCACGCCCGGCGGCGAGGACCCGGCGCGCGGGCTGGTGGTGCGCGTCGGCGGTAAGGGCGCGGCGAGCGCGCTGCGCGCCCTGCGCGCGCCCGAGCGCGGCGACCTCCCCTCCGGCGGCTATCTCCTGGCCACGGGCCCGGTCGACGGGCAGCCGACGGTCGCGCTGTCCGGCGTCGGCCCGGACGGGCTCTTCCACGCCGTGCAGACCCTGCGCCAGCTGCTGGTGAAGCGGGAGGGCGGGGGCTCCGCCGTCGCCGGGGTGACCGTCCGCGACTGGCCCGCGACGGCCGTAAGGGGGACGACGGAGGGCTTCTACGGCTCCCCGTGGTCGCACCGCGACCGGCTGGCCCAGCTCGACTTCATGGGCCGCACCAAGCAGAACCGCTATCTCTACGCGCCCGGCGACGACCCTTACCGGCAGGCCCGCTGGCGCGACCCCTACCCCGCCGAGCGGCGCGAGGAGTTCCGCGAGCTGGCCACGCGCGCCCGGGCCAACCATGTGACCCTCGGCTGGGCGGTCTCCCCCGGCCAGGAGATGTGCTTCTCGTCCGCGAAGGATCTCAAGGCGCTGCTGCGGAAGGTCGACGCCATGTGGGCGCTCGGGGTGCGCTCCTTCCAGCTGCAGTTCCAGGACGTCAGCTACAGCGAGTGGCACTGCGGCGCCGACGCCGACGAATTCGGCTCCGGCCCGGAGGCCGCCGCCACCGCGCAGGCCAAGGTGGCAGGCGCCCTCGCCCGCCACCTGGCCGACCGCTACCCCGGCTCGGCCCCGCTGTCCCTGATGCCGACCGAGTACTACCAGGACGGCGACACCGAGTTCCGCCGCGCGCTGGCCGGAGCGCTCGACCAGCGCGTGGACATCGCCTGGACCGGCGTGGGGGTGGTGCCCAGGACCATCACCGGCGGTGAGCTGGCCGGCGCCCGGTCGGCGTTCGGCCACCGCCTGGTCACCATGGACAACTACCCGGTCAACGACTGGGCGCAGGACCGGATCTTCCTCGGCCCGTACACCGGCCGCGACCCGGCGGTGGCCACCCAGTCCGCGGCGCTGCTGGCCAACGCCATGGAGCAGCCGACCGCCTCCCGGATCCCGCTGTTCACCGCCGCCGACTTCGCCTGGAACCCGCGCGGCTACCGCCCCCAGGAGTCCTGGCAGGCGGCCATCGACGACCTCGCCGGGCCCGACACCAAGACCCGCGCCGCCCTGCGCGCCCTGGCCGGGAACGACGCCTCCTCGGTGCTCGGCGGCGACGAGTCCGCGTATCTGCGCCCGCTCATCGAGGCGTTCTGGACGGCCCTGGGCGGTACGGACGTGGAGCGGCTGGAGCGCTCGGCCGACCGGCTGCGCGGCGCCTTCACGACGATGCGTGACGCCCCCGAGCGGCTGTCCCGCGTGCTGGGCGACGATGTGCGGCCCTGGCTCGACCAGCTGAGCCGGTACGGCGACGCGGGGGTGCGGGCCGTGGACATGCTCACCGCCCAGGCGCGCGGCGACGGAGCGGCGGCGTGGAAGGCCCAGCTCGCGGTGGAGGCGCTGCGCGAGAGGATCGGGGACAGCCGGGTCACGGTGGGCAAGGGTGTCCTCGACCCGTTCCTCGCCAAGGCCCTGGTCCGGGCGGACGCCTGGTCGGGCGTGGACCGGGCCCCGAAGCTGGGGCTGCGGACCGGCGAGGAGGACCGCGCGGCGGCCGACGGCAAGGCGGCCACCGAGGTGTCCTCGCCCGGCCGCCCGGTCACCGTGCGCTTCGGCCGCGGCCGTCCGCTCTCCTCGGTCTCCGCACTGACCGCCCGGGTCCGGGACGCCGCGCCGGGCACCGTCGAGGCGCATGTCCCCGGTGAGGGCTGGCGTCGCGTCGGCGCCCTCTCGGGCAGCGGCTTCACCCAGGTCAGGACGGCGGACGGGGACAAGGACCTGCTGGCCGACGCGGTCCGGCTCAGCTGGCCGGACGGCACCACCCCACCGGCCGTGCACGAGATCACGCCCTGGTTCGGCGACACCCCGGACGCCGGGCTCACGCTGTCCCGCAGGACGGCGGACGCGGAGATAGGCGGCGGCGCGGCCGTCGTCGAGGCCCAGCTGGTCTCCCACCGCCCCGGCGACGTGAACGGCGACCTTACGGTGAAGGCGCCGCGCGGCATCACCGTCCGCGCCCCGGAAGGGGTGACGGCCCCGCGCGGCGGTACGGCGACCGCCCGGCTGGAGATATCGGTCGCCAGGGGCACCAAGCCGGGCAGCTACTCCCTTCCGGTCCGCTTCGGTTCGGAGGAGCGCATGCTGACCGTAAGAGCGCTTCCGCGCACCGGCGGCCCGGACCTGGCCCGTGCGGAGGGCACGAAGGCGACCTCGTCCGGCGACGAGGCCGCCGGTTTCCCGGCGTCCGCCGCGATCGACGGCAAGGCGGACACCCGCTGGTCCTCCCGGGCCGAGGACGGCGCCTGGCTCCAGTTGGAGCTGGCCCACCCGGCCCGGATCGGCCGCCTGGAGCTGAACTGGCAGGACGCGTACGCCTCCCGCTACCGCGTCCAGGTCTCCGGGGACGGCCGCACCTGGCGCGACGCGGCGACGGTCGCCCGGGGGAAGGGCGGCCGGGAGTCGATCGGCATGGACGCCCCGGACACGCGGTTCATCCGCGTCCAGGGCGTCGAACGCGCCACCCGCTTCGGCTACTCCCTCTGGTCGGTCGCCGCCTACGCGGTCCAGGAGGACTAGGCGGTGCCGAAGGATCGGGTCCTGTCCGGCGGATCTTCACGGGTCCGTGAAGATCCGCCGGACGGGACCCGGACGCTCCCGCGGGCAGACACAGTAATGGCCCGGTGTCAGGCAGATCTGCTGCCGTCGATCCGGGCCATGGCGTCTTCCGCGCCGTATGCCTGCAGGTATGGCAGCCAGCGCGGGTCCCTATGGCCCGTGCCGATGATCCGCCACGCGAGCCCCGAAGGCGGCGCGGGTTGATGGCGCAGCCGCCAGCCGATCTCGGCGACGTGGCGGTCTGCCTTGACGTGATTGCAGCGACGGCACGCGGCGACCACGTTCTCCCAGGTGTGCTGCCCGCCACGGCTGCGCGGGATGACGTGATCGACGCTGGTTGCGACGCCACCGCAGTAGGCGCATCTGCCGCCGTCGCGGGCGAACAGGGCGCGGCGGGTGAGCGGGACGGGGCCGCGAAAGGGCACCCGCACAAAGCGCTTCAGCCGGACGACGCTGGGTGCGGGGATCACACGGGTCGCGCTGTGCATCAGGGCGCCTGAGTCCTCGAGGCTGACGGCCTTGTCATTGAGGACGAGTACGAGCGCGCGGCGGAGCGGTACGACGCCGAGGGGCTCGTACGACGCGTTGAGGACCAGGACATGCGGCACGGGGGCCTCCTTGTACGCCGGCGGCGCGTGGCTCGCGCCGGGACGATCTCCCCCAGTTTCCCCTGAACCCTGGCCAGAACGCCACTATCACCGGGTTAACGGTTGAGAGGCATTTCCGCGTACCGCGCGTATACCGTCCGTACGCGGCGCGGACACCGGCCGCTTGACCACTGCCCTGGCGGGCTTCCGGCGCCCTCGCGCACCAGGCGATCGGACCGCCGGCCGCCACCGCGAAGTGGCAAGAATCACGGCCCCGCTCCGGCTGGTGCCGCCGCACGGCCCCCGGCCGGGGCAGAGGGTGGAATTGCCGCCTCCGGACCCGCTCATACGCGCCCCCTGACCGCGCTCGCGCGCTCTCGAACACAGGAACGGCGCCTCTCGCGCCCGGCTACTGTGTGAGAGGTTGCGCGCGCGGGCGATCCGTGCGGGCATGTCGCATACGAAGGGTTTCTGCTGTGTTCTGGTCCGCTGCTCTGGCCGCTGACTCGACGCCTCGTCCCACGACTCTCGACGATGCGCAGAAGAGCGCCACGAACGCCGCGGGCTGGGTGGAGGAGAACTGGTCCACCTGGCTCGGCATCGGGCTGCGCATTGCCCTGATCCTGGTCATCGCCTTCGTGCTCCGGTCCGTCGTCCGGCGGGCGATCACCAAGCTGATAGAGCGCATGAACCGCACGGCCCAGGCCGTCGACGGCACCGCGCTCGGCGGGCTGCTGGTCAATGTGGAGCGACGGCGACAGCGCTCCGCGGCGATCGGCTCGGTGCTGCGCTCCGTGGCCTCGTTCCTGATCATGGGCACCGCCGCGCTGATGATCCTCTCCGCGCTGCAGATCAATCTGGCGCCGCTGCTCGCCAGCGCCGGGGTCGCGGGTGTGGCGATCGGTTTCGGCGCCCGCAATCTGGTCACCGACTTCCTCTCCGGTGTCTTCATGATCCTCGAGGACCAGTACGGGGTCGGCGACACGATCGACGCCGGGGTGGCCTCCGGCGAGGTGATCGAGGTCGGTCTGCGCGTCACCAAGCTGCGCGGGGACAACGGCGAGATCTGGTACGTGCGCAACGGCGAGGTCAAGCGGATCGGCAACCTCAGCCAGGGCTGGGCGACGGCCGGGCTCGATGTCCAGGTGCGGGCCGAGGAGGATCTGGACCGGGTCCGGGCCGTGATCACGCAGGTCGGTGTGGACATGGCCAAGGAGGAGCCGTGGAACGAGCGGCTCTGGGAGCCGATCGAGGTCCTGGGGCTCGACGCGGTCTATCTGGACTCGATGATCGTCCGGGTGTCGGCGCGGACCATGCCCGGCAAGGCGCTCGGTGTCGAGCGGGAGCTGCGCTGGCGGATCAAGAAGGCGCTGGACGAGGCGGGCATCCAGCTCGTCGGCCGGCCCCTGGATCCGGAGCTGCAGACCGACGCCGTCGATCCGAGCGCCACCACGGCGGCGCCCTCGGCGCTGGCCAACCCGGACTCGCCGCAGTCGGCGGCGGCCAGCCCGATCGCCCCCGCCGCCGGTCCGGCGGCGACCCCCTCCGCGACGGTGCCGCCGCCCACGACGAAGTGACCGCGGCGGACGCGGCACGGCGGACATGACGAGGCTCCCGCCCCGGGAAGGGACGGGAGCCTCATACGAACCGTAAGGAGCTCAGGGCGAACGCCGTGAGCGCCGTGAGCGCCGTAAGGAGCTCGGGCCCGGCCGCTCAGCGGCGGTGGTGTCCGCCGAACGAGGTGAGGTAGCCGGCTGCGGGCGTGCCCACACCGGTCACGTCGTCATAGCCCACGACCGCGTGGAGCGAGCTGTCCCGGCCAAGGCTGCGCAGCGACGTCACCAGCCCGTCAGTGTCGTCGTGGCTGTTGACGTAGTCGACCCGGACCACGCCCAGCGAGACACCGGCCCCCAGCGGGTGGTCGGTCACGTCGTGGTACGAGGCGGTGCCGTACCGGTCGTACAGCGCGGGGTTGGCGAAGCCGATCGGCTGGCCGCCGCGCGCCTGCTGGGCGAGCGCCTGGACACCGGCGATCACGGGCGCGGCCAGCGAGGTGCCGCCGATGCGGTACTCGCCGTACCGGAGCGATCCGTCCGGGAAGGTCTGGGTCTGGCCCACCAGGAAGCCGGTGTTGGGGTCGGCCACCGCCGCGATGTCCGGGGTCACCCGCTGCCTGGCCGTGCCGCCGTTGGCCAGCGCGAGCGCGTCAGGCACCACTCCGCGCTGGTAGAAGGGCTGGGCGACGGTCTTGCTGGTGCCGCCTCCGGCGCCGGAGGTGTAGGCGCCGGGCAGCGCGTCCCAGTTGGTGCCGTCGGCCGAGAGGGTGGCCTTGGTGGTGCCCCAGCCGGTCTCCCACTGGTACGTGCCGCCCTTGCCGACGGCCAGGGAGGTGCCGCCGACCGCCGTCACCCACGCCGAGTTGGCCGGGGTGTCGACCTGCTTGGTGCCGGTGGACGCCACGTTGTCGCCGTTGTCACCGGAGGAGAAGTAGAAGCCGATGCCCTCGACCGCGCCCTGCTGGAAGATCTGGTCGTAGGCGGCGGCCACGTCCGGCGTCTCGTTGGCCTCCACATCGCCCCAGGAGTTGGAGACGATGTCGGCCAGCCGGTTGTCGACCACCTTGGCGAGCGAGTCGAGCAGATCGTCGTCGGTGCAGGAGGCTCCGCCGACGTACGTGATGTCGGCCGCGGGCGCCACCGCGTGCACCGCCTCGACGTCGAGCGTCTCCTCGCCGTACCAGCCGCTCGCGTCGCACTCCTCGGTGTACCGGTAGTCGGCCGGGAGCACCTGCGTGAACTGGCCCTTGCGGTAGCCCGGGTCGCCGTTGCGCTGGGCGTACCGGGCGGCGTCCGCGGCGATGGTCGGCGAGGCGAAGGCGTCGGTGATGGCCACGGTGACGCCCTTACCGGTGTCGCGGCTCTTGGCGCCGTAGGCGGCGCGCAGTTGCTTGCCGGTGTACCCCTTGATCGCGTACGGCTGCTTGGCGCCGTAGGCCGAGGGCAGGCTCCGGTCGGTCCGGGAGCCGTAATAGGTGGAGAACGGCCCGGCGTTCTTGAAGACCGGTCCGGGGGGCGGGAGGGTCTCGTCGTGCTTGGCCCTCTTGGGCGCGTTGTCCAGGCCGACGACGGTCAGCACGGCGCCGTGGAGCGAGGCGGGCACGGTGGCCGCGTTCGACGGCGCCCGGTAGACCTTGCCGTCCTTGCTGTAGTCGTGCAGCTGGGTGCCGAACGCCCGCTCGGCGGCGGTGACTTCACCGGTGACCGACAGATAGTGCTGGTTGCCGCCGGTGACATGGAGCCCGGCGCCCTTCAGCCAGGTGGTCACGGCGTCCTTCTGCTGCCGTGTCGGTCCGAAACGTGCCTGGGTCTGCCGGGCCGAGAGATAGGCGCCGTAGTCCGGCGAGGAGGGGTCGGACACCGCCTTGGCGTAGTCGGCCAGCCCCTTGGCGTCCCGTCCCGCCAGATAGACGCGCGCGGTGACCTTGTTGCCGTCATCGGTCGCGCCCCGGTCCGAACGCGCCGTCGCCCAGGCGGGCTTGGTGCCGTTCAGGGTGTCACGGCCGTGCGGTGCGGAGTCGGCCTGGGCCGTGGGTATGCCGAGCGCCAGCGCACCGGCCACCAACGGCAGCGCCGCCGCCAGCCCCATGGCCGTGCGTCTTCTGGAACGGGCCGTGCGCTCCCGGGAAGAAACAGATCTCACCTAGCCCCCTTGCGATTCGAGTCGTCGCATGACGGTGGGGGCCGACGATCACAGCCACCCCACCGGAGGCCACTCTTACGGTGACTTGTCCATGCCAGGTACATGGATGATCCATCTCTTGGCCAAGAACCCGCCAAGGAAAGCCCGCCCGTGACCCATTGACGCCGCCCCGGTCCGCCCCCTAGCTTGCTCTTCATCAATAGGAAACTTTCTTAACAGAGTGAGACGGGGGCACACCATGGCCGCATCACCCGGCAGCACGACGCAGGGCGGCACACCCGGGACCCCCCGCGTCCTCCGCGCCATGAACGACCGCGCCGCACTGGAGCTGCTGGCCGCCCACGGACCGCTCACCCGGACCCGGCTCGGCGAGCTGACCGGGCTGTCCAAGCCCACCGCCTCCCAGCTGCTGACCCGCCTGGAGTCCGTCGGCCTGGTCCGCACCACCGGGAACGTCACCGGGCGCCCGGGACCCAACGCGCAGCTGTACGAGATCGATCCGGCCGCCGCCCATGTGGCCGCGCTCGCCGTGGACCAGGAGGGCATCACCGCCGCCGTCGCCGACATCACCGGCCAGGTGGTCGGTGAACACCGGGTGACGGCCCCTGCCACCGACGAGAGCGTGACCAACCGGACCGGGGAGCTGGTGGCCGAGGCGGTGGACGGGGCGCTGGCCGCCACCGGGCTCGGCCGGGACGATCTGCACTCCACCGTGATCGGCACCCCCGGCGCGCTCGACCCGCGCACCGGGACGCTGCGCTACGCCCCGCATCTGCCCGGCTGGCAGTCCCGCACCCTGCGGGACGACCTCGCCGAGGTGCTGCACACACCGATCGTCATCGAGAACGACGTCAACCTCGCCGCCATCGCCGAACAGCACCACGGCACCGCCCAGGACTTCGACGACTTCGCGCTGGTCTGGGCCGACGAGGGGGTCGGCGCGGCCATCGTGCTCCACGGCACCCTGCTGCGGGGCGCCACCGGCGGGGCCGGGGAGATCGGCTACATGCCGCTCCCGGGCGCCCCGCTGGCCCGGGGCGGACCGGACGCCGCCGCCCGGCCGGACGGGGGCGGGGGGTTCCAGATGCTGGTCGGCTCGCCCGCCGTCGTGGAGCTCGCCCACGACCACGGGATCGACGCGCCCACGGCCACCAAGGCGCTCGCCGCCGCGCTGCGCACCCCCGGCCCGGGCGACGAGGTGCTGACCGAGCTGGCCCGCCGGCTGGCCACCGGGCTGGCCTCCGTCGTCGCCGTGGTCGACCCGGAGTTGGTCGTCCTTTCGGGTGAGGTCGCGCAGGCCGGTGGGGAGCGGCTGCGCCGGCTGGTCGAGGCCGAGATGACCGGTCTCGCGCTGCCCCGCCCGCAGCTGCGGATCAGTGAGATCGAGGGGGATCCGATTCTCATCGGCGCGCTGCGGACGGCGGTCGCCGATGCCCGTCAGACCGTTTTCGACACCGCCCGCTTCGACGCCTGATTCTCCGGGCGCCGCTCCACCACCCCGTACCTCCTCCGTTCACGCTGTCCGCTCTCCCCTTTGTCCGTTCTCCCCTTTGTCCGTTCTCCCCTTTGTCCGTTCTCCGGCGCACCTCACCGCCGCTTCCCCTGCCGTCCCCCTCGTACCGCAGTAAAGGAAGTCTCCCCATGGCACGAAAACTGGCCGCTCTCGCCGCAGCGCTGAGCGCCGGCGCCCTCCTCCTCACGGGCTGCGCCAATCCCAGCACCGGCAGCGCCGAGGACGATCCGACCAAACCCGTCACGCTGAAGTTCTGGCACGGCTGGTCGGAGGAGAGCGAGGTCAAGGCGATCGATGCCAGCATCGCCCGGTTCGAGGAGCTCCACCCCAATATCAAGGTGAAGGCCACCGGGAACGTCACCGACGCCACCGTGAACCAGGCGCTGCGGGCGGGCGGCGGCGACGCCCCCGATGTGGTCTCCTCGTTCACCACCAACAATGTCGGGCAGTACTGCTCCTCCGGGATGTGGGTGGATCTCGATCCGTTCATGAAGAAGACCGGGCTGGACAAGGCCAAGGTCTTCCCGAAGACGCTGCTGGACTACACGAGCTACCAGGGCGACCAGTGCGCCCTCCCGCTGCTCGCCGACGCGTACGGCATGTACTACAACAAAGACGCCTTCGCCGAGGCGGGCATCAAGCGGCCGCCGCGCACCATGTCGGAGCTGCGGCGCGACGCCGTCAAGCTGACCAAGCGCACCAAGAGCGGCGGCTATGAGCGGGTCGGCTTCATGCCCAATTTCCGCCTCTACCAGAACAGCCCGGACCGGTTCTTCGCCCAGTGGGGCCCCACGTACTTCGGCAAGGACGGCAAGGCGCGGCTGGCGAAGGAGAAGGCGGCCAAGGAGTTCTACGCCACCACCGGGGAGCTGATCCGGAGCCAGGGCGGCTATGGCCCGCTGGAGACGTTCCGCACCTCATTCGGCGATGAGATGTCGTCCCAGAACGCCTTTCTCACCGGAAAGCTCGCGATGCACATGGACGGCGAATGGCGCGGGCTCTTCATGAAGGGCGCGAAGTTCGCGTGGGGCACCGCCCCGCTGCCCGTGCCCGACGACCGTCCCGAGACCTATGGCCGGGGTTATCTCACCGGCACCGTGGTCGGCATCGCGCACAGCAGCACCCACCAGAACGCCGCGTGGGAGCTGGTGAAGTTCCTGACCGCCAACACCGACCAGGTGGTCGCCTTCGCCAACGCCATTCACAATGTGCCGTCCACCAAGGCGGCGCTCACCTCCCCCAAGCTGGACTCGGACCCCACCTTCCGGGCCTTCCTCGATATCGCGCAGAACCGCTACAGCACCGCCCTGCCGCCCTCGATCAACGGCGGCCAGTACGTCACCTCGCTACAGGACTTCTCCTACGGCGTCGAGGCGGGCAAGGTGCACGATCTGGACGCGGGGCTACGAAAACTCGACGACGAGATAGACGCCGACAATCTCCAGGCACAGAACTGACGGAGTGCGATATGGCCACCTTGACGAACGCCCCCGCTCTGCGCCGCAAGGCCCGGCGCGAGCGGCTGCGCACCCTCGGTTTCCTCTCCCCCTGGCTGGTCGGCTTCACCGTCTTCTTCGGCTATCCGCTCATCGCCACCGTCTATTTCTCCTTCATGCACTACAACCAGATCGAGGCCCCGACCTTCGTGGGGCTGCGCAACTGGCGTTATGTGCTGGAGCAGATGCCGCTGTTCGGACCGGCGCTGTGGAACACGCTCTGGCTGGTCGTGGTCATGGTGGCGCTGCGGGTCGTCTTCGGCCTGGGCATCGGACTGCTGGTCACCAAGGTGAAGTCCGGGGTGGGGTTCTTCCGCACCGCCTTCTATCTGCCGTATCTCGCCCCTCCGGTGGCGGCCACCGTCGCCTTCGTCTTCCTTCTCAATCCCGGTACCGGCCCGGTGAACGACATTCTCGGGAGCATCGGGATCCACGCCCCGAACTGGTTCAACGACCCGGCCTGGGCCAAGCCGTCCCTCGTGCTGCTCTCCCTGTGGGGCATCGGGGATCTCATGGTCATCTTCATGGCGGCCCTGCTGGACGTGCCCAAGGAGCAGTACGAGGCGGCCGATCTGGACGGCGCCGGGGCGTTCCACAAGTTCCGCTATGTGACCTGGCCGTCGATCACCCCGATCGTGATGTTCGCGGTCGTGACGGGCGTCGTCCAGACCATGCAGTACTACACCCAGGCGCTGGTCGCCGGAAAGCTCGCCTCCGGGGTCAGCGTCGGACCGGGATCGGTGATCCAGCCCGGCTATCCCGACCATTCCACGCTCACCGTGCCGCAGCTCGTCTACTCGCTCGGCTTCCAGAACTTCAACACCGGAGCCGCCTGCGTGCTCTCGCTCGTGCTGTTCGCGATCGCGATGGCCGTGACGACGCTGCTCATGCGCAGGCGTGCCGGACTGCTGTCGGCAGATGACTGAGCCGAGGACTGAGAGGACCGATCCGTCATGACCGCCACCACCGCCCTCTCGGCGCCTGTCTCTTATATACATCTGGAAAAAAAAAATCATCTCTTACCTTCTGATCGCGTTCAAATTATTTCATTTCA
>NZ_JAEEAP010000262.1 GCF_016103465.1 Streptomyces sabulosicollis
GCACCTCCCAGCGGTAGCTGGGGGAGTTTGAGGAGCGGGGTCCGGGGCGGAGCCCCGGTTGGGGGAAGGGGCGGGCAGGGGAAAACCCGCCGCAGGCGCGCTACCCCAGGGGCGGGTCTTGCGGGTCGCGGTACATGGGACCGCGACCCGACAGGACCTCCCCGTACGCCTGCATCAGATCCGGCAGCCGCAGCGTGGCGAGGTCGTCGCGGGTCGGGGTGCCGCTCCACCCCGACAGCCGCAGATCCCGGTAGGCGCAGCTCTTCTCGTACAGCGTGCGCAGGAACCGGCCGTTCCCCAGCTCGTCGATCCAGCCCTGGTCCACCACATGGCCGCTGATGCTGCGGAGCTCCTCCACGGCCTCCTCGTCCCACACGTCCCCGTTCTCCGCCGCCAGCACCTCCCCGATCCGGGTGAGCTCCAGCGGGCGGTAGCTGGGGAAGTCGACGCGGGTGGTGAAGCGCGAACCGAGGCCGGGGTTGGCGGCCAGCAGCCGGTCCATGCCCTCGGGGTAGCCGGCGAGGATCACCACCAGCCGGTCGCGGTTGTCCTCGGCCCGCTTGAGCAGCACCTGAAGCGCCTCGTCCCCATACGCGTCGCCCTTGCTGTAGCCCGAGTTGGACAGGCTGTACGCCTCGTCGACGAAGAGCACCCCGCCGAGCGCCGAGTCGATCAGCTCATTGGCCTTCACCGCCGTCTGGCCCAGATACTCGCCGACCAGATCGGCGCGCCCGGCCTCCACCAGATGGTCGCCGCCGAGCAGCCCGAGGGCGTAGAAGACCCGGCCGAGGATGCGGGCCACGGTGGTCTTGCCGGTGCCGGAGGGGCCGGAGAAGACGAAGTGCCGCTTGGGCGGCTGGACCGGCAGGCCCTGCCCGGCGCGCAGCCGCGCCATGTGGAGCTGCGCCGACAGCGCCCGCACCTGCCGCTTGACCGGTTCAAGGCCGACCATGCGCTCCAGCTCCTGCAGCGCGCTCTCCAGCAGCACCGGATCGGAGGGGCCGGGCTGGGACGGCAGTCCGGCCCGGTCGCGGGTGCCGCCCGCGCCCATCACGGCGGGGCCCATCAGCGGCGGGCCCTCGGGGCCCTCGCCCGCGGCGCGCGGATCGCGGCCGTCGGCGGACAGCGTGTCGGCGGGGTCGGTGGCGGCGGGGTCCCGGCCGTCCGTGGCGTCCTGGCCACCGGCCCCGGCCAGCGAGACGGCGGCCAGGTCCGCGGGCTCGTCCAGCCCGTCGGACTCGGCTATCGCCGCCAGCCGCGCCGAGGTGTCCATGAAGGTGGAGTCGATGCGGTGCACCGCCCGGTAGAGGGGGAGCGCGGCGGCGCTGCGCCCGGTGCCCTCATGGGCGCGGGCGAGCCAGTAGCGCAGCTCCTTGCGCTGGGGCTGTTCGCTGCGACAGCGCATTAAGGCGGCGGCGAGCAGCGGTTCGGCCTGGCTGTACATCTCCAGCCGGACCCGCGCCATCCCGGCGAACAGGCCCGCCTCGATGCCCAGGAACGGGTCGTCCAGCAGCGGCTCGGTGTGGCGCACCAGCTGCTCCCAGTCCTTGACCAGATAGGCGCGGCAGGCGTGCAGGAAGCGGGCCTGCGGATCGGCCTCGACCGGGGGGCAGCCGGCCAGCGCCCGGTCCAGCTCGGGCACGTGGCGGCCGTCGAGCCAGTGGGAGGCGTGCGCGAGCAGCAGGTCCCGGCTGGTCTCCAGCACCGGCTGGACCCACCAGCCGAGCCAGTACCAGGAGTTGAGGGTGCGGCGGTGGCGGGCGCGCTGCTCGCCGAAGCGGTCGCGGTGCCGGTACATGCGCAGCAGCGCCGCCGCCGTGTCGGCCCGCAGCGCGTGCAGCCCGAGCCAGGCGTCGGCCATTCCCGGATCGAGCCGTGTGGCGGCCCGGAACTCCTCCTCGGCCTGTGCGTACGCGCCCATGGTGTAGGCGTCGACGGCTCGCAGCCAGGCGAGGTCGGCCGGGGCGTGCGAACCCTGCGTGCCGAAATCCATCACGTCCCCCACAACCCCTGCCCCCGTGGATGCCGCAGGGGCGACTGCCCCTTTCGCATCGTACCTGCGCAACTCGCATGGGCCGAGGGTGCCGCACTGTTGTTCGTCGCAATCACACAAGGCCGGGCGGGTGTGCGCGGGGGCGTGTAGGGGGCGCACGAGGTCGGGGGCGGGCCGTCACCCAGGGTGAGGAAGTGGCCGCGCAAGGCAGCGGAAAACCGGCGCCAGACAGGACGAAGCCCCCGATCACGGGGGAACAACCGGGGGCTTCGCGTTGTGGGACGACTCGTACGAGTCGCACATTGAGAACGTAAGACCTGTATGGGCCCCAGGTCAAGCCGAGTTGGAGTACGCGTCATGCCTCGGGCGGCGGCGTCCGGTCCGGTCGGGGGCATCGGCTCACGCTGTGTGAGGCCAGGGGGCGTTTCCGTCGGTCGCCGCGGGTCCCGGTAGCACCTCATACCCCTCCTTTCGCTGCTGTACCAGCGCTCCCGCGTACGGACGGGACGGGTCGGCGGCGAAGTGCGCACGCTCGGCGGGCAGCCACCCGTCCCAGAATGCGGACATCCCCGGACCGTCCCGCAGCTGTCCGCGCCGCCAGGAGTCCCGCTCGGGCAGATCCATCCACAACAGCTGCGCCAGCCGCGGGCGCATCGCGCGGCGGCCGCTGCCCACGCCCTCCAGCAGCACGACCGGCGCGGGGTCGAGCCGCCGCCGGGCGGTGGCGAAGCGGCGCTCCACCCAGTCGTACGGGGCGTAGCGCGCGGCCGTGCCCCGGGCCAGCGGGGCGAGGACGTGGGCGCGCAGCCGCCCGGCCCAGCCGAAGAGCTCCTCATGGGTGGCGAAGTCGTCCGTGTGCAGCACGGGCGCGCCGCCGAGCGCCTCGGCGAGGTGCCCGGCGAAGGTGGTCTTCCCGGAGCCCGCGTGGCCGTCGACCGCGACCAGCCGCACCGGCCCGCAGGACGGCGGCAGCGCGCGCAGGCGCCGCGCCAGCGCGTCCAGGCTGGCAACCGGTCGGTAAGTTCGCATCGGGACCACCATACGGCCCTTCGGGCCCGTTCACTCCATTGGTTCACACCAATATTGATGGAGCGGGTGCCGGGGGAATCACTGGCCTGAGACCACTCGCAGCGGCCATAGTTGTGCGACTGTCGCGCACCCGCCGCCCACTGGACCGGACGACGACTGGGGGAACCCCGCATGACCAGATCTGGATCCACGCCCCGCCGCTCCGTGCTCGCCGCCGCCCTCGGCGTCGCGGGCGCCGCCGCCGTCACCACGACGGCCGCCGCGGCCGCCGGGACGGCCCGCCCGGCCTCCGCCGCGGCACCCGCCGCGGGGACCCCCGGGGGCGCCGCCGCCCCGGTGGGCTCGAAGGCGAAGCGGATCGCGGAGTACCACGGCTGGACCAGCCACGCCGACTGGCTGGCCGGTGCCGCCAAGGGCGTCCGCGCCGAGGCCGGCGCCCGCCCCGGCATCGTCATCTCCCGCCCGCTGGGCAGCGCGGACTACACCGATCCGCACACCGGCACCAAGGCCGCCTGGGAGTACGCCACCTGGACCTCCCCGGTGCGCACCCTGTCCGTGCCCGCGACCGAGGCCATCGTCTCCTGGAACGCCCGCACCCCGTCCGGCACCTGGATCCAGATCGAGCTCAAGGGCACCTACACCGACGGCTCCGCGACCCCCTGGTACGTGATGGGCCGCTGGGCCTCCGACGACGGCGCCTCCTCCATCCGGCGCACCTCGGTGGACGACCAGAGCGACGGCAAGAGCTCGGTGTGGACCGACACCTTCTCCATCGACGACCCGGCGAGCGGGCTGCGGCTCGCGAAGTACCAGGTGCGGCTCACCCTCCACCGCAAGCCCGGCACCACCCTCACCCCCACGGTGTGGCGGGTCGGCGCGATGGGCTCGGACGTCCCCGACCGGTTCGAGGTGCCCGCCTCCACGCCGAGCCTGGCCAAGGGGCGCGAACTCGTCGTACCGCGCTACTCGCAGGAGATCCACAAGGGCCAGTACCCGGAGTACGACAACGGCGGCGAGGCGTGGTGCAGCCCCACCTCCTCGCAGATGATCATCGAGTACTGGGGCCGCAAGCCCTCCGCGGAGGACCTGGCCTGGGTCAACCCGGACTACGCCGATCCGCAGGTCTGCCACGCCGCCCGGTCGACCTTCGACTACCAGTACGAGGGCTGCGGCAACTGGCCGTTCAACGCCGCCTACGCCGCCACCTACCGCGATCTGCAGGGCGTGGTCACCCGGCTCGGCTCACTCACCGACGCCGAGAAGCTGATCGAGGTGGGCATTCCGCTGATCACCTCGCAGTCCTTCCTCAAGACGGAGCTGGACGGCGCGGGGTACGGCACCTCCGGCCACCTGATGACCGTCATCGGCTTCACGGCGGACGGCGACGTCATCGCCAACGACCCGGCCTCGCCCAGCAACGAGGCGGTCCGCCACGTCTACAAGCGGCGGCAGTGGGAGAACATCTGGCTGCGGACCAAGCGGTACAACGCCGACGGCAAGGTGGTCTCGGGCACCGGAGGCGTCTGCTACCTCTACTTCCCGGCCAAGCCAACAGCAAGTCAGCGGCGCGTGCTGCGGGAGCTGGGAATCGGGTGACCGGACCCGTGCGCGGCCACCGCGGCAGGTAGCCGCCCACGGCGGGCTTGTCCGTCGGGAGTCGACGCCCGGCTGCCGGTGGCAGGCGGGCGTCTCGACGCGGTCAAGCCGTCGGGGCGAGGGGAAACGGACGCTTCGCGCGCCGCGGAGCCGGTGTCCTGATCCGGCTGTAGGCGCAGCTCGGGGGCTGGGCGGCGGAATCCCCTGGTGATGACGGCGAGCCAGACCGCGCCGAGGGCCAGCCAGCCGAGGCCGAGTTCGCCTGGTCGCTGGGGCGCTCCTTCGTGGCCCTGGAGGACGGCTACGCGATGGACCTGCTGGTCGGCAACGCGACCGCGCGAGACATCGAGGGCCGACTGCTCGACCACGCTCGTGTCGTCACCGGAAACCTGGCCTTTTCGCAACGGAGTGTGCCGGCTTAGACGCCGTTCGGCACCCGGTGGACGGTGGACGGTGGACGGTGGGTCGGGGCGGGCGGCCAAGTGCGAGCGGGGAGCTCCTGACCGCATCCGACCGCGTCACGCGGCGGCGCGCACCTCCCGCGCGGCGTCCGCGTGGAGCGCGACCCGCACCAGGGCGGCGGCCAGCCGGGGAAGGTCCTCCTCGGCCACCAGCCCCGCCAGCGACCGCGCGCTCTTCGGCAGCCCGACCCGCTCGGCGCCGTCCAGCGCCTTGCTGTCGAAGTACGGGGCGAACTCGGGCCAGACGCCCTGCACCTCGCGCAGGAAGATGTTCACCCCGGCCGGTCCGATGCCCTTGACCCCCTGCAGCAGCTTCTTCACGTCCCCGGCCTCGCGCATCCGCCGCAGATCGCCCCCGTACTCCCGGTTCACCAGCTCGGCGGCCTCGCCCAGCTGGCTGGAGGTGCGCTCGTCGTAGCGCCGGTAGCCGCCCTCGCCCAGTGCGTCGACCCGCTGCTGCCAGGTGGCCTCCGCCATCCGCCGCGGGTCGCGCATCCCGGCGTCGAAGAGGGCGCGGGCGGCGGCGACGGCGATGTCCGAACTGATCCGCGCGGACAGCAGATGTGCGAGCACCAGCAACTGGTAGAGCGGGCCGGGGGTGTTGCGGAGCTTGATCCCGGCCTCCGCGGCGAAGGTCGTGCCCTGCTGGTCGAGCAGGGTGCGCGCCACACGCTTGTTCTTGTCGCTCATTGCCCATCCCGCCTCGTGGAGTGGTGCCGTTGGGTCGGTCACGGGTGCCCGGCGGCGCCCCGCGTCACGGGTGCCCGGCGGCGCCCCGCTCACTCCGTGCCGCTCCGCATGATCTTCCACCTGCGGGTGGCGACCTGGGCCGTCGCGCTGTCGTCGCCGCCGCGAGCCCGCCTCGGCGCGGCCGGTGCCGACCGCGCTGACCTGCGCCATCGCCCGGCGCAGTATGCCCGCCTCGTCCTGGCCGTCGATCCCGTCGAAGCCGGTGAACAGGGTCGGCAGCGGCGCAGCAGCAGAGCGTGGGCGACGCCTGGCGGTGCCATGGGGTCACTCCATGCGTTCCGATATATACCGTACGTTCGCGTATGTCTCCTTGTGTGGGCGTGCCTCCTGGAGGGGCCCTGCCTCCACGAGGAGCCGTGCCTCCTTGTGCCTCTTTGTCGAGATCAACCGGGCGAGTACCCCTTTCATGGCAATTCACCGCATGAGGGCGAAAAGACTGCGTGGATTTCGGTCCGCGGAGTGCAGGGGCGGGCGTACGGGCCGGGGGAGCGCCTCTGCCGCGGCCGCGGAGACCCCGGTGCGGCCCTGGGCGCGGCGGACGTGATGGATTTCCCAATTCGACTGGCGCCGGGCAGGGTTGGCACCCCGCCAGAGCAGCGCTCCGGAAGGGCTTTCGCCGAGGCCCTTTCAAAGGCCCGCCCACTGGAGGGCCGAGGTCAGCGCGGGGTTCGAGCCGCTGGCAGATGCCTCTGACAGGTGCTCGACAGCCCCCGGTGGCGTCCGTCTCCATGATCAGATCCGGATTGAAGTTTTCCGTTTTTCCTTTCCTCATCGAACGGTTGATCAGTAATCTCGCCTCAGCAGCGGGTTGCCGTGCCGCTCTTCGTCGTGCTCCACTTCCCCGAGGACGCGGACGACCCGAGGGCGGCCCCGGAAGCCGGAAGAGGGCGAAGGAAGTGCAGGACGTGGACTGGCGGCCGGAGGGCATCGACCCCACAGGCGAGGACGCGGCAGGCGACAGGGACGCGGCCCATGGCGGCTGCCCCGGGGAGCGCGCGATATGACCTCCGAATCGGGCGGGCCGAGATGTGACCGCGGCGCCGGGGACGCCGCCGGGCACCCCGCTCCCACGGAGAGCGATCCGCTGAGGCGGTTCGCGGGCATCTGGTGCCGGGCCGTCCACCCGCTGGCCGCCACGACGATGACCCCTGAGGAGTTCGAGGGCTATCTGCTGCCGCTGGCCCAGCGGTTGAGCACCGCCCTGCGCACCTCCCCCTTCGACACCGAGGCCGCGTACGAGGTCGGGGCGGCGCTGGTGGACGCCCAGTGCACCGAGCCCGACGCGCTGCCCGCGATCCTGGGCGTCATCGACGCGCACCTGGTGTCCTGCTCGTCGCCCGCGGGACCCGCCGCCCAGCCGCCGGGCGCATCGCTCCCCGGGCCCGCCGGTGAATCGTTCCCGGGACCGTCCGGCGCATCGTTCCCGAGACCGTCCGGCCCATCGTTCCCGGGCCCGTCCGACGAGCCCTGCCACCAGCCCCTGGCCGACGAGGAGGCGCGCGCCCGCTGTGTGCGGCTGCAGCACGCCCTCGCCGCCGGGTTCGTCCGCGAGCTGCGCGAGCGCGAGCGCGATGAGCAGGAGGCCATCTCGCGGGCCGCGATGGCCGCGCGGACCGAGGCCGAGAAGGCGCTGCACGCGAGCGAGGCCAAGTTCCAGGCCGTCTTCGAAGGCGCGGTCATCGGCGTGGGCATCGCAGGACTCGACGGCGAGGTGCTCGTCGTCAACGACGCCATGGCCCGGATGTTCGGCGGAATGGACTTCTTCCGCCCCGGCCGCAACGTCACCGAGTTCGTCCACCCCGACGACGTCCCCGGCGCCCACGAGCTCTACCGCGAGCTGGTCAACGGGGAGCGCGACCACTTCCGCATCGAGAAGCCGCACTACCGCGACGACGGCAGCGAGCTGTGGACCAATCTGACGGTCACCCTGCTGCGCGACTCCAGCGGCGCCCCGCAGTACCAGCTCGCCCTCGCCGAGGACATCACCGAGCACCGGCAGCTGCGCGAGCGGCTGCGCTACGAGGCCACCCACGACGAACTGACCGGACTGCCCAACCGCACCCTGTTCCTGGAGCGGCTGGACCAGGTGCTGGCCGCCGACGCCGACGCCGAGCGGTTCGGCGTGTGCTACCTGGACCTGGACGGCTTCAAGGCGATCAACGACAGCCTCGGGCACGCCGTCGGCGACCGGATGCTCAAGGCCGTGGCCGAACGCCTCCAGCGCTGTGTGAAGGCTCCCGCCGAGCTGCTCGCCCGGGTCGGCGGCGATGAGTTCCTCGCCCTGGTCACCGGCCCCGCGGCACAGGCCGACGGCGCCGGGCTGGCCCGGAGGATGCTCGCCGTGCTCGCCGACCCCGTCCGGATCGAGGGCCGTGAGCTGCGAGTACGGGCCAGCATCGGCGTGGTCGACGGCCGGGCCGGGGAGATCGGCCGGGCCGAGGTGCTGCGCAGCGCCGACATCACCATGTACCGGGCCAAGGCCGCGGGCGGCAATCGCTTCGAGATCGCCGACGCCGACTCCAACGCCCGGGTGATCGCCCGCCACAGCCTCACCAACGGGCTCCCCTCCGCCCTGGAGAAGGGCGAGTTCTTCATCGAGTACCAGCCGCTGGTACGGCTCACCGACGGCACCGTGCGCGGCGCCGAGGCGCTCGTCCGCTGGCTGCACCCGGTGCACGGAGTGCTCGGCCCCGACCAGTTCATCCCGCTCGCCGAGGACACCGGGCTGATCGTCCCGCTCGGCCGCTGGGTGCTGGAGCAGGCCGCCCGGCAGGCGCGCGAGTGGCGCGACGCCGCCGAGGACGGCGATCCGCTGCGCGTCAACGTCAATCTCTCGCCGTGCCAGCTGAGCCATCCCATGCTGGTCTCCGACACGGTGGCGATCCTGGAGAACGCCGGGCTGTGCCCCAGCGCGCTCTGCCTGGAGGTCACCGAGAACGACCTCATCGGCGCCGACGAGACCGCCCTGCGGCCCCTGCGGCAACTCGCCGACCTCGGCGTGGACATCGCCCTGGACGACTTCGGCACCGGCTACTCCAACCTGTCGTACCTGCGCCGGCTCCCGGTCTCCCAGCTCAAGCTGGACCGTTCCTTCACCCGGGGCATGCAGCGGGCCCCGGCCGATCCGGTCGACGTCAAGATCGTCGAGGGGATCGTCTCGCTCGCCCACACGCTGGACCTCGCGGTGACGGTCGAGGGCGTGGAGACGGCGGTACAGGCAGAGCACCTGCGCGGGCTGGGCTGTGACACCGCCCAGGGCTGGTACTACGCCCGCCCGGGCCCGCCCGAGCGGCTGCACACCCTGGCGCTGGCCGACGCGAGCTGAGAGCGCGGCACCGCGGAACTCGCGCCGAGGGTGCGAGAGGGCGGTGTTCACCCTCTCGCGTCCGTCCATCCGCCTGTCTGCCGTCTGTCCGTCTGCCTGTCTGTCCGCCTGTCCGCCTGTCCGCCTGTCTGTCCGTCCGGCGGCGCACCGCGGCGTTCAGCTCGCCGCGCTCAGCTCGCCGTGTCGTCCAGCAGCCGTGAGCGGATCAGGAAGCGCACACCCTCCGGCGCCTCCAGCGAGAAGCCGCTGCCGCGGCCCGGCACCACATCCACCGTGAGATGCGTATGTGCCCACAGCTCGAACTGCGAGGCCGACATCCAGAAGCCCACCGGCTCCTGGACCCCGTCCACCTCCAGCTCGCCGAGCAGCACATCCGACCCACCCGTGCGGAACTCGCCGAGCGGATAGCACATCGGCGCACTGCCGTCGCAGCAGCCGCCCGACTGGTGGAACATCAGCGGCCCGTGCTCCGCCCGCAGCTTGCGGATCAGCTCGGCCGCGGCCGGTGTCAGCGCGATACGGTCCATGGGCGATCCCTCTCCGTCATGCTGGCCATGCTCACCGAGCGGTCAGGGGTCCGGCCCAGCGAACCCCCCGCCACGTTGCGAGAACGTTGCCCCTCACCATGTCGCCCTCGCCACGTCGCCCTCGCCACGTTCGGTTCCCTCACCATGTCACCGGCAGTTCGCGCAGCCCATAGGTGTTCTTGTCCGTACGGACGTGGATGTCGTCGAACGGGACGGCCGGCCGCAGGGCGGGGAACCGGCCGAAGAGCCTGGCGTACGAGCAGCGCATCAGCGAGCGGGCCAGCTGCTGCCCGAGGCACTGGTGGATGCCGTAGCCGAAGGCGGCGTGGTGGGCCGCCGAGCGGGTGACGTCCAGGGTGTCGGGCGCCGCGAAGTGCTCCGGATCGCGGTTGACCGCGGGCAGCGCGAGGGTGACCGAGTCCCCGGCCTTGATCAGGTGGTCGCCGACGCGGACGTCCTCCAGGGCGGTACGGATGGGCCCGAAGTGGGTGACGGTGACATACCGCAGCAGCTCCTCCACGGCGGAGTCCAGCACGGCCGGGTCGGCCCGCACCGCGTCCAGCTGCGCGGGGTTCCGCATCAGCGCGAGGGCGCCGAGGGCAAGGGTGTTGCCGGTCGACTCGAAACCGGCGGTGAGGATGACCATGCCGATCGTCGCGGCCTCGTCCTCCGGCAGATCGGGCTCGGCGGCCAGATGCCCCAGGAGGTCCTCCGCCGTCTCGGTCTTCTTCTGCCCGATCAGCTCACGGAACCGCTCGTGGATCGCCTGGGTGGCACGGGTGATCTCCTCGGCGCCGGAATCGAGTTCGAAGAGCGCCGCCGAATCCTTCCGGAACCGCTCACGGGCCTCGTCCGGCACGCCCAGCAACTCCGTGAGGAGGTCCAGTGACATCGGCATGGCGAAGTCGGCCACCAGATCGGCCGGTGGCCCCTGCCCCTCCATCGCCGCCAGCCGCCCGTCGGCCAGCTGCTCGATCCTCGGGACCAGCCGGTCCATGCGGCGCACGGTGAAGTGGCGGGTGAGCAGCCGCCGGTAGCGCGTGTGCTCGGGCGGGTCCATGCGGTGGAAGACACCGGGTGGCACCGCACGCCGCGACTGCTCGGCCTCGGAGGAAATCGCCACCGGCATGCGGGCCAGATCGGCCCGGTTGCTGAATCGGCTGTCGCCGAGCACCAGCCGAGCGGCCGAATATCCGGTGACCAGCCAGCCCAGATGGCCATCGGAATAGTACATGCGGCTCAACGGCCCTCGTTCGCTGAGCCGCAGGAGTTCGGTGGGCAGTTCGAACGGACACCGACGCGTGGTGGGCACACCGGTGGGAATCGGAAGAGCGTCCGTCATCGTATCTTCCTCTATGTCCGGATCACGAGTCTTCGTGACCTTATTCGTGGGAAGGGAAATTTTTGAGTGGCAGGATGGTGCCATGCGGCCCCCCGAGCCTGCCCACGACTCTTGTAGCGATATAGCGGCGGGGTTAGACTCCCGATGCAAAATCACATGAGTATTTCGCGAATAATTCGGCGCCTCTGCCCTGGAAGTGACCCGATATTAGGCAATGGGTGGTGCTCGTGCAAGACGGGGGAATGAATGGGTCGCGCAATCCGCAGGGGGCTGACTATCCGCAGAGGTTTCGCTACCCGCTATCCGCTGCCCAGCGGGAGATATGGGTGGCGCAGCGCCTCAATCCGGATGGTCTGCAATTCCAAGTAGGCCAGTACGTCGAGATCCACGGGCCCCTCGACCCCGGCCTTTTCGAATCGGCGCTGCGCCGGGCCGTGGCCGAGGCCGACACCCTGCACGCACGCTTCCCGGACATCGACGGCGACATCGACGGAGTGCCCCATCAGGTGCTCGGCCCGTCCGACGACTGGGCACTGCGGACCCTCGACCTGAGCCACCGCCCCGACCCCCGGGCCGCCGCGGAACGGTGGATGCGCGAGGAACTCAGGACGCCGATGGACCTGGCGCACGGTCCGCTGTTCTGCTTCGCCCTGATCAAGACGGCGGCGGATCGGTTCGTCTGGTACCAGGGATATCACCACATCGTGACCGACGGGGCGGGCAGCACACTCTTCGCCCGCCGGGTCGCCGAACTCTACACGGCATTCCACAAAGGCGAACCCGCCGGGGAGTCGCCCTTCTCTTCACTGGCCGCCCTGCTCGACCAGGAAGCCGCGTACCGGAAATCCGGAGAATTCGAGCGTGACCGCCGGTACTGGCTGGAGCGTTTTGCCTCCCCGCCCCAGGCCGCCCGCCTCACCACCGAACCCGGCGCCGAACCCAGCGATTTCCTGCGCCATACCACCCTGCTCGGGAGCGATGAGGCCGACCGCCTCAGAGAAGCCGCGCGCGCCGCCCGGACCCACTGGTCGGTGGTGTTGACCGCGGTTGTCGCGGTTTACCTGCACCGCTTGACCGGGACGCCGGACATCACACTCGGCTTCGCTGTCTCGGCGCGAAAGGACCCGATTTCCCGCCGCACTCCCGGAACGCTGGCCAACATACTCCCCCTGCGGGTGGAATTGAGCCCCGCGACGACCTGGGCCGATGTGCTGCGACGCCTTTCCCGGGAAGTCCGCATGGCCTTGTCGCACCAGCGCTACCGGGGCGAGGACCTGGCCCGCGACCTCCATCTGACCGGGGGCGTTCCGGCCCTCGTGGGGCCAGAGGTCAACGTCATGTCCTTCGACTGGGACCTGGAGTTCGGCGAGTGCCGGGCCACCCACCACAACCTGGCCAACGGTCCGATCCCCGATGTGTCGGTCATGGCCTACGAACAGCCCGACGGCGGTATCCGCGTCGACCTCAACGGCAACGCCGACCTCTACGGCGCCCAGGACCTGGCCGACCACCAGCGGCGCCTCTTCGCCTTGTTGGATGCGGTGGTGGTGGGTGCGGGTGGGTGTG
>NZ_JAEEAP010000263.1 GCF_016103465.1 Streptomyces sabulosicollis
CCCGCCGCCGGGGCCTTCGCCCCCCGGCCCGCCGACAGGGCTCCCGCCGCCCGGGCCCCCGTGCCGCGCGGGCTCACCCGTACGGCCGGTTCCCCGGGGAGATTTCCCGGCGGCTCCGCCCGCCGCGTGGGCGCGGTCCGCGCTCGTCACCATCGCTTCCGCTCCCCTCGGTCGCCGTGCGCTCACCGACGGCTGTTCATTCCGGCCCGCGAGTGGACCCGCGGTGGCGGCCATGGTACGTATGACGCTGGACGTTATACGTACAACGTCACTCACGACCCGCGACGCGCTCGCGGCACACACCGCAACCCGCAGGAAGGGGCAGGCAATGGCGGCTGGCTACGGGGAACTGCTGCGCACCCCGCACGCGGCACGGCTGCTCATCGGCACGCTGCTGGGACGGCTCCCGAACGCCACCGCCGCCCTCGCCGTGCTGCTCTTCGCCCGCGCCGAGGGCGGCAGCTACGCCCTCGCCGGGGCGCTGTCGGCCGTCTACGGCGCGGCCAACGCGGTGGGCCAGCCGCTGCTGGGCCGGGCCGTGGACCGCCTCGGCCAGCCCCGGGTGATGCTCCCCGCCGCCGTGGCCTCCGCGCTCGGGATGGTCCTGTTCGCCGTCGTCGGGCTCGAGCCGCTGCCCGTGGCGTACGCGGCGATGCTGATCGCCGGGCTGTTCACCCCGCCGCTGGAGGGCGGGCTGCGGGCGCTGTGGCCCACGGTGCTGCGCCGCGAGGACCAGGTGCACGCGGCGTACGCGCTGGACGCCGTGGCCCAGGAGGTGATGTTCGCGGTCGGCCCGCTGCTGGTCACCCTGTCCGTGGCCGTGTGGTCCGAGGCCGCCGCGCTGCTGGTCATCAACGCCATCGGGGTCGCGGGCGCGCTCTCCGTCGTGGTCTCGCGGCCCTCGCGCCAGTGGCGCTCCGCGCCGCGCGAGGCGCACTGGCTGGGCGCGCTGCGCTCACCCGGGCTGCTGGTGCTGCTCGGCTCGTTCTTCTTCATCGGCCTCGCCCTCGGCGCGATCGCGGTGGCCGCGGTGGCGTACGCCGACGAGCACGGCGGCGGCATGGTCTCCAGCGCGCTGCTCTCCGCCCTCGGCGTGGGCGCGCTGGTCGGCGGCGTCGTCTACGGCGGCCGTACCTGGCCCGGCGCGCCCGAACGGCGGCTGCGGCTGCTCGTGGCCGCGCTGGCGCTGGGCTATCTGCCGCTGACGCTGGTGCCGGGCGTCGTCCCGATGACCGTGCTCGCCGGGGTGGCGGGCGTATTCCTCGCGCCCGCGCTGGCCTGCGCCTTCGTCGTGGTGGACCGCCATGCGCCGTCCGGCACGGTCACCGAGGCGTTCTCCTGGCTGGTGACCACCTTCGTGGTGGGCAACGCGGTCGGCACCGCCGTGGCCGGGCCCGCGGTCCAGCTCGGCGGGGTGGGCCCCGGATTCGCCGTCCCGGCGGCCGGTGGCGCGGCCGCGCTGGCGGTGCTGCTGGCCGCCCAGCGGTTCCTCCTGGACGGGCCACACCGCGTCGTCCGGCCGGCCACGCACCGAACACCGGATGAACCCTTCGCGGAAAATGATCGCAACCGTGCCGCCGAACCCGGTTTCAGAGCACGCCATCAGGCGTAATGTTCAGGCATGGACCGCCGCATTTTCGGGCTGGAGAACGAGTACGGCGTCACGTGCACATTCAGGGGACAGCGCCGGTTGTCTCCTGACGAAGTGGCGCGGTACCTCTTCCGCCGTGTCGTCTCCTGGGGCCGCAGCAGCAATGTCTTCCTGCGCAACGGCGCCCGCCTGTATCTCGACGTGGGCTCGCACCCGGAATACGCGACCCCCGAGTGTGACAACGTGACCGAGCTGGTCACCCACGACAAAGCGGGCGAGCGCATTCTCGAGGGTCTGCTCGTGGACGCGGAGCGCCGCCTGCACGAGGAGGGAATCGCGGGCGACGTCTATCTCTTCAAGAACAACACCGACTCCGCGGGCAACTCCTACGGCTGCCACGAGAACTATCTGGTGGCACGGCACGGGGAGTTCTCGCGGCTCGCCGACATTCTCATCCCGTTCCTGGTGACGCGGCAGCTGTTGTGCGGCGCGGGCAAGGTCCTCCAGACCCCCCGCGGCGCGGTCTACTGCGTCAGCCAGCGCGCCGAGCACATCTGGGAGGGCGTCAGCTCCGCCACGACCCGCTCCCGGCCGATCATCAACACCCGCGACGAACCCCACGCGGACGCCGAGCGCTACCGCCGGCTGCACGTCATCGTGGGCGACTCCAACATGTCCGAGACCACCATGCTGCTCAAGGTCGGCGCCACCGACCTGGTGCTCCGCATGATCGAGGCGGGCACGGTGATGCGCGACCTGACACTGGAGAACCCGATCCGGGCGATCCGCGAGGTCAGCCACGACATCACCGGGCAGCGCAAGGTGCGGCTCGCCAGCGGGCGCGAGGCGTCCGCCCTTGAGGTGCAGCAGGAGTACTACGAGAAGGCCGTCGACTTCTGCGAGCGCCGGGGCATCCGCACCGGCATGGTCGAGCGCGTCCTCGAGCTGTGGGGCCGCACCCTGGACGCGATCCGCACCGAGGAGCTCGACCGGATCGGCACCGAAATCGACTGGGTGATGAAGTACAAGCTCATCGAGCAGTACCGGGCCAAGAACAACATCACCATGTCGCATCCCCGCATCGCCCAGATAGACCTCGCCTACCACGACATCCACCGCCGCCGTGGCCTCTACTACCTGCTGGAGAAGCGCGGCCAGGCGGCCCGGGTCTGCAACGACTTGAAGATCTTCGAGGGCAAGTCGGTGCCACCGCAGACCACCCGCGCCCGGCTGCGCGGCGACTTCATCCGCCGGGCCCAGGAGCAGCGCCGCGATTTCACCGTCGACTGGGTGCATCTGAAGCTCAATGACCAGGCACAGCGCACGGTGCTGTGCAAGGACCCGTTCCGCTCGGTCGACGACCGGGTGGAGAAGCTCATCGCCGGTATGTGACCGGCGTACGGCTTACCTTCCCCTCGGGCCCCGTGCGTTCTCCGGACGGGGCCCGAGTCACGCCGTAGAGTGGCGCGCATTGGCCATCGCAAGATCTACCTAACGAGGACTCCGTGCGTCGACGCTCCGTACTCCTTGCCGTGCCCGCGGGCCTGCTGACACTCGCGGGCTGCGGTGACGAAGAATCAGGGTCCGACAAGACCAAGCCGTCCCCGGAGCCGACGAACCAGAGTCCCTCACCGGCCCCCACGGGCAAGATCGTCTCCGGTCCGGTACCGCCCATTACCGCGGGTAAGAAGTTCGGTGAGAAACCGAAGGTCGCCAAGGGCACGGGGAAGCCGCCGCAGGATCTCGCGGTCAAGACGATCAGCCAGGGAGACGGCAGGAAAACGGTCAAGGGCGACTGGCTCCAGATCAACTACCTGGCGCAGATCTGGGGCACCGGGAAGGTCATCGACAACACCTTCGACAAGAAGAAGACCGCCGCCTTCCCCGTGGGCAAGGGCCAGGTCCTTCCGGGCTGGGACCAGGGACTGCTGGGCCGGAACCTCGGCAGCCGGCTTGAGCTGGCCGTTCCGCCCGCGTACGCCTACGGAAAGCAGGGCCAGCCGCAGGCCGGCATCAAGGGCACCGACACGCTGGTCTTCGTCATCGACCTCGTCGATGCCTTCAACGCCAAGAGCTCGGCCAAGGGCCGCAAGGTGGAGCAGACCGACGCCGACCTGCCCAAGGTGTCCGCCAACACCGACGGCAAGGCGCCCAGCATCACCGTCCCCAAGAAGTCCGCGCCGAAGAAGCTGGTCTCCGAGTACGTCATCGAGGGTGACGGCAAGGAGGTCAAGAAGACCGACGCCCTCCTCGTCCAGTACAAGGGCGTGCTGTGGGACGGCGGCAAGGAGTTCGACTCCACCTACAAGCGCGGCGAGCTCGCCCAGTTCTCGCTCCAGCAGGTCGTCAAGGGCTGGTCGCAGGGGCTGACCGGCAAGAAGGTGGGCAGCCGGGTGCTGATCGTCGTGCCCCCGGACCTGGGCTACGGGAAGGCGGCCCAGAAGGGCATCCCCGCCAACTCCACGCTCGTGTTCTCCGTGGACATCCTGGCGGTTCTGTAGCCTGTGCGGGTTGCCCACAACGTCACAAGGAGCAATTTCGTGAGCATCGAGAAGCCCGAGGTCGACTTCCCGGGCGGCGAGCCGCCGGCCGAGCTGGAGATCAAGGACATCTGGGAGGGCGACGGGCCCGCGGCCAAGGCCGGCGACAACATCGCCGTGCACTATGTGGGCGTCTCCTTCAGCACGGGTGAGGAGTTCGACGCGAGCTACAACCGCGGCACCCCGCTGCGGATCCAGCTCGGCGTCGGCCAGGTCATCTCCGGCTGGGACCAGGGCCTGCAGGGGATGAAGGTCGGCGGCCGCCGCCAGCTCATCATCCCGCCGCACCTCGGCTACGGCGACCGGGGCGCCGGTGGTGGCCGGATCAAGCCGGGCGAGACGCTGATCTTCGTCTGCGACCTGGTCTCCGTCTGAGACGGCCGTCCGTCGCGCCGAGGGCTCCTGCCGGTGAGCAGGGGCCCTCGGCTTTTGCCGCGCGTCCCCGTAGCGGTACGGTCACGTCTTAAGGTCACGAAGAAAGGGCGTCGATGGCGATTGCCAAGGCCGAGCGGCTGATGAACCTGGCCCTGTGCCTGCTGGGAACGCGGCGTCCGCTGACCAAACGGGAGTTGCGGGGCTCCATAGAGGCGTACCTCCAGACCGACACGGCCAATGACGAAGCGTTCAACCGCATGTTCGAACGCGACAAGGACGATCTGCGCGAACTCGGCCTGATCATCGAGACGGTCGAGGGCCTCGACGGCGAGATCGGCTATCTCGCCCGCCGGGACAGCAACCGCCTCCCGCCGATCACCCTCGACGCCGAGGAGGCCGCCGCCCTCGGCCTCGCCGCCAAGGTCTGGCAGCAGGCCCGGCTCGCGGGCGCCGCCAGCGGCGCCCTGCAGAAGCTGCGCGCCGCCGGGATGCCGCTCGCCGAGGACCCGTACGACACGCCGGGGCACAGCGCGCTGGAGCCGCGCATCCCGGTCCACGAGAGCGCCTTCGAGCCGCTGATGCTCGCCTGCCGCGACCGCCGCCCCGTCGTCTTCGACTACCGCAAGGCGAACGCCGCACGCCCCGAGCAGCGGCAGGTCGAGCCCTGGACCCTGGAGTGCTGGCGCGGCCACTGGTATCTCGCCGGATGGGACCGTGAGCGCGCCGCCGAGCGGGTCTTCCGGCTCTCCCGGATCACCGGCCGGGTCCGGCTGCGGTCCGGCGCGTTCACCGCCGAGGTGCCCGACCACGTCACCGTCCGGGAGACCGTGGAGACCTGGGCGGGCGAGACCGCCAACGGCACCGCCCGGATCCGGCTGCGCTCGGGCCACGGCTATCCGCTGCGGGCGAAGGCGCTGTCCACCAGGGCCGCCGACGACGGCTGGGACGAGCTGGAGATTCCCTACGGGCACGGGCTGGACGCCTGGCTCGTGGAGTTCGGCCCGGACGTGGTCGTACTGGCGCCCGAGGAGCTGCGGGCGGATGTCGTGGACCGGCTGCGCGCGGTCGCCAAGGGCTGAGGGGACGGATCGACTTCACCATGGCCGGAAACGCCATTGACCAGACCAGGCGAATGCTCTCCCTGGTGACGTATCTGCGCGAGCGCCCCGGCGCCCGCGTCGCCGACGTCGCCCGGGCCTTCGGCATCAGCGAGGACGAGCTGATCGCCGACCTGGATGTGCTGCCGCTGTGCGGCACCAGCTTCCGCGGCGGCGATCTGATGGACATCGACACCGACGGCGAGCGGATCTGGTGGCACAACCCCGACGACGTGGCCGAGCCGCTGCGGCTGGCCGCCGACGAGGCCACCGCGCTGCTGGTCGCCGCCCGCGCCGTCGCCACCCTCCCCGGGCTGCGCGAGGGCGACCGGGACGCGCTGCTGCGCGCCACCGCCAAGCTGGAGGCCGCGGCGGGCGAGGCGGCGGGCGCCAGCTCCCGGCTCTCGGTGATCTTCGAGTCGGAGGGCGGGGTCTTCGCCGACGTCGACCGCGCCATCTCCGAGCGCCGCAGGCTGTGGCTGCGCTACTACTCACCCGCGCGCGACGAGATCACCGAGCGCGAGGTCGACCCGATCCGGCTCTTCGCCGTCGGCCGCACCTATATGGAGGCGTGGTGCCGCCACTCCGAGGCGCGGCGGACCTTCCGGCTGGACCGGGTCGTCGAGATCAAGCTGCTGGACGAGGCGTCCGATCCGCCGCCGATCGAGCTGCGCGACCTGTCGGAGATGTCCTCCGCCCTGGTGCAGACCGGCGCCGAGGACCCCGAGGTGGTCGTCGAGGTCGGCCCCGGCGGGCGCTGGGTCGCCGAGTACTACCCGCACGACAGCGCCGACGAGCTGCCCGACGGGGGCCTGCGGATCACGCTGCGCGCCCCCGACCCCGGCTCGCTGCGGCGCCTGGCGCTGCGGCTGGGCAGGGACGGCAGGATCGTCTCGCCGCAAGAGCTGGCGGACAGCGCTCGGGACGCGGCGCGGCAGGCGCTCGCGGCGTACGGTGAGTGAAGGGAGGCACACAGTGACCGCACGGGGGAGTGCCACGTCGGTGGTCTTCAAGGCAGCCTGTCCGGAGTGCCGCGGCCGGTTCGAGCTGGCCGCGGGCGCCCTGAGGCTGGCCATCGGGGCCAGCCACCGCACCACCTTCTACTCCTTCACCTGTCCCGACTGCGGAACCGCGGTGCGCAAACCGGCGGGGGAGCGGATCGTGGAGCTGCTCACCGGTGGCGGGGTGCGTACGCTGCGGCTGCACTCCACCGTCTAGGCTCTGCCGCATGCTCTGGCCGATGCTCGCCCTCGCCCTCGCCTTCTGCGGAATCGCCGTTCTCGCCGTGCTCTCGGTGCGGGTCTACGCGGAGGTGCGCAGGCTGGCCCGGCAGGTGTCGGACAGCTCGCAGCGGATCACCCGGGCCGCGGAGGACCTGGAGCGGGCCTCGGCTCCGCTGGGGTCACACGTCGACGCTCTGCGTCGGCGGTGACAGCCGCTCCGCGCCGGCGGTGAGGGCCGCTTTGCGCTGGCGGTGAGGGCCGCTCCGCGCGGGGAGGACGCCGACGCCCCGCGTCGGCAGTGCGGGCCGTGGCCGGACTCCACGGGGGGCCGCCGCTGGTGGGCGCTCTGCTGCCGCACAGCCAAGCGGGGTACGCTGACATTTCGTGGCCCCGGAAACGAGGCGGAGGGCCGCAACCCGGAGTCCGCACGGGGATTGCTTCCGGTTTACCCCCGCGCGCTACGATCGCTGACAGCACGGCTGCCGGACACCTGTCCGACCGGTCGGGCAGCCCCACCCCCAGCCGCCTCGGTGAGAAGGTAGACGCTTATGCTGTTCGGAAAGATCGGCGTTCCCGAGATTCTCCTCATCCTTGTCGTCGTGCTGCTGCTCTTCGGTGCCAAGAAGCTCCCGGACATGGCCCGCTCGCTGGGCAAGTCGGCCCGGATCCTCAAGAGCGAGGCGAAGGCCATGAAGTCCGACGGTCAGCAGCAGAGCGCACCGGCTGACCCGCCCCACCCCGGTCAGGACGACGCCACTCACCGCACCATCCAGGCCGCGCCCGGAGACGTGACCAGCTCGCGCCCGGTGTCGGAGCCGAGCGACACCACCAAGCGCTGACCCAGGGCCACTTGAAGGCGGCGCGAAGGGCCGCCACCGGACGCACGAGATGAGGACGTGGGTTGCTCAAGTCTGCCCGCAAGAAGGAGAAGGACCCAGAGGGGCGGATGCCCCTGTCCGAGCACCTGCGTGAGCTGCGCAACCGGCTGCTCAAATCGGTCCTGGCGATCTGTGTGGTCACGATCATCGCGATGTTCTTCTACATGGACATCGCGAAGTTCCTGATGCGGCCGGTGCTGGACGCCGTCGGCTGTGGCGGGGTCTCGTTCTCCGACCTCACGGGCAAGGGGGACAAGGGCGGCCACGACTGCGCCTATTTCACCGTGAACGGTCTGCTGTCGCCGTTCACGATCATGCTGAAGGTCTCCTTCACGACCGGTCTGGTGGTGGCCACCCCGGTCTGGCTCTACCAGCTGTGGGCCTTCCTCGCGCCCGGGCTGCACCGCAACGAGAAGAAGTACGGCCTGTTCTTCGTCGGGCTCGGCGTACCGCTCTTCGTCGGGGGTGCGTACTTCGCGTACCTGATCCTGCCGACCAGCGCCAAGGTCCTCATCGGCTTCACCCCGGAGGGGGCCAACAACCTCCTCCCGCTCGACGACTTCCTCGATCTGCTCGCCCGGATGGTCGTCGTCTTCGGGCTCGCCTTCGAGCTTCCGCTGCTGCTGATCCTGCTGAACTTCACCGGCATCCTCACCGGACGCCGGATGCTCGGCTGGTGGCGCGCCATGATCATGGGCATCACGGTCTTCGGCGCCATCGCCACTCCCAGCACCGACCCGATCGGGATGTTCGCCCTGGCCGGGCCGGTCGTGGTGCTCTACTTCGGCGCCGTCGGCGTCGCGCTGGTCAACGACCGGCGCAAGGCCCGCCGCCGGGCCGCCGACCCGGACTTCGGCCTGAGCGACGACGAGGCGTCCCAGCTGGACCTGACCCCCGAGGCCGTCGCCGCGCCCAGTGCCATGCCGGAGCTCACCGACGGGGACGACTCCGGCCCCGCCCGGCGCAACGGCTACGACGACGTCACCTAGCCGTACCCGGCCGTACCCGGCCCTACCCGGTCGTACCCGACCGTTCCCGGGCATATCCGCCGGCCTGTGGCCGCCCACCGGGCCGCCCACCGGGCCGCCCACCGGGCCGCCCACCGGGCCGCCCACCGGGCCGCCCGGTGGGCGGCCCGGTCCGGCGGGCCGAACAAAGCCCCGATAAAGATCGCGTGCGCTGTCGGAGGTGGCCGGTAGGCTCGTAGATACGATGACCGACGAGCTATCTCCCGCCGAGCGCTATGCGGCGTCCCGGGTCCGGGCCGCCGAGCAGGCCACCGCGCTGGCCCCCTTCCGCGAGATGTACGACTTCGAGCTGGACCCGTTCCAGATCGAGGCGTGCAAGGCCCTGGAGAGCGGCAAGGGCGTGCTGGTCGCCGCTCCCACCGGCTCGGGCAAGACCATCGTGGGCGAGTTCGCCGTCCACCTGGCGCTGACCCAGGGCCGCAAGTGCTTCTACACCACGCCCATCAAGGCGCTGTCGAACCAGAAGTACACCGACCTGGTGAAGCGCTACGGCGCCGACCAGGTCGGCCTGCTCACCGGGGACAACAGCGTCAATTCCGAGGCCCCGGTGGTCGTGATGACCACCGAGGTGCTGCGGAACATGCTCTATGCCGGCTCCCAGTCGCTGCTCGGCCTCGGCTATGTGGTGATGGACGAGGTCCACTACCTCTCCGACCGGTTCCGCGGCGCCGTCTGGGAGGAGGTCATCATCCACCTCCCCGAGTCGGTCACGCTGGTGTCACTCTCCGCGACCGTCTCCAACGCCGAGGAGTTCGGCGACTGGCTGGACACCGTCCGCGGCGACACCGAGGTCATCGTCTCCGAGCACCGTCCGGTGCCGCTGTGGCAGCACGTGCTGGCCGGGCGCCGGATGTACGACCTGTTCGAGGAGAAGAGCGGCCAGGACGGCGACCAGGGCGGACGCCGCGAGGTCAACCCCGATCTGGTCAGGCTCGCCCGGATGGAGAACAGCCGCCCCAGCTTCGGCCGCGACAAGCGCCGCGGCCGCAACATGCGCGAGGCGGACCGGGAGCGCGAGCGCCGTCAGCGCACCCGGATCTGGACCCCCGGCCGCCCCGAGGTGATCGACCGGCTCGATGCCGAGGGGCTGCTTCCCGCCATCACCTTCATCTTCAGCCGGGCGGGCTGCGAGGCCGCCGTCCAGCAGTGCCTCCACGCGGGGCTGCGGCTCAACGACGAGTCGGCGCGTTCCCAGGTGCGGGCCATCGTCGAGGAGCGCACCGCCGGGATCCCCGACGAAGACCTCCATGTGCTGGGGTACTTCGAATGGCTGGAGGGCCTGGAGCGGGGCATCGCGGCCCACCACGCCGGAATGCTCCCCACCTTCAAGGAAGTCGTCGAGGAGCTCTTCGTCCGCGGCCTGGTCAAGGCGGTCTTCGCCACCGAGACCCTCGCGCTCGGCATCAACATGCCCGCGCGCTCGGTGGTGTTGGAGAAGCTCGTCAAGTGGAACGGCGAGCAGCACGTCGACATCACCCCCGGTGAGTACACCCAGTTGACCGGCCGAGCCGGGCGGCGCGGTATCGACGTCGAAGGCCATGCGGTGGTGCTGTGGCAGCGCACCATGGACCCCGCGGCGCTCGCCGGGCTGGCCGGCACCCGCACGTATCCGCTGCGCTCCTCCTTCAAGCCGTCGTACAACATGGCGGTCAACCTGGTCTCCCAGTTCGGGCGGCACCGCTCGCGCGAGCTGCTGGAGACCTCCTTCGCGCAGTTCCAGGCCGACAAGGCGGTCGTCGGGATCTCCCGCCAGGTGCAGCGCAACGAGGAGGGTCTGGAGGGCTACCGCGCCTCCATGACCTGCCACCTCGGCGACTTCGACGAGTACGCGCGGCTGCGGCGGGAGCTCAAGGACCGCGAGACCGAGCTGGCCCGGCAGGGCGCCGCCCAGCGGCGCGCGGCCGCCGCGGTCGCCCTGGAGAAGCTCCGCCCCGGCGATGTCATCCACGTGCCCACCGGCAAGTTCGCCGGGCTGGCCCTGGTGCTCGACCCCGGGCTGCCCGCCGGCCGGGTGGGCGGCCACCGCGGCATGGAGTACCACGACGGGCCGCGGCCCCTGGTGCTCACCGCCGAGCGGCAGGTCAAGCGGCTGGCGTCGATCGACTTCCCGGTCCCGGTCGAGCCGCTGGACCGGATGCGGATCCCCAAGTCGTTCAATCCGCGCAGCCCCCAGTCACGCCGCGACCTGGCCTCCGCGCTGCGCACCAAGGCCAGCCACCACGATGTGCGGCGCCATCGCAAGGAGCGCTCGCCCGCCGCCGACGACACCGAGATCAGCCGGCTGCGCGCGGCCATCCGCGCCCACCCCTGCCACGGCTGCAGCGACCGCGAGGACCACGCCCGCTGGGGCGAGCGCTACCACCGGCTGCTGCGCGACACCCGGCAGCTGGAGCGGCGCATCGAGGGCCGTACGAACACCATCGCCCGCACCTTCGACCGGATCTGCTCCCTGCTGAGCGAGCTCGGCTATCTGCGCGGCGACGAGGTCACCGACGAGGGCAGGCGGCTGGCGCGGCTGTACGGCGAGCTGGACCTGCTGGCCAGCGAATGCCTGCGCGAGGGCGTCTGGGAGGGGCTGGCCCCCGCCGAGCTCGCCGCCTGCGCCTCCGCGCTGGTCTACGAGGCGCGGACGGCCGATGACGCGCTGCCGCCCAAGCTGCCCACGGGCCGGGCCAAGGACGCGCTCGGCGAGATGGTCCGCATATGGGGGCGGCTGGACGCCCTGGAGGAGCAGCACAAGATCAACCAGGCGGAGGGCGTCGGCCAGCGCGAGCCGGACCTGGGCTTCGCCTGGGCCGCCTACCGCTGGGCCTCGGGCCACGGGCTCGACGAGGTGCTGCGCGAAATCGACATGCCCGCCGGTGACTTCGTGCGCTGGACCAAGCAGCTCATCGATGTGCTCGGCCAGATCGCCGCGGCGGCCCCGGACGGCACGGTGGCGCGGAGCGCCCGCCGCGCGGTCGACGGGCTGCTGCGCGGAGTCGTGGCGTACTCCTCGGTCGGCTGAGCCGGTCGTTCACCGCGGTGGGCTCAGGCCGGATCGTAGGTGAAGGGGAGGGTGTTGCTGTTGCCCGCGGGGGTGTGGAGCTGAACATTGACGGTTCCGGCCGCATGCGCCGGGGCCGTCGCCACGGCCAGGGTGTCCGAGAGGACGCTGAAGGAGGCCGGGACTCCCCCGAAGGTCACGGAGTCGGTGTACGTGAGGTTGGAGCCGTTGATCGTGACGGAGTCGCCGCCCAGCGACGAACCCTCGTCCGGGATGAGCGTAGTGATCACCGGGGCGGCGAGGTACGTGTAGTACGGGTTCCCGGGGCCCAGGGTGCTGGTGCCGCCCGGCGTGGTCACGGTGACCACGACCGTACCGGTTCCGGAAGGAGCGGTCGCCGTCAGCTGATTGTCGGAGATCACGGTGAAGCCGGTGGCGAGGCCGGGCCCGAAGTGGACGGCGCTGGCCAGGGCCAGGCCGCTGCCGGTGATGGTGACGGTGTTACCGCCGGTGTCCGGACCGAACTGCGGGGTCACCCCGGTGACGCTCGGGGCGGCGACATAGATGTACGACAGCGGATTGCTGATGCCCCCCGGCGTGGTGACGGTCACGTTCACCACCGACGGCGGTCCCGCCGGTGCGCTGACGGTGATCTGGGTGGGGGTGTTGGTGAGGATGGTGGCGGGGGTGGCGCCGAAGAGGACTTGGGTGGCGTTGGTGAGGTTGGTGCCGGTGATGGTGACGGTGTTTCCGCCGGTGGTGGGGCCTGAGGTGGGGTTGAGGTTGGTGATGGTGGGGGCGGTGATGGTGGTGTAGGTGTAGGGGAGTGGG
>NZ_JAEEAP010000264.1 GCF_016103465.1 Streptomyces sabulosicollis
GGCCGGGGAGGGGGCGGCGGTCGCGTCGGTGACCGGGGCCGCGCCACCCGTGAAGTCCGCGAGCGCGCGGCCGTGTTCGACCCGGGCGGGGTGCGGATCCCCGGCGGCGCGGCGGGTGAGCTCGGCCAGCGGCAGCTCGCGGTCGGCGGCCAGCAGCACGGCGTTGCCGAAGCGGCGGCCGCGCAGCAGGGCGGGGTCGGCGGTCAGGCACACCTCGGCGAACGCGGCGCGGGCGGTGGCGATCTGGGCCTTCAGATGGGCCAGCGGCGGGCCGTCGGCGAGGTTCGCGGCGTAGCACCCGTCCGGACGCAGGGCGCGGCGCACCTCGGCGAGGAACTCCACACTGGTGAGATGGGCGGGGGTGCGGGCCCCGCCGAAGACATCCGCGATGATCAGATCCGCCCAGCCGTCGGGCACCTTGGCGAGCCCCGCCCGGGCGTCGGCGCCGCGCACCCGTATCCGGTCACCGGGGTCCAGCGGCAGCTCACGCCGGACGAACTGGACGAGCGGGGCGTCGATCTCGATGACCTGCTGGGTGGAGCGGGGGCGGGTGGCCGCTATGTAGCGGGCGAGGGTGAAGGCGCCGCCGCCCAGATGGACCGCGTGCAGCGGGCGGCCGGGAGGGGCGGCGAGATCGGCGACATGGCCGAATCTGCGCTGGTACTCGAAGTCGAGATGGGCCGGGTCGTCGAGGTCCACGTGCGACTGCGGCTTGCCGTCGAGCAGCAGCCTCCAGCCGCGCGGCCGGTCCCGGTCCGGCACGAGCTCGGCGAGCCCCCCGTCGACGGATGCGGTGACCGGCTCGGGGCCGCGTCCCCGCGCCGCTCCGCGCCCGCGCGCGGCTCGCTTGTTCGTGCCTTTCGCCATGTGTCCCAGTATGGGCCCGGCCACTGACAGGCCCCGGGCTCACTGGCAGCGGTCGACGGCCTCGATCGTGCGGGCCGCCTCACCGAGCGCCGCCCGGAGCTCGGCGGGGTCGGTGGCGACCGTGTACGCCGCGTCGGGCGGCACCAGCCAGCCGGTGCCGACGCCCGGCGGGGCCTCGTCCCCGGCCGCTCCGGACGCGCCGTCTCCGGACGCGCCGTCCCCTGGTCCGCCGTCTCCGGAGCCGCTGTCTCCGGACGCGTCGCCTCCGGACGCGTCGCCTCCGGAGCCGCTGTCTCCGTGTGCGGGGTCTCCGAATGCGGAGTCTCCGGTTCGGGTGTCTCCGGTCCCGGCGGGGGTGCCGGTGCCGGAGCCGATATTTATGCGGATCCCGCGCCCGGAGGTCTGGGTGCACGCCGAGCCCGGCAGGTCCCAGCCGTCCGCCGTGCCGGGCGGGACCAGGAAGCCGAGGGTGTCGCAGGCGGTGTCATGCAGGACGGGGCCGAGGCCGTCGCACGCACGACGCAGGATGTCCACCGCCTCCAGCCCCTGGCGGGCGGGCACGGTGACGAGATCGCAGTCCTGGCGCTGGGGGTGCTGGGCAGTCGTCCGTGAGCGGCTGGTGTCCACTCCGGCCTCCCTCTTCATCGGGTAGCACCTGGTTCAACGCGCGGCGGTGTCAACGGCTACGGCCGAATGCCGCCGTAAAGGATGGCAGTTCATGGCAGATCATGAGCGATACATCACTTTTGCCGGAAATCTCCGAGTGTCATGGATCGCACAGCCGGTACGGTTCTCCCCCCGCCCACCTGGCATCACCAAGGGAGAGGCTCAGATGACGCCGCTTCCAGAGCCCCCGCCGCCCCGGCCGAACACCGCGTTCCGCCGGCTGCGCGGACAGCTCTCGCCCTCCGAGTTCGCGGCGTCCGTGCGCCGCGCGGCCCGTGAGATCGGCGAGCAGGTCTCCTGCGACGCCCGCTACATCGGCCGTGTCGAGTCGGGCGCGATCCGCTGCCCCAACTACGCCTACGAGCGGGTCTTCCGCCATATGTTCCCCGGCCGCACCCTTACGGATCTCGGCTTCGCCTCCCGTGAGTCGGTGCGCGGCCACCAGGCCCGCGGCCCCGCGGGCCCTCCCGTGCCCGTGCCCGGCCCGCGCCCCGGGTGCTCCGAGCCCCAGGGCAAGGGGACCGTCGACGTCTTCGAGGAGAGCGAACTGCTGCGCCGCTCGTTCATGGCCGGTGGGGCGGCGGCCGCCGCCGTGGCCGCCGCGCCCCGGTCCGGGACGCCGCCCCGGCGGGCGGGGCGGCGGGTGGGCGAGGCCGAGGCCGCCGCCGTGGAGGAGGCCGTACGGCGGATCCGGGTGCTGGACGACCGGCACGGCGCCGACCCCCTCTACGCGCACACCGCCAAACCGCTGAGCGCCGCCTACGCGCTGCTCGACGCGGGCGGCTACAGCCGCTCGATCGCCGAGCGGCTCTTCGCGGGCGCGGGCGAACTGGCCATCTCGGTGGGCTGGCTGGCCCATGACTCCGGGCGGCTGTCCGACGCGCGGTCCCACTACGCCGAGGCCCTGGCCACCGCGCGGGTCTCCGGCGACGCCGCCCTGGAGGCGCACGCGTTCTGCAACACCGCCTTCCTCGCCCGCGACGCCGGACACCCCCGCGAGGCCGTGAGGGCGGCGCAGGCGGCACAGCGGGTCGCCGAGCGGCTCGCCTCGCCACGGCTGCTGTCGCTGCTCGCGCTGCGCGAGGCCGGGGGGCTCGCCTGGCTGACCGACCGGGGCGGCTGTGAGCGGGCGCTGCTGCGCGCCCGCACGCTGTTCGGGCGCGGGCCCTGTGACGCCGACCCCGAGTGGATGAGCTTCTTCGGGGAGGGCGAGTTGGAGGGGCTGGAGGCGCAGTGCTGGTCGGCGCTCGGCGACTGGAAGCGCGCCGTGGCGCACGCGCGGCGCGCGGTCGCCCTCCAGAACCCGCACTTCACCCGCAACATCGCGCTGTTCACGACGGAGCTGGCGAGCGATCTGGTGGCGGGCGGCGCGCCGGACGCGGCCGCCGCCTCGGCCGGCCGGGCGCTCGGCCTGCTGGACCAGGTGAAGTCGTCGCGGATCCGCCGGATGCTCGACGACACGGCCCGGATACTGCGTCCTTACGGTCGCGACGAGGCGGTCGCGGACTTCCTCGCCCGCTATGAGGCGGCCGCCGCCCGCCCCGAGCCGGCGCCCCGCCCCGAGCCGGCCGGCCGCACCAGCCCGGTCTGACGCCGGTTCGGGCCCCGGTCGGGATGACCGGTTCAGTCGAGGTGGCCGGTGTCGTTCCAGCGCTCGATGGCGGGCTCGCCGTACGCCCAGCCGAGCACCGACAGGGACGTGGGATCGAGCCGGATACGGGCGGCGAAGGAGGCGTCATGGCCGAGCCAACGGGCGCCCAGCGTCCGCAGGATGTGGCCGTGCGCGAAGACCAGCACATCCCGGTCGGCCGAGCGCGCCCACTCCACGACCTCGTCGGCCCGCGCCGCGATCGAGGCGATCGACTCACCCTCGGGCACCCCGTCACGCCAGATGAGCCAGCCCGGCCGGGTGGCCTTGATCTCGGCGGGGGTCATCCCCTCGTACGCGCCGTAGTCCCACTCCATGAGCGCGTCCCACTCCCGCGCCCGGTCGCCGAAGCCCGCCAGCGCGCAGGTCTCCTTCGCCCGCGCCAGCGGGCTGGTGCGCACCTCGGCGTCCGGAAGGCCCGCCCAGGGACCGTGGTGCAGCCGCTCGCCGAGGAGTTTCGCGCCGCGCCGCCCCTCGTCCAGCAGCGGGATGTCCGTACGGCCGGTGTGCTTCCCGGTCAGCGACCACCGCGTCTGTCCGTGCCGGGCCAGGAGGATGCGTGGGGCCATGGGGTAGTGCCTTCTTTCACCGGATTCGCACCGCCGCGCCGCCGTGCGCCATTACACGTCGCTGCCTGCGGTTTCGTGCACCTCGCGGGACCGGCACATGGCCGATCGCCATCCCTCCATCATCGCCCACGTGATCGGCAGGCAACCTCCGGGTCGCTCCTGGCGTCTTCCAGGCTGCGCGCGGGTCCGCCAGGGGGGTTCCGACAGCGGACGCGCTCGCGGACGGGGGCGGTGCATGGGTCGCTTCGCCTACACCGTACGGTTGACCGCGCGCCTTTTTCTGGCCGCCTGAACTTTGGAGAGCGTCCGAATGCCCTATACCGTGCCCCGTGCCGGAGCAGCACAGGGCAGTCGGCCCCGTTGGTGGACCGAACTGCCGCTCATAGCGGTGGTGTACGCCGCGTACTCGGCCGGTCGGCTCCTGGCCCGCGGCGATGTGTCCACCGCCGTCGATCACGGTCTGGCGATCCTCCATTTCGAACAGCGTCTGAACATCGACTTCGAGTCACCGCTGAACGACATCTTCACGAACCACGCGGTCATAGGCATACCGGCGGACTTCGCCTACGCCTCGCTGCACTACGTCCTCACCCCGGCCATCCTCATGTGGCTGTGGAAGCGCCGTAAGGCGTCGGACTACCGCTTCCTGCGCACCTGGCTGCTGGTCTCCACGATCATCGGGCTCATCGGCTTCACGCTGCTGCCGACGTGCCCGCCACGGCTCCTGGAGGCGAGCCACGGCTTCGTGGACACCATGGCCCAGTACGGCTCGTACGGCTGGTGGGGCGGCGAGGCCAGCGCACCGCGCGGGCTCGGCGGGCTGACCAACCAGTACGCGGCGATGCCCAGCCTCCACGTGGGATGGGCGCTGTGGTGCGGTGTCGCCCTGTGGCGGCACGGACGCTCGGTGTGGACCAAGGCCGGCGCGGTGGGCTATCCGCTGGTGATCACGCTCGTGGTGATGGGCACCGCCAACCACTACTTCCTGGACGCGGCCGCCGGCGCCGCCACCATGGGGCTCGGGGCGCTGCTGGCGGGCCCGGCGCTGCGGCTCACGGACGCGCTGCGCACCCGGCTGCGCCCGGCCCAGGAGGCCCCCGTCGCCTCCCGAAACGCGGGTGTGCCCGCGAATGTCGGTGACAAGTGCGAGACTTCGGCGCGTGAACGGGAACGGATCCCCCGACAGCAGGGCAGGGGCGCGGACAGGCGCGGCACCGACGGTGCCGCGGACGACGGCGGCCGGGGAGCCAGTGCCGGTACCGGCCGGGGCGCCACGGGCGACACGGCCCCCGCGGCAGGCGACGGGGCTCCGGCAGCGGCTCGCTGAGCTGCGCGGCCCGGCCACCGCTCCGCGTCCGATGGACGCCCGAGCGCTGGCGGCGCTGGCCGCCAACCCGGGCTGCCGCCGCCGCGCGCTGCTGGACGGGGCCGGGGTCGACAAGGGCGCGCTGGCGCAGGCCCTGGGGGCTCCCGCGAACTTCGGGCAGTCACAGTTCGCGCATCAGCGCGGCAACTCCTTCGAGGCCCGGGTCAAGGCCGACGGCGGCGCGGATCTGGTGCGGCTGCTGCACGAGCGGCTGCGCGACGGCTCGGAGCCGCCCGGCCCCGGCGCCGTCGCGACCCCCGATCTGACCGCGCCCGGGCCGCAGGGCCGCACGGCCCGTACGGCGCTCGCGCTGCGCGAGGCCACGGCGGCGGGGCGCTGGGCGCTGCTGGACCATCCGATGGTGAGCCTGGACGTCGCGGGCTCGCCCGCCTTCCTGGAGCCGGACGCGGTCGTGGTCCACCCCGACGGGTCGTGGACGGTTGTCGAGATCAAGTCCTTCCCCATGGTGGACGGCTCCGCCGACCCGGCCAAGGTGGGCGCGGCCGCCCGGCAGTCGGCGGTCTACACACTGGCGCTCGAACGGGTGGCGTCGATGATCGGCGAGCCGGAGGAGGGCCACCCACCCGGGGGCGGGGGCGATACGGCGGGCCCGCCGAGCCCGGTGACCCTCGCGGACCGTTCTCCGGTGCGGGCCCGCGTGCGGCCTCAGGTGCTGCTCGTATGCCCCAAGGACTTCTCCAACCTGCCGACCGCCGAGCTGGTCGACGTGCGCAAGCAGCGGGCGGTCACCCGGCGGCAGCTGGACCGGCTGACCCGGATCGAGGAGATCGCCGCCACGCTCCCCGAGGGCACCACCTTCGACCTCCGGCTCACCGACGACGGCCGGGTCCCGACCCGGCCGGTCGAGGAGCTGACGGCCGCCGTGGACGCGGTGGACGCGGCCTACGCCCCGGAGTGCCTGTCCACCTGTGAGCTGGCCGCCCACTGCCGGACGCGGTCCCGCGCGGCGGGCCGGGTCGAGGCGCTGGGCCGTGGCGTCCGGGGCGAGCTGGGCGGGCTGACGACCGTGGACGCCGTCCTTACGGCCGCCATGGCGGCCCACGCGGACGACGCCCCCACCGGTGACCCCGCCGTGGACGCCCTGCGCCGCGCGGCGGCCCTGCGCGCCGAGGCCCTCGCGTCCCGCCCGGAGGTGGCATGTCGCTGATCACCACCCTGGCCCGGATGGAGGCGGTCCGGGAGGGGCGGGCCCAGCCCCTGACCACCGTGCGCCACCGCCATCTGTCGGCGCGTCCGCTGGCGTTCGTCCCGCTCACCACCGCCGGTGAGGCGGGGGCGCCGCTCGGGGCGCTGGTGGGCACCGACCGGGACGCGCCGCGGCTGCTGATCGTGGCCCAGCCGCGCGACCGCGACCTGAGGTTCGCGTTCCTCGCCGAGCTCGCGGAGGAGATCCAGCCGTATCTGGACTCGTACGCGGACGAGGTCGAGCTGGAGGAGCGCAAGGAGACCGATCCGGAGACCGGTAAGAAGGTGCCGGTCCAGGTCGAGCTGTGTCAGGACGCGCCGCAGCTGCTGGTGCCCAGCGCCGCGGGCGTGGCGTTCGTCCGGCTGCTGGGCCGCTCGATGCGGTTCCGGCGGACCGCCGAGCAGGATCCGGAGACGCCCTTCCCGGCGCCCGCGCGCGTACCGCTGCTCGGCCGCTGGCTGACCCACTACGGGGAGCGGGCGCGGGTGCCCGGCTCCTGTCTGCTGCTGTCGCTCACCGAACTGCTGAGCCGTCACTGGGCGACCGGGCAGAGCAATCTGGAGGACCAGCACCTGGGCTCGCTGCTGGCCTGGATCGACCCCCCGGAGGGCGTGCCGGGCGCGGAGGCGGCGCTGCGGGCGGAGTCGGAGCGGGACGCGAACGGCCAGCTGCGCTGCCCGCCCGCCGGACCGTCCACCGACCCGGCCTTCGACAACAAGCTGCTGGCCCCCGCGATGTCCCGCTACGACGCGGCGCGTGCCGAGGCGTCCCAGGGCGTGGCCGGGGGCGGGGCGCGGCTGCGGCTCGCCGAGGCGGAGCTGCGCGGGCTGATCGAGTCGCAGCTGCGGCCCACTTGGGACGCGCTGTGGCGCGGGGTGGATCTGCTGCGCGCCCTCCCGGAGGGTGCGCGGGTGGCGGACCGCTGGAAGCGGGACCGCTGGTCCTACACCGGCCACCGGGACCGGGTCCGGGCCGGGGAACCGCCGCAGCCCAAGCTGGACGACGCGGTGACGGCGGCGCAGAAGCTTGCCGCGCGCGAGACCGCGCAGGCCCAGTTGGAGGCCCATGAGGCGCTGGACGATCCGCTGGTCATGGCGGGGCGGCGGCTGGCCGGTGAGGCGTTCGCGGGCGAGGTGATCGATGTGGAGATGGCCTGGTCGGACGCGAAGGTGCCGCGCCCCCGCCCGCTGGTCACGATCCGCACCGAGGACCGTCCGCACCTGGCCGAGCGGGTCAAGCTGCACCGGGTCACGGACGACGGCAGGGCACAGAGCGGGGAGTTCGCGGGTTTCGCGGACATGGACGGTGCCGACGAGGCCGACGGAGCCGACGTCGCGGAGGGCCCGGGCGATGCGCACGGCCAGGGCCGTGCGCTGGTGGTGCGGCTGACCGGCGGAATGGGCCGGGGCAAGCAGCCCGAGCCGGGCACGGTGCCCGAGAAGGGCGACCGGGTGTGCTGGACGCTGTTCGAGCACGCCCCGCGCGGCGGCCCGGAACTGCCCGACCCGGAGAGCACGCCGTGGACCCACGGCGGCCCGCCCGACGCCGCCGCCCCGGCCCAGGGCCCCCAGCCCGACCCGATGACCGAGGAGGACTATCTGTGATCGGCGCGGACCCGGCCGCCGCCGCGGCCCACCCGGGCCGCGCCCGCGCGGACGAGCCGTTCGACCCGTCGGCCGCGGCGGCACGCGCCACCGAGGCGATCCTGCACGACACGCTGCACGGAGCGGACCGCGGCGTCGTCGTGGACTCCCCGCCCGGTGCGGGCAAGTCGACGCTGGTGGTGCGGGCGGCCCGGGAGCTGGCCGCCGCCGGGCGGCCGCTGATGGTGGTCGCGCAGACCAACGCCCAGGTGGACGATCTGGTGGACCGGCTGGCCACGGCGGACCCCGACCTTCCGGTGGGGCGGCTGCACAGCAGCGATCCGCATCCGTACGACCCGGTGCTCGACGGCCATGAGTCGGTCCGCACCTCCGCGAAGATCGCCGATCTCGCCGGGCTCGACATCGTGGTCTCCACGGCCGCGAAGTGGGCGCACATCAAACACGTCGAGCCGTGGCGGCACGCGATCGTGGACGAGGCGTACCAGATGCGCTCCGACGCGCTGCTGGCGGTCGCCGGGCTGTTCGAACGGGCGCTCTTCGTGGGCGACCCCGGGCAGCTGGACCCGTTCAGCGTGGTGGGCGCCGACCAGTGGGCGGGGCTCTCGTACGACCCGTCGGCGAGCGCGGTCACCACCCTGCTCGCCCACAACCCGCGGCTCCCGCAGCACCGGCTGCCGGTCTCCTGGCGGCTGCCCGCCTCGGCCGCGCCGCTGGTCTCGCACGCGTTCTATCCGTACACGCCCTTCCGCAGCGGCACCGGCCACGGGGAGCGGCGGCTGAGCTTCGGGGTGGCCTCCGACGGCTCGGGGCCGGACCGGGTGCTCGACGAGGCCGCCGCGTCCGGCTGGGGGCTGCTGGAGCTGCCCGCCCGGCGCACCCCGCGCACCGACCCGGAGGCGGTGGCGGCCGTGGCCCAGGTGGTGCGGCGGCTGCTGGACCGGGGCGCGGTGGCGGTCAGCGAGCGGTCCGGCGAACCGCAGCCGGTCGCCGCGGACCGGATCGCGGTGGGCACGGCGCACCGGGACCAGGCGGCGGCGGTCCGGGCGGCGCTGGCGGGCCTCGGGGTCTCCGGCGTCACCGTCGACACCGCCAATCGCCTCCAAGGACGTGAGTTCGACGTCACGGTCGTGCTGCACCCGCTGTCGGGGCGGCCGGACGCCACGGCCTTCCACCTCGAGACCGGGCGGCTGTGCGTACTGGCGTCGCGGCACCGGCAGGCGTGTGTGGTGGTGTGCCGGGCGGGGGTGGCCGAGCTGCTGGACGAACACCCGTCCACGGAGCCGGTGCAGCTGGGCGTCACGGTGAAGTTCCCTGACGGCTGGGAGGCCAATCACGCGGTGCTGGCACACCTGGCCGAGCACCGGGTGGCCTGGCGGCCATAAGGGCGCGACGGCGCGGTGGTACGGCGCGTCACCCGGGTGCGAGGCGCGGCCATGGTTCAGGGGGCGGTGGGGTGGGGAGAGACCCCAGGTCGGCGGCGTACGGCGGGGGCGCCCTTGCCCTACGCGCGACAATGGAGACGACAAGACCCGCGAACCGTACGTGTCTCACGACCCAGGAGGAGAGATCACATGCCCGAGCCGGATTCGGCTCACGGCCGGCACGGCTCCGCGCCCCGGCGGCTGAAACCCGCGCCCCTGCTCTTCGAACCGGCCGCCGCCGCCTCGGACGAGGCCCACTTCTTCGACCTGGAGTCGATCGAAGACCCCCGTGAGCTGCTGTCCCGCTCGACGGAGCTGGTGCTGGCGTTCCGCGCGGCGACGGACCGGGCCATGGAGTTCCAGGCGATGGCGGCCGCGCAGCTCGCCGACCCCAGGCGGTTCGACCGGCTGACCCCCGCCGTGATCGCCGAGCGTGCCGAGTGGACCGAGGACTACGCCAAGAAGATGGTCGAGTTCGGTCGTGAGCTGATGCGGGGCGGCGAGGTGCCGGACTGACGGCAGGCGTGAGCCCGGGGCATATGCGGGCGGAAGGTACCCGATACCGCCGTCCGATGTCCCGGTTTCGTCTCATCTCTCTACACCGTCATCGCTGACGGTAAAGGTGGAAACATGAGCAGATCGCCGCAGGACTCGCTGCACACCGCCGCCTTCGTCACCCCGGCGGGCGCGGACTGGCTCGCCTCGGCCAGCGCCTCCCCGCGCGGTGTGCAGGCCCTGTGGGCCACGGCCCCGACCGCCCCGGTCACGCTGCCGTGCGGCACCGCGTTCGACGTGATCAGCATGGACGCGCTCTTCGGCCGCCGGGTGGTGGGCCGGTTATGGACCGACGGCCCCGGCACCGGGCCGGTCGCCGCCCAGGGCGGCCGGGTCATGCTCTTCGCCACCCCGGGGACCGCCCAGCGGCTGCCCGCGCTGCTCGGCTGGGAGGAGTGGGGCGCCGCCGCTCCCCCGCTGCTCTGCTACGGCCGGGGCGACGCGGTGACCGTGCCGCCGCTGTTCCCGCCGGACCCCGGTCCGCAGGAGGCGGCGCCCCCGGAGCGCGATGCCCGGGAGGCCGACGCCGGGGGGCCCGGCACCCGGGAGTCCCGGGCCGCGGAACCCGGGCCCCGGGAGTCCGCCCCCATGCCGTCGCCGCGCTGGCTGGTCGCGCCCGATGTCCGCAACCCCTGGCTGCCCGGACCCGAGGTGCTGCTGTGGGCGTGCGTGAGGGCGGCGCGCTCCGCCGGTGGTGATCTTTCCAGTACGGCTGTGACCAGCGCACCCGCCGTCTTTCCGGGCTGAAACTTATCGATTTTCGCTCCGTGGCGTCCGGGTGCTAAGGTCTCCTACGTCAGCAGGCGCCGCTAGCTCAGTTGGTTAGAGCAGCTGACTCTTAATCAGCGGGTCCGGGGTTCGAGTCCCTGGCGGCGCACAGACAGCGAGGCCCCTCACTTCGGTGAGGGGCCTTTCGCGTACCCCGTCCACCCCGTCCGCCCCGTCCGCCCCGTCCGCCCCGCCCACCCGGGTCGCGCGGGATGGTCCTCACGCGCGCGGGACGGCCCTCACACCGCCGGGCCCGCGAGCCGGGTGACCGCCTTCACCGCCTCGTCCGGGCCGGGCATCGCGAGCGCCTCCCGGCGCAGGGCATGCGCCGCCGCCGCGTACGAGGGCTGCTCCAGCAGTGCGAACAGGTCCAGGGCCAGCCGGGCGCCGGCCGCCCGCGCCCCGCGCCCGGTGCCGTCGAGGGCGTCGGCGGGCAGATAATTCCCGGCGCCCGCCCGGGCCAGCCGCGCCCCGTTCAGCTGGTGCTCCAGGCGGGGTGCGACGACCAGCTGCGGCACCCCGGCCAGGGCGCCGGCCAGCATCGCCGCGCCCCCGCCCTGGTGGAGCAGCGCCCGGCAGCCCGGCAGCACCCGGTGCAGCGGCCCGGCGGGCGGCCGCCCCTCGGCGGCGCTTCCGACCCGGACGACCTGCACGCCCCGCGCCTCGGCGGCCCACAGCGCGGCCCGCACGGCGTCCGGCGGACCACCGGCGTCGTCCCACGCCGCGCACACCCGCACCGGCCCGGAGCGCCTGGGGCCGCCGCCCGGCCCGCGCCGCCCGTTCGCCGCGGCGACGTGGTGGCCTAGGTACCCGGGGTGGCCTGGGAGCCCGGGGTGGCCTGGGCGCCCCGGCTGTCCGGGGTGGCCTGGGTGCTCGAAGCGCTCGGGGTGCCCGGGGTGCGCCCCGGCGCGGCGGGCCTCGTACGGCGACGGCGCCTCATCCGGCGACGTCCCGTCGTGCGGCACGAAGCGCACCGGCAGCCGCCGCGCCCGCGAGGGCAGCACGAGGCTCGGCGGGCAGGGGTCGAGCCACAGGTCGGGCTCGCGTGCCGGGTGGGCGCCGTAGCGCCGCATCAGCCGGGCGTAGCCGGGCAGCGGCGGGCCGTCCAGCCCCTGCCGGTCCAGCCGCAGGACGGCCGCGCTCCCCCACAGCTGGCCGACCGCGGGCACCCCCAGCGCCCCCGCGGCCACCGTGCCCGCGTACGCGTCCGCGTCGTGCACCACCAGCTCCGGCTGCCAGCAGCGGGCGAAGGCCACCAGTCCCTGGGCCATCGCCTCGGCGATCCGCACCTGCCGGTCGCCGCACGCGCGCAGCACGCCGTGCTGCTCAGGAGTGAGCGCGGCGGGCCGCACCGGCCAGTCCGTGGGCCAGATGCCGCGCGGCCGGCGCGCCACGTCCGGCGCCCTGACCACCGCCATGGGCAGGGCACCGATCCGCACCGGCACCAGGCCGGTGCGGGCGACGGCGGCCGCACACTCGGACGGCACCGCGACCCGCACCTGGTGCCCGGCCTCGATCAGGGCGCGGGCCAGCGGCACCATGGGGACGAGATGGGCACCCGAGGCCCAGGTCGTGAACAGGACGCGCACGGTCACCTCCCGCAGAGGTCGAGCCGGCCGGACCGACCCGTCCGGCCGATGGACATGACACCGAGCCGCCCCGCGCGCCCCTCGGCGGGCTCAGCGGCGCCCCACGAGCGTCAGCGTCTCGCCGGTGATGGCGCCGTTGGCCGCCGAGCACAAGAAGACGAGGGCGCGGGCGATGTCCTCGGGGGTCGCGGGGCCCTCGGACCGTGCGGGGCCCTCGGACCGTGCGGGGCCCTCGGGGGCGGTGGGCGGCCGGTCGGGGGC
>NZ_JAEEAP010000265.1 GCF_016103465.1 Streptomyces sabulosicollis
GTGGGCGGGTTGGCGCGTAGGGGGAATGCGCATGCGCATGGGGGCACGGAAGGGTGTACTCCGCTTGCGTAACCCCCACCCTGCCGTGAGCGTTGACCTGGCAGAGGATTAATCTGCTCATCTGTCAGTCGCGGTCCTGACCGCGATGTTCCAAGGGGTCGGGAGGCTGCTGTGGCTGCGCTTCTCTGGTTGCTGATTCCGTTGTTCGCGGCGATAGGCGCGGCGATATACGCCGGCATAGCCGCCCGTGCCGGTCAACGGAAGTCCGGGGGGGACGTGGCTGAGCTGGCCGGATACGCCCGCTTCCGCGAAGCGATGGAGCGCCGGCCCTCCGATTCGGACGCCGCGGCCTGAGGCCGCCGCCCCGTCCGCGCCGCCCCTCGTACGGACGGCCCCGACGGTGGACTGACGGACGCGTCCCGTACTGTCGTTCCATGCCACGCCGCACCGCGACGATGCTCGCCTCCCTTCTGATGCTGATCGCGCTGCTCTGCGCCGGAGTGCTGATCCCGGTGCCGTATGCGGAGATGTCGCCCGGGCCGACGTACAACACCCTGGGTGAGCACAACGGCGAGTGCGTGCTGCAGATCTCCGGCCGCAAGGACTGTGAGACCACCGGCGGGCATCTGAACATGACCACGGTCCGGGTCACCGGCTCCGAGTACCGGATGAACCTCGTGGAGGCCGTCTACGGCTGGCTGGCGCACGATGACGTGGTCGTGCCGCACAGCACCCTCTACCCGGACGACAAGACCCCGGACGAGGTGGACCAGCAGAACGCCGAGGAGTTCACCCAGTCCCAGGAGTCCGCCAAGGTCGCGGCGTTGCGGGCACTGAAGAAGCCGGTCAGCGCGCATGTGATCGTCGGCGCCGTCCAGAAGGGCGCCCCGGCCCAGGGCAAGCTGCACGCGGGTGATGTGATCAAGTCGGTGGACGGCACCGCGGTGCGCGAGCCCGATGACGTGGCCAAGCTGGTCACCCAGCACAAGCCGGGCCAGAAGGTGGTCTTCTCGGTCGTCCCCGCCAAGGCCGTGGCCGAGGCGGAGAAGCGCGGCAAGCAGCCCACCGGCGAGGAGCGCGTCAGCATCACCACCACCAAGGCGGACAAGGGCCCGGCCCGCGCCATCGTGGGCATCCAGGCCGGGACCGACTACACCTTCCCGTTCCGGATCGACATCAAGCTGGCGGACGTGGGCGGGCCCAGCGCGGGTCTGATGTTCGCGCTGGGGATCGTGGACCGGCTCTCGGCCGGCGATCTCACCGGCGGGAAGTTCATCGCGGGCACCGGGACGATCGACGACAAGGGCACGGTCGGCCCGATCGGCGGGATCGAGATGAAGACGATCGGCGCGCGCGAGGCGGGCGCCCGCTACTTCCTCACGCCCAAGGAGAACTGCGCGGCCGCCGCCAAGGACGTGCCGAGCGGGCTGCGGCTGGTCAAGGTGCACACGATCGACGACGCCCTCAAGGCGCTTCAGAAGATCCGTAAGGGGGACACCGCCGGTCTGCCGAAGTGCACGACGGGCTGAGCGGCGCCCCCGTCGCGGGGGTCAGTCGGTGGCGAAGGTGGCGGCGAGCGCGTCCGCCAGGCCCGGCACCAGACCGGCCCCGGTGAGCACCTCGGTGGGGGAGTCCTTCTCCCGCAGCCGCAGGGCCGACTCGCGCGCGCCGTCCCGCAGCACGGCCACCGTCATCCGGACCTCCTGGCGGTCCGGGTGGTCGGCGACCCATTTGGCCAGTGCCGCCTCGTCCAGGCCCTCGGGCACGGAGCTCTCGGCGGACGGCGGCAGCATCTGCCGCTCCACGGTCAGGGCGCAGCCGGTGACGGCGTCCGGCCAGGCGATGGTGGCGAGGAACTCGTCCAGCGGGGCGCCGGAGGGCAGCTCGTCCTGCTCGATGGGGGTCAGGGAGGCGATCTCCTCGCCGCCCTCGTCAAGGCCGAGCTGAGCGGCGAGACCGGGCTCCTCGGCGCGCAGCCGGGCGGTGTCGACGAGGGCGAAGAGCCGGGCGGGCTGGTCCCAGCCGAGCCCCGAGGCGTACTCGTCGATTTCGAGGACGGCTCGGGTCAGAGGATTCGAGGCCAGCGGGTCGGTGCCGGGGGTTGCGTTGGACATGGTCCATATCGTGCCCTGTTCGGACCCGGAAACGGGAACTGAGTAAAGCCTGAGTAAGTTGCATCAGGTGGGCCCTGGAGTTCAGGGTTCCCTCAATCGACAGCGAACTTCGAGGTGCGCACCTTGGCTTTCCAGATGCCGGACCGCGGCGGAGGCCCGACGGGGCCGCGGGTGAGAGTCGGCCGTCCGTCCCGGCGTGCCAGAACCCTGCTCATGACCCTGGGCGTGCTGGCCGTGTTGGCCATGCTCTTTGTCATGTTTGCCGGATTTTGGACGGATTGGCTCTGGTATCGCTCGCTTCATTACTCTTCCGTCTTCAGTACCACGCTGAAGACGAAGATCGGGCTGTTCTTCGTCTTCGGCGTGCTGATGGCCACGGCCGTCGGGATCAACATCTGGCTGGCGCACCGGCTGCGGCCGCCGCTCAGCGCGATGTCCATGGAGCAGCAGAGCCTGGACCGCTACCGGATGGGCATCGCCCCCTTCAAGAAGTGGGTGCTGCTCGCGGTCACCGCCCTGGTCGGGCTGATCGCGGGCGCCTCGGCGGCCGGCCAGTGGCGCATCTGGCTGCTGTGGGTCAACGGGGTGCCGTTCGGCCAGAAGGACCCGCAGTTCCACAAGGACGTGGCCTTCTACGCCTTCGACCTGCCCTGGTACCGCTTCCTGCTGAGCTTCGGCTTCGCGGCCACGGTGCTCTCGCTGATCGCCGCCGCCCTGGTGCACTACCTCTACGGGGGCCTGCGGGTCACCAGCCCCGGCGCCCGCGCGACCGCCGCGGCCACCGGCCATCTGTCGGTGCTGCTCGGCGTCTTCGTCGCGCTCAAGGCGGTGGCGTACTGGCTGGACCGCTACGGCCTGGCGGTGAAGTCCAGCGACTTCAAGGCGACGGGCAACTGGACGGGTCTGCGCTATGTGGACGCCAACGCCTATCTGCCCGCCAAGACGATCCTGTTCTGCATCGCGGCCATCTGCGCGGTGCTCTTCTTCGCCACGCTGTGGCGGCGCACCTGGCAGCTGCCGGTGATCGGCTTCGGACTGATGGTGCTGTCGGCGATCCTGATCGGCGGGCTCTACCCGGCGATCGTGCAGAAGTTCCAGGTCCAGCCGAACGAGCAGGCCAAGGAGGCGCCGTACATCCAGAAGAACATCGAGGCCACGCGCAAGGCGTACGGCATCGACGACTCCAAGGTGGCGGACTACTCCGGCAAGAACGACAGCGACGGCGGCGGCGAGCAGCTCCGTAAGGACGCCAATACGACGGCCAGTTACCGGCTGATCGACCCCAGCGTCATCTCGCCGACCTTCCAGCAGCTCCAGCAGGAGCGCAAGTACTACCAGTTCCCCTCGACGCTCGACGTGGACCGCTACCGGGGCGCCGACGGCAAGGACCAGGACACCGTCGTCGGTGTGCGCGAGCTGAACCTCAACGGCATCCCCAAGCGGAACTGGATCAACGACCACTTCACCTACACCCACGGCTACGGCATGGTGGCGGCGAAGGGCACCACGACCGACCCCAACGCGGACCCGGCCGGCTCGCCGGACTTCACCGAGTCCGGGCTGCCCACCAAGGGCTCCAGCGGCGGCGGGGTCGGCACCTACAAGCAGCAGGTCTACTACGGCGAGAAGACCGACCAGTACTCGATAGTCGGCGGCCCCCAGAAGGAGCTCGACTACGAGAAGAACGGCGAGCGGACCACCAGCTACAAGGGCAAGAGCGGGGTCAGCCTCTCCAACCCGATCAACCGCGCCGCCTACGCGGTGGCGTTCGGCGAGCCCCAGATCCTCTACTCGGGCGCGATCGGGGACGGTTCGCGGATCCTGTACAACCGCACCCCCAAGGAGCGCGTCGAGAAGGTCGCCCCGTGGCTGACCATCGACGGTGACGCCTATCCGGCCGTGGTCCACGGCCGGATCAAGTGGATCGTGGACGCCTACACCACGACCAACGGCTATCCGTACGCCTCGCGGACGACCCTGGGCGACAGCACGGCCGACTCGCTGAGCGACGGCGACCGCTCCGTGGTCGCGCAGCAGAACAAGGTCAACTACATCCGCAACTCGGTCAAGGCGACCGTGGACGCCTACGACGGCACCGTCAAGCTCTACGAGTGGGACTCCAAGGACCCGGTCCTGAAGACCTGGGAGAAGGCGTTCCCGGGCACGGTCGAGCCCAAGGAGAAGATCAGCGGCGAGCTGATGGAGCATCTGCGGTATCCGCAGGACCTGTTCAAGGTCCAGCGCGAGCTGCTGACCCGCTACCACGTCACCGACCCCACGCAGTTCTACAGCGGCAGTGACGCCTGGCAGGTGCCCGAGGACCCGACCCACAAGGACGGGAACGCGGTGCCGCCGTACTACCTGAGCATGAAGATGCCCGACCAGAAGGGGCAGACGTTCTCGCTGACGACGACCTTCACCCCCAACGGGCGTCCCAACCTGGGCGCGTTCATGTCGATCGACGCGGATGCCAACAGCAAGGACTACGGCACGATAAGACTGCTGAAGGTCACCTCCAACGTGCCCGGTCCACAGCAGGTGCAGAGCGAGCTCAACGGCGATCCGGAGGTCGCCGAGTTCGTCCGGAACCTCAGGGGCACCGACTCCGACATCGAGTACGGCAATCTGCTCACCGTGCCACTGGACGACGGCTTCCTCTATATCGAGCCGGTCTACGCCCGCGGTGGCAGCGCCAACTACCCGCTGTTGAAGAAGGTCGGCGTCTCCTACGGCAAGGAGACCGTCTTCAAGGACACCCTGGGCGAGGCCCTGGACGCCGTCTTCGGCGAGTCGTCCGAGCAGCGGCCACCGGGCGACGGCGGCCAGGAAGAACCGCCGTCGAGCACCAACCCCACGGTGAAGGACGCCCTGAAGGACGCCCAGGACGCCTATCAGGACGCCCAGGACGCCCTCCAGAAGCAGCCGCAGGACTGGGAGGCGTACGGCAGGGCCCAGGAGGATCTGAAGGACGCCCTGGACCGCGCCGCCAAGGCGGAGGACAAGGCGGCCGGGGACAAGCAGGGGCAGCGGCAGAACCAGCCACGGAGCCAGAGCGCCGGCGGCGGTTCCGACAAGAAGGGCGGCTGACCCCTGACGACCTGCGAGGACGGCCGGGCGGCCGGCCCCGCGCGCCGTGGTACGGTGGTTGCACTACGGCGCGGGGTGGAGCAGCTCGGTAGCTCGCTGGGCTCATAACCCAGAGGTCGCAGGTTCAAATCCTGTCCCCGCTACTGACAGACGAGGCCCGGATCCGCAAGGATCCGGGCCTCGTTGTGTGTTGTATGAGCGTCCACTCGGGGAATGCGGATACAAGCGTTTGGGTTGTCTCTCTGTGGGCATGTCGACAAAACGCTGAAGTGACCTCCTCGGCTGCGGTATACCAGGTGTACGCCGGATGCGGGTGATGCCACGATGGGATTTATGGGGGACAGGGTCAGTCTGTTGGAGACAGGGCGTTTTGCGCACACGCACGACGATGCCGAGGAGGAGACCCGGCACCGCCGTGCCGCCGAGACCGGTGACACCGCCGCGATGAGCGCACTCGGCGCGTTGCTGCTGCGCCGCGGCGACCTCGACGGCGCCGAACCGCATCTGCGGGGAGCCACCGCGGCCGGCGATCGCGCCGCCGCCAACAACCTCGGCGTTCTGCTGCACCAGCGCGGCTATGCCGACGAGGCCGCCGGCTGGTGGCGGATAGCCGCCGTCGCCGGATCCCCCGCCGCGGCCCACGCCCTGGGCCGCCATCACCGCGAGCGGGGCGACGAGCCCGCCGCCGAGTACTGGCTGCGCCAGTCCGCCGAGTCCGGTCACACCCTGGGCGCGTACGCGCTGGGCGATCTGCTGGAGCACCGCAGCGACATCGGCGCCGAGCGCTGGTTCCGCACGGCCGCCGAGCGCGGCCACCGCGAGGCCGCGTACCGCCTCGCCCGCATCCTCGACGACCGCGGCGACGAGGAGGCCGAGCCGGCCGCCGAGCGCCGCCGTGGCGCCGACGGGAGCGGCCGGGGGGAGGCCGAGCAGTGGTACCGGCAGGCCGCCGCGCGCGGCCACCGGCGCGCCGCCCTCCACCTCGGCACGCTGCTGGAGAAGCGCGGTGAGACCAAGGAGGCCGGGCGCTGGTACCTGATGTCCGCCAAGGACGGCGAGGCCCGGGCCGCCTGCGCGCTGGGCTTCCTGCTGCGCGACGCGGGCGACACCGACAGCGCCGCCGTCTGGTGGCACCGGGCGGCCCAGGACGGCGACGGCAACGCCGCCAACGCGCTGGGCGCGCTCCACGCCGACCGCGGCGAGCCCCAGACCGCCGAGCGCTGGTACCGCGCCGCGCTCGACGCCGGGGACATCAACGGCGCCTACAACCTCGGGCTGCTCTGCGCCGAGCAGGGCCGCACCGCCCAGGCCGAGCAGTGGTACCGCCGCGCCGCCTACGCGGGCCACCGCGAGGCCGCCAACGCGGTCGCCGTGATGCTGCTCCAGCGCGGCGACGCGGCGGGCGCCGAGCCGTGGTTCTCCAAGGCGGCCGAGGCGGGCAGCGTCGACGCCGCGTTCAACCTGGGGATCCTGTACGCGGGCCGGGGCGAGGACCGGGCGGCGCGGCAGTGGTACGAGCGGGCCGCGGCCGCCGGGCACACCGAGGCCGCGCTGCAGGTCGGCCTCGCGCTCCAGCGGGAGGGCGACCTCCAGGGGGCCGAGCGCCATCTGCGCTGCGCCGCGGGCGGCGGCAGCGCCGAGGGCGCCTTCCGGCTGGCCGCGCTGCTGGACCGGTCCTCGGTCGGCGGCGACCCGGCGACCGGCGCCGGCTTCGGCAGCTCCTCCGGGACGCGCTTCCCGACCCGGCAGCCGGACGACGGCTCCGGGCCGCACGTCCCCGAGTACGAGGAGTGGTACGAGCGCGCCGCGCGCCAGGGCCACCGGCGGGCCCAGGTGCGGGTGGGCATGTTCGCGGCCGCGCGCGGCGATGTGGTCGAGGCCGCGCGCTGGTACCGCACGGCCGCCGAGGCGGGCAGCAGCAACGGCGCGTTCAACCTGGGGCTGCTGCTGGCCCGGGAGGGCAGCGAGCCGGAGGCCGCCCTGTGGTGGACGCGTGCCGCCGAGGCGGGGCACGGCCGGGCCGCGTTGCGGCTCGCGCTGCTGGCGGCCCGGCGCGGGGCGCTCGCCGAGGGGCAGCGGTGGTGTGCGCGGGCGGTCGAGCTGGGGCCCGCGGAGGTCGCCGAGCGCGCGGCACGGCTGCGGGAGGCGCTCCAGCAGGAGCTCACGGCCTAAGGGCTCCGCCTGGGCGCTCCGCTGGAGGGAGCCCTTCGGTAACCGGTTTGCTCCTGCCGTCCACCCCGGGTTAAGGTTGGGGCACAACGACGCGGGGTGGAGCAGCTCGGTAGCTCGCTGGGCTCATAACCCAGAGGTCGCAGGTTCAAATCCTGTCCCCGCTACCACGACGAAAGGCCCGGATCCCCAGGATCCGGGCCTTTCGTCTGTCCCGGCCTTACGGTCGCTGTCGCGGCCTTACGGTCGCGATCCGCGCCGCTCGGGCCGCCGCTCGGGCCGCCCCTCAGGCCGCGCAGTCGGGGCACAGCCCCCGGTACGTCACCTCGACCGCGGAGATCGCGAAGCCGTAGCGCTCCTGTGCGGGCAGGTCGGCGAGCAGGTCGCCGGAGGGGTGGACATCGCGGATCGTGCCGCAGCGCGCGCACACCAGGTGCTGATGCGCGTGATGGGCGTTCGGGTCGTAGCGCTTGGCTCTGCCGTCCGTGCTGACCTCGATCACCTCGCCGAGCGTGACGAGCTCGCCGAGGGTGTTGTACACGGTCGCGCGGGAGATTTCGGGCAGTCGCTCGGTCGCCAGTGCGTGGACTTCATCGGCGGTGTAGTGCACGTGGTCCCCGTCGAGGACCTCGGCGACGACACGCCGCTGCGCCGTCAGCCTCCAGCCGCGTCCCCTGAGCCGTTCCAGCAGGTCACTCATGCCATTCACCTATCAGTCAGATAAGGACAAGGGTAGCAGCGGACGAGTCCTTGACCAGATCGGGTACGAGTCTCAAAGTCTTCTTGACTTAGACAACGTCCAATGTAGGATCGGGAACAGCCCCAGACCAAGGGACAGGATGCGAGTACGCAGGAGGCGCACGTGACGGTCCAGGACAACATCACTGGTCCGCTGACCACGGAGTCCGGGGCTCCGGTGGCGGACAACCAGAACAGCGAGACGGCGGGCGCCGGCGGTCCGGTCCTCATCCAGGACCAGCACCTGATCGAGAAGCTCGCCCACTTCAACCGCGAGCGGATCCCGGAGCGGGTCGTGCACGCGCGGGGCGCCGGTGCGTACGGCACCTTCACCGTGACCGCGGATGTGACGAAGTACACTCGCGCGAGGTTCCTCTCCGAGGTCGGCAAGCAGACCGAGACGTTCCTGCGCTTCTCGACGGTGGCCGGCAACCTCGGCTCGGCGGACGCGGTGCGCGACCCGCGCGGTTTCGCGCTGAAGTTCTACACCGAGGACGGCAACTACGACCTGGTCGGGAACAACACCCCGGTGTTCTTCATCAAGGACGCCATCAAGTTCCCCGACTTCATCCACACCCAGAAGCGCGACCCGTACACCGGCTCCCAGGAGGCGGACAACGTCTGGGACTTCTGGGGGCTCTCGCCCGAGTCCACCCACCAGGTGACCTGGCTGTTCGGTGACCGCGGCATCCCCGCCTCGTACCGCCACATGAACGGCTACGGTTCGCACACCTACCAGTGGAACAACGCCGCGGGCGAGGTCTTCTGGGTGAAGTACCACTTCAAGACCGACCAGGGCATCAAGAACCTCACCACCGCCGAGGCGGCCGAGATCTCCGGCCTGGACCCGGACAGCCACCAGCGCGATCTGCGCGAGGCCATCGAGCGCGGTGACTTCCCGAGCTGGACCGTGCAGGTGCAGATCATGCCGGCGGCCGACGCGGCGAACTACCGCTTCAACCCGTTCGACCTGACCAAGGTCTGGCCGCACGAGGACTACCCGCCGATCGAGATCGGCAAGCTGGAGCTCAACCGCAACCCGCGGAACATCTTCGCCGAGGTCGAGCAGTCGATCTTCTCGCCCGCCCACTTCGTGCCGGGCATCGGCCCGTCCCCGGACAAGATGCTCCAGGGCCGCCTGTTCGCGTACGGCGACGCCCACCGCTACCGCGTCGGCATCAACGCCGACCACCTGCCGGTGAACCGTCCGCACGCGGCCGAGGCGCGCACCTACGGCCGGGACGGCTTCCTGTACGACGGCCGTCACGCGGGCGCCAAGAACTACGAGCCCAACAGCTTCGGCGGCCCGGCGGAGACCGGCCAGGCGCTGTGGCAGCCGACCCTGGTGTCCGGCCGGACCGGTGACCACGAGGCCCCCTCGCACGCCGAGGACGACGACTTCGTCCAGGCGGGCAACCTCTACCGGCTGATGTCGGACGACGAGAAGGAGCGCCTGATCGAGAATCTGGCGCAGTTCATCGCCAAGGTCTCCCGCGACGACATCGCACAGCGGGCGATCGAGAACTTCCGCAAGGCGGACGCCGACTACGGCAAGCGGCTGGAGGCCGCGGTCCAGGCCCTGCGCGGCTGATCGGACGCTTGCCGTACCAACCGAAGAGGCCGGACGCCGATGGGCTCCGGCCTCTTCGTGTGCCGGGCGGGGTGCGCCCGGACCTACGCCGGTACGGGCTGGGGGGCCGGGGCCCAGCAGCGGATGATGTCGCGCACCGACACCACCCCGACCGGGTCGCCCGCGTCGAGGACGATCAGATGGCGGAAGCCGCCCTGGGACATCGCGCGGGCCGCCTCGTCCAGCGTCCACCCGGGGGCGGCGAAGACGACATCGGCGGTGGTGTGGTCGTGTGCGGTCTCCTGGTCCGGGTCCTGGCCCGCTCCCAGGGAGTTGAGGATGTCGCGCTCGGTGAGGATCCCCAGGCCGCTGGTGTCGGGATCGAGCACGATGGCCGATCCGACCCGGCGCGCCGACATCAGCCGGGCGGCCTGGCGGAGCGTATGAGCGGGGCCGATGGTGAGGACCACCGAGCTCATGGCGTCACGGACGTGCATGGGCATGGATGGAGCCACCTCCTTGGTGAATCCCCGATCCCGTTAGAGAAAGGATTCACAAGTTCACAAGGTTCTGGATTCTCATGTTCACATGCCTTGGCGGGTCCAACAAGGGCGCGCGGAAGCCGATCTGCCACGGAGCGCGCCCCGCGCTCCGTTCTATGCTCCGGCCGGGCTTCGAAAGCCCCTCAGGTGCGCAGGTAGTCCAGCATCACCCCGTGCAGCAGCCCATTGGACGCCGCCGCGTCGCCGCTGTTCGGGCCCGGTACGCCGTCGAGTCCGGTGAAGCGGCCGCCCGCCTCCTGCACGATCACCGCGTTGGCCGCCATGTCCCACAGCGACAATTCCGGTTCGGCGCAGATGTCCACCGAGCCCTCGGCCACCATCATGTACGGCCAGAAGTCGCCGTAGCCACGGGTGCGCCAGCAGGCGCGGGTCAGATCGAGGAAGCCGTCCAGCTTGCCGCGCTCCTCCCAGCCGCTGAGCGAGGAGTACGCGAACGAGGCGTCGGAGAGGTTGCTCACCCTCGAGACCGCGAGCCGGGACGCGGAGGACAGGCTGCGCCCGGTGTACGCCCCGAGCCCCTCGGCGGCCCACCAGCGCCGTCCCAGCGCCGGTGCGGACACCACCCCGACCACCGGACGGTCGCCGCCCGCGCCGCGCTCCATGAGGGCGATCAGGGTGGCCCAGACCGGGACCCCGCGCACATAGTTCTTGGTGCCGTCGATCGGGTCGACCACCCAGCGCCGCGGGCCGCTGCCCTCGCTGCCGAACTCCTCGCCCAGCACCGCGTCGCGCGGCCGGGCGCGCTGGAGGGAGCTGCGGATCAGCTCCTCGGCCGCCTTGTCGGCCTCGCTCACCGGTGTCATATCGGGTTTTGTCTCGACCTTGAGGTCGAGCGCCTTGAACCGCTCCATGGTGGTCGAGTCGGCGGCGTCGGCGAGGACATGGGCGAGGCGCAGGTCATCGTGGTAGTCGGGCATGGCCGAACAGTATCGACAGGAAAAGACGCGGAGCCACACGACTCCACAACGGCCGGGGACGCGGGCCGGTCGGGCCGGGTCGCGCGGAGCTCTTGACTTCACCTGGCGGCCCGTCAATTCTGTCGGGCACATGCCGGGCCGGGAGGCGGCGATGCCCGCTCTGGGAGGCGACGATGCCCGCAGCGCGTGAATCCTTACTCGACGCGGCCTTCGCCGCGCTCGAGCGCTATCCGTGGCCGAAGGTGAAGATGTCCGAGGTCGCGGCGGCGGCCGGGGTCTCCCGGCAGACCCTCTACAACGAGTTCGGCAGCAAGGAGGGCCTCGCCCGCGCTCTGGTGCGGCGCGAGGCCGACGCGTATCTGAACGGGGTCGAGCGGGCGCTGTCCGGGGTGTCTGTGTCCGGCGCGGCGGCCCCCAGGGAGCGGCTGGCGGCCGCGGCGGTGTGGACGGTCCGCTCGGCCACCGAGAACCCGCTGGTGCGGGCGGTGCTCACGGGCCGTTGGAACGAGCGGTTGCCGACGTCCGTAAGGGCGGCACCGCCCGGGCCGCTGCCCGCGCCGGGCGAGCTGCTCGGCCAGGCGCGGGACCGGGCGGTGCGGCTGCTGGAGGGCGACTGGCCGCCGGGCGCGGTCGAGCTGCCGCTGGCCTGTGAGGCGGTCGCCAGGCTGGCCCTGTCGTATGTGGTGGCGCCCGCCCCGGCGGCGGACGTGGCCCGTATGGTGCGCACCGTGCTGGCCTGAGTCGACCTGAGGGGCGGCCGGGGCTCAGTCAGTGGGCCTCAGTGGGCTTCAGCGGGCCTCAGTGGGCCTCAGTGGGCCTCAGTGGGCCGAGCCGGAGAGCTGGAGCCCTATGACGCCGACGATCACGAGCGTGATGGAGATGATCTTGAGTGTGGAGACGAGGTCACCGAGGAAGACCATGCCGTAGATCGCGGTCCCGGCGGCCCCGATCCCCGTCCAGACCGCGTACGCGGGCCCCACGTCGAGCTTCTTCAGGGACAAGGTCAGCAGCCCGAAGCTGCCGAGCGCGAACGCGCAGAACGCGATCGTCGGCCAGAGGCGGGTGAAGCCGTGGGAGAGCTTGAGACAGACGGCGAAGCCGGTTTCGAGTAGCCCGGCGACCACGACCAGCAGCCACGCCATAGAGAAGCCCTCCCATGCCGCCGTGGGCTGCCGTCGTCCGGGGGTGTCCCCGGGCGCCTGGATTGCTTGATGCGATTATCCATTTACCGCCCGGATGGAGCGGCAAACACGCTCTCCAAGGGGTGTCCGTTGCGGATCTTGCCGCCTGCGGCGGCTGTTCCCCTCCCCGCCCCTTCCCGAAACC
>NZ_JAEEAP010000266.1 GCF_016103465.1 Streptomyces sabulosicollis
GTTCGGGGCGGCCTTGGACCCGGTGGGCGGCTGCGGGTGCGGCTCTTCGGCGCGCTTGCGGCTCAGTGCCCAGCGGCGTGGGCGGGCCGCTCCGGCGGCGCCCGGGGTGCCCGCGGGGGTCGCGAGCCCGGGCATCGTGCCCACACCGGTTTCCCGTCCGGCCTCCCGCGCCGTCTCCGCACCGGCGCCGGGGTCCGCCTTACGGTTCCGCTTGCGGTCGGTGCCCGGCGCCCCGGGGCGCAGCCACTGCCACCACGGCTCGGCCATCGCCTCGCGCACCTCGGCGGACTCCATGGGCGACACCGCGGGCAGCACCGCCGCCCGCGCCTCCGCCTTCGCCGCGGCCCGCGCCGCACGGGCGGCCTTGGCCTCCGTACGGGCCTCCCTGGCCGCCGTACGGGCCTGTGCGCGGGCCGTCCGGCGCTCCGCCCGCGCCGCCTTCCACTCCGGCCAGGAGGCCCTGGTGGGGACGCACAGGCGGTACCAGCGCAGCACCATCGCGCCGGGCACCCCGATCACTCCCGTCCAGGCCATCGTGATCATGCCCGTACGCCACCAGCTGGGGCCCAGGTCGGCGAGGATGCCGATGCCCAGCGGTCCGCCCGAGACCCCGGCCAGCAGCGCCATCGCGGCCGCACAGCCGATCGCCGCCAACGCGGCGAGCACGAGCGTCTCGGCCCAGCCCCAGGACGGCCTGGGCTCGCCCTTGCCGGGCCGCCGTACCGCCGCGATCCCGATGAACCAGGCCACCGACGCCCCGGCCGCGATCCCCGTGAGCCAGACCAGCGGCCCGCCGGAGCCGTCCGTGGGCAGCGCGGCGACGAGGGGGAAGTGCGGCAGCTGGGGGTAGGAGGTGATGCCCAGCGGCGCGACCACACTGCCGCCGCCGACCGTGAACCCCGCCCCCACCCCGTACGCGGCGCCCCAGACGATGGCGTTCGGCAGCAGTGCCAGGCTCACCAGCAGCACCGCGAACCGCCCCGACCACACATCGCTGAGGTTGAGGAACGTCACCTGCACGGCCCCCGCGTGGCTCAGCATCGACGTCGCCGTAAGGAGCGCACCGCTGCCGAGCAGGACGACGAGACCGCTGGTCCCGGCCCGTAGCGCGGCGGTCAGCCGACGGCGCCGGCACCAGCTGCGCGCGGCCAGGGACGTGGCCGTCCGCACCGTCCAGTCGGCGCCGGGGAGCCGCCGCAGTCTTCCGCTCACCCGTCCGGACAGGCGGAGCGGGAACCGTCCGTCGGCCGTCCACACGCCAACGGCCGCGATGGCTCCGGCGACGACCGGCAGATGCAGCAGCGCGCTGAGCGGATCGACGCGCAGCGGCCCGGCCGAGGCGTACAGCACGACAGCGGTGCCCACCAGCAGATAGCCGCCGGTCACCCAGGTGAAGGCGGTGCGCGGATCGACGACGGACTCCTCGGGCACCCACTGGCCGCCCCCGCCCTCGTCGGGCTCCGCCTGGTAGACGGCGTGCTGGGCGGCCCGGTAGAGCAGCCAGCACGGCACCACGCTGAGCAGCAGCGGGGTCAGCCCGACGGGCGCGGTGTGACCGGAGAGCGTCTCGGTGCGCACGAGGTCGGCGCCGTGGCCGAGCAGCCACAGGTCGGCGGCGACGTGCAGGGCCCCGTCGGGGCTGCTCTCGGGGGACGAGGAAGTGATCCACAGCAGCAGTACGACCACGGCGAGCGTGCCGAGGCCGAGCCCCGCGGCGACCACACCGCCGAGGAACGCCTCCCTGATGGCGGAGGAGCGCCGGGGCGCTGAGCGGTCGCGTGAGGACACCGACGGGCTGCGATCGGTCATTTGCGTCACGTGACCATGCTGCCAATAACAGCCCTTTCATCCTCACATCAAGGGTTTGGTCGCCGTGTCGCGTCTAGTCCGCTTATGCGTCTTTTATCGCGACGTGGGACGAATGAGTGGCTTGCCGCGTTCCGCCTGGGTATCCGTCGCCCGGGAACGCCGCGGGCCCGCACCACCGAGAGGTGGTACGGGCCCGCGGCATCGAGCCGTGGCGGCGTCAGCCGGCCAGCGCGGCGCGCGCCAGGCGCGCGGTCTCGGACGGGGTCTTGCCGACCTTCACGCCCGCGGCCTCGAGGGCCTCCTTCTTGGCCTGGGCGGTGCCGGAGGAGCCGGAGACGATGGCGCCCGCGTGGCCCATCGTCTTGCCCTCGGGGGCGGTGAAGCCCGCCACATAGCCGACGACCGGCTTGGTGACGTTGGCCTTGATGAAGTCCGCGGCCCGCTCCTCGGCGTCGCCGCCGATCTCGCCGATCATCACGATCAGGTCGGTGTCGGGGTCGGCCTCGAACGCGGCGAGGGCGTCGATGTGGGTGGTGCCGATGATCGGGTCACCGCCGATGCCCACGCAGGACGAGAAGCCGATGTCCCGCAGCTCGTACATCATCTGGTAGGTCAGCGTGCCGGACTTCGACACCAGGCCGATCCGGCCGGGCTTGGTGATGTCGGCGGGGATGATGCCCGCGTTCGACTGACCCGGCGTGATCAGACCCGGGCAGTTCGGGCCGATGATGCGCGTCTTGTTGCCCTTCTTGCCCGCGTAGGCCCAGAAGTTGGCGGTGTCGTGGACCGCGATGCCCTCGGTGATCACGACGGCGAGCGGGATCTCGGCGTCGATCGCCTCGATGACCGCGCTCTTGGTGAACTTCTCCGGGACGAAGATGACCGTGACATCGGCGCCGGTGGCGTCGATGGCCTCCTTGACGGAGCCGAAGACCGGGATCTCGGTGCCGTCGAAGTCCACGGTGGTGCCGGCCTTGCGCGGGTTCACGCCGCCGACGATGTTGGTGCCCGAGGCAAGCATCCGACGGGTGTGCTTCTGCCCCTCGGACCCGGTCATCCCCTGGACGATGACCTTGCTCTCCTTGGTGAGGAAGATAGCCATGGTTTCTGGTGACCTCGTCCCTTACTTCGCAGCCAGCTCGGCGGCACGCTCGGCCGCGCCGTCCATGGTGTCCACCTGCTGAACAAGCGGGTGGTTGGCGTCGGTGAGGATCTTGCGACCCAGCTCCGCGTTGTTGCCGTCGAGGCGCACGACCAGCGGCTTGCTGACGTCCTCGCCCTTGGACTTCAGCAGCTCCAGGGCCTGGACGATGCCGTTGGCGACCGCGTCACAGGCGGTGATGCCACCGAAGACGTTGACGAAGACCGACTTGACGTCCGGGTCGCCGAGGATGATCTCGAGACCGTTGGCCATCACCTCGGCGGAGGCGCCACCACCGATGTCGAGGAAGTTGGCGGGCTTCACACCGCCGTGGGTCTCGCCCGCGTAGGCGACGACGTCGAGGGTGGACATGACCAGCCCCGCGCCGTTGCCGATGATGCCGACCTCGCCGTCGAGCTTGACGTAGTTGAGGCCCTTGGCCTTGGCGGCCGCCTCGAGCGGGTTGGCAGCGGCCTTGTCCTCGAGCGCCTCGTGCTCCGGCTGCCGGAAGGCGGCGTTCTCGTCCAGGGAGACCTTGCCGTCCAGCGCGATGACCTTGCCGTCTTCGGTCTTGACCAGCGGGTTGACCTCGACGAGCAGAGCGTCTTCCTTGATGAAGACGGTCCACAGCTTCTGCAGGACCTCGGTGACCTGGTCCGCGATCTCGGCCGGGAACTTCGCCGCGGCGACGATCTCGGCGGCCTTCTCCTGGGTCACGCCCTCGATGGCGTCCACCGGGATCTTGGCGAGCGCCTCGGGGTTCTGCTCCGCGACGACCTCGATCTCCACGCCGCCCTCGACGGAGGCCATGGCGAGGAAGGTGCGGTTGGTGCGGTCCAGCAGGAAGGAGACGTAGTACTCCTCCTTGATGTCCGCGGTCTCGGCGAGCATCACCTTGTGGACCGTGTGGCCCTTGATGTCCATGCCCAGAATCTGGCCGGCCTTCTCGACGGCGTCATCCGGGTCGGAGGCCAGCTTGACGCCGCCCGCCTTACCGCGGCCGCCCGTCTTGACCTGCGCCTTGACGACCGCGCGGCCGCCCAGTCGCTCGGCCACCTCGCGCGCCGCCCCAGGCGTGTCGATGACTTCACCGGCCAGCACCGGTACACCGTGCTTGGCGAAGAGGTCCTTCGCCTGGTATTCGAACAGGTCCACGCGCGTCCGTCCCTTTTCCATGGATTTCGCGGTCGTTATCAGCGCGGGCGTGCCGCGGGGGGCAGCGTGAGGACGCGATCTATAACGAGGGCGGCACACGTTCGCCGGGTACGCGGCATGTCCGTCTCGCAGGTTATCTCCGTGGGCCGTGCGGCCCTAAATCGCAGATCACACTGGAGCGGTGATTACGGTCACAGATCGCGACCGTTTCCATCTATCTCCGTACGACAACCGGGCAGCCCCCTCCCCAACGAGGGCTGCCCGGTCGATGTCGCTTGCCTTACGGTTTTACGTTTTCGCGGCCTGCACGGCCTTCACGTCCTGACTGTCTGACGCCCGCCGGAGCGATCAAACGGTCGGGAGCGTGCCCGGAACGGTCGGCAGCTGGACCGGGACCGAGGGCAGGTCCGCGGGGAGCTGCGGGAGGTCCGCCGGGACCTGCGGGAGGTCGGCCGGGAGCTGCGGGAGGTCGGCCGGGAGCTGCGGCAGGTCGGTGGGCAGCTGCGGCAGGTCGGCCGGGACCTGCGGCAGGTCGGTGGGCAGCTGCGGCAGGTCCGCCGGGAGCACCGGGAGGGCCGGGATGTTGGCGACGTCCGTCAGGTCGGTGGGCACCGCCGGGAGCAGGCTCAGCGCGCCGTCCTTGGCGTTCCCCACGGTGGTCTGGGCGTTCGCGACCACGCCGGTGGCCAGGCCGTGGGCGAACGGCACGGTGGTGCCCGCCACGTCCTGCGCGAACGGGACGGCGGTGGACGGCACGCTCACCACGACCGGCACCAGGCGGTCGACGGTGTCCTGGGCGGCCGGGACCACGTTGGAGGCGGTGCCCAGCGCGAAGCCCTCGGCGCTGCCGGTCACGACGTCCACGTACGGGGTGGTGCGGGCCACGGCGTCGTCGGCCAGCGCACCGGTGTCACCCACGGTCCGCTCCGCGACGGGGACGACCTTGACCACCAGGCGGTGAACGGCGGGCGGCAGCACGTCCGAGGCCACACCGTCGACGACCGGCTTGGTGGTGCCGACGACACCCTGCACCTTGCCGGTCAGCTCCTCCGGACGGATACCGGCGCCGGAGAGCGAGGCGAGCAGGTCATTGGCCGAACCCGGGGCGGAGGGCAGCTTCGGGGTGGCGGGGAGCTCGGTGGGCAACTGGCCCGTGACGCCGTCGACGTTCGGCAGCGAGCCGGTGGGCAGCGTGGAGGTGTCGGGCAGGGTCGGCAGCGAGCCGAGGCCGGGCAGGCCGGGCACCACGCCGGGGACCTCGCCGGTGGGCAGGTCGAGGTCGGTGGTCTTCTTGACGGTCTTCTCGACGCCCTTGACGGCCTTGTGGGCCTTCTTGACGACCTTGTCCGGCTTGGCGGCGACGTCGCCGGTCAGGCCGTCGGTGGTGTGCTCGACGGTCTTGGTGACATCCGAGACCCGCGGCAGGTTCTCGGCGCCGGGGACCCGGTCCCGCACGGGGGCGGTGACGCCGTCCACGGTGGAGGCGGCGCCGTCCACGGTCTTCTCCGCGGTGCCGGTCACGCCGTCGACCGTCTCGGTCACCTTGTCGGTGGACACGGTCTTGTTCACCGTCTTGGTCACACCGTCCACGGTGCTGGTGACGCCGTCGGTGGAGGGAACGGCCGGATTCTCGGCGGCGTTGGCGGCGGCCGAGCCGAGGGCCCAGATGCCGGTGGCGGCAGCGGCTACGAGGATGGAGCGGCGAAGGTTGTTGCGCATGGTGGAGGAAGTCCTTCGAAAGTCAAGAGGGGTTTCGGACGGGCAGACCTGACCCGCCCCCGCGCGGCAGGTCTCACACAGACGGGGGTGAGGTCTGCCCTAGCCGGGGAATTCGAGGACTTCGTTGAACCGCTCGCGCGTCGGCGCCGAGCTCTCCGCGCGGACCGTGCCGGGCTTCAGCCCGAAGGACGGCACGCCGGACGGCGGAAGAGCGGCCTGGGTGTTCCCACCACGGGACGTTCCGCTGTCGCCGGTGTACTGGGAGGTGACCCCGAGCGGGGACCGCGGGAGGGGCAGCGGCGCCGGGGCGCCACCGTCCGGACCGGTGCCGGAGACCGTCGCCCGGACGACGGGCCCGTGCCCGTCGTGGGAGACGGCCGCGTCGTCGTGCGCGATGACGGCCGGGACGTGCGCCACGGGCCCCATCGGGGCCGCCGCGGCGGGCGCCGCCTTGTGTACGGTCACCGGTTCGGCCTCGGCCGCGTGGCGCTCGGCGGCCGGGCCGTGGTGCGCCGCGGGGTCGAGGGATCCCACGCCGATCGCGTCGCCGATGCCGACATCGGGCAGGCGCACCGGCAGCTCACCGCTCGTCGCGCCGCCCACCAGGTCGTCTATCGGCTTGGTGATCTTCTGCGCCTGCTCCTCGACCGGCTCCTGGATGGGCCGCACGGTCTCCCGTACGACGTCCTCCGCCGTGTGAGTGGCGCGCCCCACCACCGGCGGTGCGTGCCGCTCCACCTGCTGCCGGGTCCGCTCGACACCCGAGGGGTCGAGCAGCCGGGAGACGTTGGAGCGGTCGGCCGAGGCGCCGGTGGCCCCGCCCTGGTCGCTCCGCTCGGCGGCGTGAGCGCTGCCGCCGAAGAGGAACGCCAGGGCCAGGAAGCCGCCGAGGAAGAGCGCCGCCAGCAGCGCCCGCCGCGCGGCCACCGTGCGCGGCAGGCGCACGGCGACAGGCATGGCGGACGCGACAGACACGAGCGGGGCCTTCCGTGGGTACGAGGCGTACAACGGGCACGTAAGCGTGGCGATATGGCGTGTGGGCCGCCGGAACAGGACGACATCGCCAACCGGATGGCTGGATTCATGTCCTGGGCGACGGGGATGATCCTTGCACGACCCACAGGGGTCGGCGCAAGCCCCGGATCACTGATGCATCGCCATGTCCGGTATAGGCAGTTGGCGTCGTTCGATGGCCGCGGCCATCACTTCCGGGAAGAGATCGGGGGTGCAGGCGAAGGCGGGCGCGCCCAGCGCGGCCAGCGCCGCCGCGTGCTCGCGGTCATAGCTCGGGGCCCCTTCGTCGGACAGCGCGAGCAGCGCCACGAACTGCACCCCGGACGCCTTCATCGCGGCGACCCGGCCCAGCATCTCCTCGCGTATGCCGCCCTCGTAGAGGTCGCTGATGAGGACGACGACGGTGTCGGCGGGCCGGGTGATCCGCGACTGGCAGTAGGCCAGCGCGCGGTTGATGTCCGTGCCGCCGCCGAGTTGGGTGCCGAAGAGGACGTCCACCGGGTCGTCGAGCTCCTCGGTCAGGTCGACCACGGAGGTGTCGAAGACGACCAGCCGGGTGGCGAGGGAGCGCATCGAGGCGAGCACGGCGCCGAAGACCGAGGCGTAGACCACGGACGCGGCCATGGAGCCCGATTGGTCGACGCACAGCACCACGTCCTTCTTCACCCCGCGCGCCGCCCGGCCGTATCCGACGAGCCGCTCGGGGACGACCGTCCGGTGGTCGGGCAGGTAGTTCTTGAGGTTGGCCCGGATGGTGCGGTCCCAGTCGATGTCCCGGTGGCGCGGGCGGCTGATCCGGGCGGAGCGGTCGAGCGCTCCGGTGAGAGTGGCGCGGGTGCGGGTGGCCAGCCGCTTCTCCAGGTCCTCGACGACCTTGCGGACGACGGCCCGAGCGGTGTTCTTGGTCGTCTCGGGCATCGCCTTGTTCAGGGACAGCAGGGTGCCCACGAGATGGACGTCCGCCTCCACGGCCTCCAGCATCTCCGGCTCCAGCAGCAGGGCTGACAGCCCCAGCCGGTCGATGGCGTCGCGCTGCATGACCTGGACGACGGAGGTGGGGAAGTACGTACGGATGTCCCCGAGCCAGCGCGCCACTTGGGGCGCGGAGCCGCCGAGCCCGCCGGAGCGCGTGCCGCTCCCGGCGCCCTGGGAGCCGCCGCCGCGCCCGGCGGCCATGCCGCTGCCGCCTGCGCCGTCGCCGCCTCCGGAGCCGTAGAGGGCCTCGAGCGTGCGGTCCATGGCGGCGTCGGCCCCGCTGAGCGAGCAGCCGGTGCCGTCGGCGCCCTGCCCGCCGAGCACCAGCCGCCAGCGCCGCAGCCGTTCCTGATCACCCTGGGCGCGGGCGTCGTTGGGGGCGGGGTCACCGTGAGGGTCAGCGCCACCGCGAGGATCAGCGCCACCGCGAGGATCAGCGCCACCGCGAGGATCAGCGCCACCGCGAGGATCGGCGGCGACGTGAGGATCGGCGGCGACGTGAGGGGCGCCGTGCGTCATCGGGCTGCCTCCATGGTGTCGTTGGCGTGCGGGGCGGGATCGAGGCCCAACAGCAGCCGCACCGTCGGCACGGCGGCCGCCGCGCGGTCCGGGTCAAGACCGGGGCCGAAACCGGGCGCGGCGGAAGTGCCTTGGCCGCCGCTGGGTCCATCGGCCGCAGCCGCAGGGCCCCGGCGGACCAGCTCGCCCAGGGTGCGGCGCACGCCCGTGTCGTACGCGGAGAAGGTGCGCCGCAGCAGGGGCAGGACGTCGGTGAACGCCTCGGCGGGAACGGAGATCAGCCAGCGGTCGACCAGGCCGAGCAGCCGCTCGTCGTGGACGAGCAGCATGCCGCCGCCCGCACCGCCGCCGATGAACCCCTCGACCCAGGAGGCCGCTTCGGGCGGCTGGGTGCCCGGCGAGAGCGCGAGCCCCATCAGCCGGGCCGCCTCGTCCTCGGCGAGCCGGCCGTCGTCCAGCAGCAGCCGCGCGGCGCGGCCTCGGATCAGGCCGGGGGTGGCGGGCGCGCCGTCCCGTCCGGCGAGGGAGCGCAGCATGGCCGCCCAGCGGGCCCGCAGGCCGTCGGCGGTGCGGGGCTCGGCCGATCGCGTCTCCGCTGTCGACATATCGGCTGTCGATATGTCGGTCCGCGTGTGTGGCCGCATGTCGGTCCGCGTATGTGGCCGCGTCCCGGCCTCCGTTCCGGCCGTCTCCGTCTCCGACAGCAGGCCGATCGCCCGGTGCACGGCCTCCATATGGCGGCGCATCTCGGCGGCGCCGTCGGCGTCGAGGCCGACGCAGGCGGGCGGCAGCCCGACCAGGATCCGCTCGGCCAGCCCCATCGCGACCCCGCCGAGCGCGGCGGTGTCGGTGCCCCGTACGTCCCCGTAGCGCACCGAGCGCACCAGGGCGGGCAGGGCCTGGGCGAGATGGCCCACGTCCGCGTCGAGCGCCGCCCGGTCGGCGAGCGAGCGCATCACCACCGGGAGGGCACCGGAGAGCCCGGCGAGCAGACAGCGCTCGGCCAGCTCGGTCACCTCGGCCAGCCCCTTGGCGCTCCGGGCCCTCGGTCTCCGCCTTGGCGGTGGCCGCCGACAGCACCGTGGTGCCCCACACGCCCGCCTCGGCGACCCGCACCGCCAACTCCGGCTCCCACCGCAGCCGCCAGGTCTCCCTGAAGGTGCCGGTGCTGCCCCGGGAGACGGCCGGGGTGCCCCAGTCGACCCCGAGCAGCCGCAGCCGGTGCAGCAGCCGGCTGCGCCCGGCGTCGGTCTCCTTGCGCAGGTCCAGCTCCAGCTCGCGCTCCAGCGCCTCGGGTTTGAGCCGCAGCGAGCGCTGGGTGCGCGTCAGGTCACGCTGGAGCGGCACCGCCGGAGCCGATTCGGGCACCTCGCCCAGGACGTCGCCGACCACGAGCCGGTCCCGCACCAGCGCGATCGGCACATCGGAGCCTTCGCACATCACCGCCCGCACGGCGTCGAGGGTTTCGGCGAGCCCGGCGAGCGGACGTCCGCGCATGGCGGCCAGGGTTTCGGCGAGCCTTACGGCCTCGATGACATGGGCCGAGGAGACCGCGAAGTCCTCGTCCCGCAGCAGCCCCGCGACTTTGGTGAGCCAGCGCTCCACGGGCCGGTCCTGGGCGTGGAAGAGATGGTCGTACCAGCCGGGCGAGGTGATACCCGCCCCGTACCCGCTGTGCCGGGCCAGCCGCCGGTGGGTCCAGGGCACCCAGCTGATCTCGGTTCTGACCTTGGGCAGCCCCTTGAGGAGCTTCCGGTCGGCGGTCGCGGTGGTCCGCTCCGCCAGCGCCGGTACGTGCCAGGCGCCGCAGACGACGGCGACCTCGTCCCCGAACTCCCGCCGCGCCTCGCGCAGCCGCAGCCGCATATGGGCCTCGCGCACGGCGTCGTCCTCGTGCCCGCCGTGCCCGTACTCGGCGCGCAGCGCCTCCATGGCCTCCGCCACGGCCGTGAACGCCTCCGTACCGCCGGTGCCCCGGTGCTCGATGACGTCCTCCCACCAGCGCTCCGGGTCGTCGTACCCGGCCACCTCGGAGAGGACGGCCAGCGGATCGACCCGCACCCGCGCGGCCTGGTCGGCGACCGGAGCCGCTTGGTCGCCCGGGCCGGCGTGGCCAGCCGGATCGGGCGCGCCGGCCGGGGCGGGCTCAGCCACCAGGGGCCTCTTCGCCGACAAGGCCAGCGAGTTGGCCGCCGGGAGGTCGATGAACCGCACCGGAACCTCACGGGCCAGCGCCCACTGGATGGCCGCCCACTCCGGGGAGAACCCGGCCAGCGGCCAGAACCCGGCGCACCCCGGATCGTCCGCGGCATGGGCGAGCAGCGCGACGGGCGGACGCATGTCCTTCTCGGCGGCGAGCCCCACGATGGCGTCCGCCTCCGGCGGCCCCTCGATCAGCACCACGCGCGGGGGGCACCCCTCCAGCGCCGACCGCACCGCCCGCGCCGACCCGGGCCCGTGGTGCCGCACGCCCAGCAGCAGCGGGCCCGCGGCCCGCGCCCGTGGGGCGCCCGTCATGCGGTCACCTCTCGGCACGCACGGTAGAAGTCCTTCCAGCCGTCGCGCTCGCGGACCACCGTCTCCAGGTACTCCTGCCAGATGACGCGGTCGGCCGCCGGGTCGCGGACGACCGCGCCCAGGATGCCCGCGGCCACGTCGCCCGCCCTCAGCACGCCGTCGCCGAAGTGGGCGGCGAGGGCGAGGCCGCCGGTGACCACGGAGATGGCCTCGGCCGTGGACAGCGTGCCCGAGGGCGACTTCAGCTTCGTACGGCCGTCGCCGGTCACTCCGTCGCGCAGCTCGCGGAAGACCGTGACCACCCGGCGGATCTCCTCGACGCCCTCCGGGACTTCCGGGAGCTCCAGCGAGCGGCCGATCTGGGCGACGCGGCGGGAGACGATGTCGACCTCGTCCTCAGGGGTCGCGGGCAGCGGCAGCACGACCGTGTTGAAGCGGCGGCGCAGGGCGCTGGAGAGTTCGTTGACCCCGCGGTCGCGGTCGTTGGCGGTCGCGATCAGATTAAAGCCGCGGACCGCCTGCACCTCCTCCCCCAACTCGGGGATCGGCAGGGTCTTCTCGGACAGAATCGTGATCAGCGTGTCCTGCACATCGGCCGGGATGCGCGTCAGCTCCTCCACGCGCGCGGTCATGCCGTCCGCCATCGCGCGCATCACCGGGCTCGGCACGAGCGCGTCGCGGCTCGGGCCGTGGGCGAGGAGCTGGGCGTAGTTCCACCCGTACCGGATGGCCTCCTCGGGCGTCCCGGCGGTGCCCTGGACCAGCAGGGTCGAGTCCCCGCTGACCGCCGCCGCCAGATGCTCCGAGACCCATGTCTTGGCGGTGCCGGGCACGCCCAGCAACAGCAGGGCGCGGTCGGTGGCGAGGGTGGTGACGGCGACCTCGACGATGCGGCGCGGGCCCACGTATTTGGGTGTGATCACGGTGCCGTCGGGCAGCGTGCCGCCGAGCAGATAGGTGGCGACCGCCCACGGCGACAGCCGCCAGCGCGCGGGGCGCGGGCGGTCGTCGGCGGCGGCCAGCGCGCTCAGCTCGGCGGCGAAGGCGTCCTCCGCGTGTGGACGCAGCGCTTCCGCGGCTCCGGCGGCCCCCGCCGCCCCGCTCGTATCGGTGGATTCGGTTCCGGGCACAGTGACGGTCACAGCTCCCCCACGACTCGTTTCCTCGCTCCGTTTCCGGACGCGTGAACCACCCTGCACCACCCCACTGACAACCGGCGGCCCGTCATCGAATGCCCAGGTCAGGGCGATTGTCAGTGGGTGCCCGTACCGTCGCAGACATGAATCCGCAGGGGGAACGCTGGACGGCGGAGCAGGTGCTGGCCCTGGCTCCTGACGCCGCGTCACGCACGGCGGGCGGCAAGCTCGCCGCGGCCGGCACGTGGTCGGGCGCGGGCGCGCACGGTCAGGCGGTGTGGGGGCTGTGCTCGGGCAGCGGCAGCAAGCCGTACCAGACGGTGGTCGATCTGAACGGGCCCGGTTATCGGTGCAGCTGCCCGAGCCGGAAGTTCCCGTGCAAGCACGCGCTGGGCCTGCTGCTGTTGTGGGCGTCCGGCGAGGGGGGCGTGCCCGGGGGCGGGAAGCCGCCGGAGTGGGCCGGGCAGTGGCTCGGCGACCGGCGGGAGCGGGCCGAAA
>NZ_JAEEAP010000267.1 GCF_016103465.1 Streptomyces sabulosicollis
GTCCGCGGGGGCGGGCTCCTCCTCGCGCGGGGTGACGCTGCCGAGCCCGCCGAAGGACGGGCGGCTGCCGCTCTCCTGGCCGGCCGGGCGGTTCGAGGAGCTGCCGGAGCCCTCCTCGCGGTTGCCGCCGCTGTAGGAGCCGAGCACCTTGTCGCGGTTCTTCGCGGGCGGCTGACCGCCGTCGAAGCCCGCCGCGATCACGGTGACCCGGACCTCGTCGCCGAGCGCGTCGTCGATCACCGCGCCGAAGATGATGTTGGCCTCGGGGTGGGCGGCCTCGCTCACCAGCTGGGCGGCCTCGTTGATCTCGAACAGACCGAGGTCCGAGCCGCCGGAGATGGAGAGCAGCACGCCCCGGGCGCCGTCGATGGACGCCTCCAGCAGCGGCGAGGAGATCGCCATCTCGGCCGCGGCCACCGCGCGGTCGTCACCGCGGGCCGAGCCGATGCCCATGAGCGCCGATCCGGCCTCCGACATCACGGACTTGACGTCCGCGAAGTCGAGGTTGATCAGGCCCGGGGTGGTGATCAGATCGGTGATGCCCTGAACACCCGACAGCAGCACCTGGTCGGCCGACTTGAACGCGTCGAGCACGCTCACCTGACGGTCCGAGATGGACAGCAGCCGGTCGTTCGGGATCACGATGAGGGTGTCGACCTCGTCCCGCAGGCCCGCGATGCCGTCCTCCGCCTGATTGGCGCGGCGGCGGCCCTCGAAAGTGAACGGACGGGTGACCACACCGATCGTCAGTGCGCCCAGCGAACGGGCGATGTTCGCGACCACCGGGGCACCCCCGGTGCCCGTGCCGCCGCCCTCACCCGCCGTCACGAAGACCATGTCGGCCCCCTTGAGGACCTCCTCGATCTCCTCGCGGTGGTCCTCGGCGGCCTTGCGGCCGACCTCGGGATTGGCGCCGGCTCCCAGGCCCCGGGTGAGCTCGCGGCCGACGTCCAGCTTGACGTCGGCGTCACTCATCAGCAGGGCCTGCGCATCGGTGTTGATCGCGATGAACTCGACGCCCTTGAGCCCGACCTCGATCATCCGGTTGATGGCATTCACGCCACCGCCGCCGATGCCGACGACCTTGATGACTGCGAGGTAGTTCTGCGGTGCTGCCACGTCGAAGGCCTCTCGCCTCGAGTTACGTGTCGTCACCCCGCCGTTGCCGCGGTGCGCCGACTGATGCCGAATGGGACGGTTCCGATTGCCGACCCCAACCCTAACGCTGAAGTTTAGGGTTACCAGTGCCTCTGTTTCCCGGACTCTTCGGAACAGGACACTAAGTCGACAAGTGGCGCGCGTTCAATGAACACGCCGAACCTCCCGCTTTTCTTTTCACCCTATGTGATCACCCAGTGGGCTAGCCAACCAGGGTGCTGGCCTGCCGCTATCCACGTCAACTGCGAGACACCGCCGGGGCACTCGGCGCTTGGACGTCGAAGTGGTCGGCGTCCGGCTGCGCTTTCATCAGGGCGGTGAGCGCCTTCGCCTTCGCCTCGCCGCGCTCTCCGCTCCCCCAGGCGATCGTACGGCCCCGGGTCAGCTCCAGGGTGATCGAATCGTACGAGCGGACCCTGAGGGAACGGGTGTCCTGACGGACCTTCTCGGGGAGTTGGGTGACCACCCGGACCGCCTCCCGGCGCAGTCTGGTGGGGCCGAAATGGCGCGAACTCGGCGACCGATCCGGCTCCATTTCCAGCAGCGGAACCCCCTTCGGACGCTTGCTCAGGGTGGAGAACCGCACCCCCGTGGCGTCCACTTCGTGGAACTTCCCGCCCTCTTCGACAATGGCTTCGGGCCTGCGTTCCGTCACCACCAGACTGATGGTGTGCGGCCATGACCGGGATACGTCCACTTTCGCAATCCGCGCGAGCCGCTCGCGCACGCGGTGCTCGATCGCTCCGGTGTCCACCGCCACCAGCGGGGTGTTGAGGGACACGTCGGCGGCGTCGCGCACCTCCTCGGCGGTGAGGACGGCGGTGCCGGAGACCCGCACCCGCTCGGCCCGCAGCCAGCTCGATCCGTAGAGCAGCCAGACCGCCCCGGCGCCGAGCAGGGTGACCGCCACCGCCATGACCAGCAGGGTGCGGCGGCCGGGCGGCCGGAACCGGCGCCGCACCCGGAGGAGGCGTGGGGGCGGGCCGGACGGAGTCGTCCCTCGTGCACCGCGCTCGGCGGTCGACGGTCCGGCCACGCTCCCTGCCTCCTCACGCCTGGCGGCGTGCGCTGATCGCCTCGTACACCATGCCGACCAGCAGCTCGTCGGCGTCCCTGCGGCCGAATTCGGCGGCGCGCCGGGACATCTCGTACAGCCGGTGCGGGTCGCCGAGCACCGGCAGCACATTGCTCTGCACCCACTCGGGGCTCAGCTCGGCGTCGTCGACCAGCAGGCCGCCGCCCGCCTTGACCACCGGCTGGGCGTTGAGCCGCTGCTCGCCGTTGCCGATCGGCAGGGGGACGTAGGCGGCCGGGAGCCCGACGGCGGACAGTTCGGCGACGGTCATCGCGCCCGCGCGGCAGAGCATCATGTCGGCCGCGGCATACGCGAGGTCCATCCGGTCCACATACGGTACCGGGATATAGGGCGGCATTCCGGGCATGTTGTCCACATGCGGCAGTTCGTTTTTCGGACCGACCGCGTGCAGCACCTGGATCCCGGCGCGCTGGAGGAACGGCGCCACCGTCTGGACCACCTCGTTGAGCCGCCGCGCGCCCTGCGAGCCGCCGGAGACCAGCAGCGTCGGCAGGTTCTGGTCGAGCCCGAAGGCCGCGCGGGCCTCGGGGCGGACCGCGGCCCGGTCGAGGGTGGCGATGGAGCGGCGCAGCGGGATGCCCACGTAGCGGGAGTTGCGGAGCTTGCTGTCCGGGGTGGAGACCGCCACGAAGTGGGCGTAGCGGGAGCCGATCTTGTTGGCGAGGCCGGGGCGGGCGTTGGCCTCGTGGACGACGATCGGCACGCCGAGCCGCTTGGCGGCCAGATAGCCGGGCAGGGCCACATAGCCGCCGAAGCCCACGACGCAGTCGGCCTTGGTGCGCTCCAGGATCTGCTCGGCGGCCTTGATGGTGCCGCGCAGCCGCCCGGGGACGGTGATCAGTTCGGGGGTGGGCTTGCGCGGCAGCGGTACGGCCGGGATGAGCCCGAGCTCATAGCCGCGCTCCGGTACGAGCCGGGTCTCGAGCCCGCGCTCCGTGCCGAGCGCCGTGATCCCCACGGTCGGGTCCTGCCTGCGCAGGGCGTCCGCGAGGGCGAGCGCGGGCTCGATGTGGCCGGCGGTCCCCCCACCGGCGAGTACGACATGCACCGAAATTCACCGCTCTCCGGACGGCCGCCTCTTGACGGGCCGTCTCATCGTCTTCCGTCTCACCCGAGCCAGCTTCTTCCGCAAAGCAGGCTGCCGCATGGCCAGCGCCGCCCGCGCGGCGGGCTCTGCCCGTGCGAAGGCGATCAGCAGGCCGACGGCGAACATGGTCGGCAGCAGGGCGGACCCTCCGTAGGAGAACAGCGGGAGCGGAACACCCGCGATCGGCAGCAGACCGAGCACCGCGCCGATGTTGACCACGGCCTGGGCCGTGATCCAGGTGGTCACGCCTCCCGCGGCGTACCTCACGAAGGGGTCCTCCGTGCGTCCGGCCACGCGGATACCCGCATAGCCTAGAGCCGCGAAGAGAACGAGAACCGACAGCGTCCCCGCCAGGCCGAGTTCCTCCCCGGTAATGGCGAAGATGAAGTCAGTATGCGGTTCGGGTAGTTCGCCCCATTTCTCCATACTCGCCCCGAGCCCCGAGCCGAACCATCCGCCGTTGGCGAGCGCGTAGATCCCGTGGACCGCCTGCCAGCACTGGTCGTGCGCACCGGGCTCGGTGGCGCCGATGCAGGCGAGCCGGGACATCCGGTTGGCGCTGGTCTTGATGAGCAGCAGGCCGATGACCCCGGCGAAGGCGAGGACGCCCACGAAGAGCCGGGTGGGGGCGCCGGCCAGCCACAACAGGCCGAAAAGGATCGCTGTGAGGATGATCGCGGTGCCCATGTCCCCGCCCAGCATGATCAGGCCGAGCAGCATGGCGGTCGCGGGGACCAGCGGGACCAGCAGGTGCTTCCACTGGGCCAGCAGCCGCTTGTCCTGTTTGCGGGCGAGAAGATCGGCGCCCCACAGGACCAGCGCCAGCTTGCCGAACTCACTGGGCTGGAGCAGGAAGGGGCCGCCGAAGGAGATCCAGTTCTGGTTGCCGTTGACCGCGATGCCCATGCCCGGGACCTGCACCAGACACATCAGGAAGACCGAGACCGCGAGCAGCGGATAGGCGAAGGCACGGTGCAGCTTGATGGGCATCCGCACGGCGAGCAGCATCAGCGCGCCCCCGAGCGCGGCGGCGAAGAGCTGTTTGCGGAAGAAGTACGACGGTGCGAGGCCGGACTGGAGCGCCTTGATCTGGGAGGCGGAGTAGACCATGACCAGACCGAGCACCAGGATCAGCAGCGAGCCGCCGAGCAGCAGGTAGTACGCGGTCAGCGGCCGGTCCCAGGCCCGCCGGACGCGCTGCTGCAGCCCGCGCAGGGCTTCAGGGACGTTCACCCTCGCCGGGCGGCGCGGAGGCCGGGAGGCGCCCGCCGTGCCGCGCGGGCGGGCCGGGGACGCCGCCCGGCCCTTGCCCCGTACGGCATCCCGCAGCCGCGGGGCGCCGCCCGAGCGCGGCACCGGGCGGCCGGTGCCGGGTCGGGCCGTCCGGGAGCGCGGGGCGGCGGGCTGGTCAGGCGTCATGTCGTATCCCCTCCGGTTTCCCCGCGCGGGCGGTCCTCGCGGGGGACCGGCCGGCTACTGATCGTCCGGGACCCGGCCGGAGGCCAGGTCGTGAACCGCCGCGGCGAACGCGTCGCCCCGCTTGTTGTAGTTGCTGAACATGTCCATCGAGGCACAGGCCGGGGCCATCAGGACGGTATCGCCCGGCCGGGCGAGCCGCGCCGCTTCGCGCACAGCCGCCGCCATCGCCCCAGTGTCGGTCCGGTCGAGGTCCACGACCGGGACATCTGCTGCGTGTCGCGTCAGCGCTTCGCGGATCAGGGCGCGGTCGGCGCCGATCAGCACCACGCCGCGCAGCCGCTTGGCCGCCGTAAGGACGAGCTCGTCGAAGGTGGCCCCCTTGGCGAGGCCGCCCGCGATCCACACGATGTGCTCATAGGCGCCCAACGACGCCTCCGCGGCGTGGGTGTTGGTCGCCTTGGAGTCGTCGACGTAGGCCACGCCGTCCACGTCCGCCACGTGCTCCACCCGGTGCGGGTCGGGCCGGAAGGCGCGCAGGCCGTCCCGTACGGCCGTGGGCGGGACGCCGTAGGCGCGGGCCAGGGCGGCGGCCGCGAGGGCGTTGGCGATGTTGTGCGGGGCCGGCGGGTTCACGTCGGAGACCTCGGCGAGCTCCTGCGCCTGCTTCTGGCGGTCCGCCACGAAGGCCCGGTCGACGAGGATGTCCTCCACGACGCCGAGCTGGGAGGGGCCGGGGGTGCCGAGGGTGAAGCCGATCGCCCGGCAGCCCTCCTCGACGTCGGCCGCGCGCACCAGGTCCTCGGTGGCGGGGTCGGCCACGTTGTAGACGCAGGCCACCTGGTTGCCCTCGTAGATCCGGCCCTTGTCGGCCGCGTACGCCGCCATGGAGCCGTGCCAGTCGAGGTGGTCGGGGGCGAGGTTGAGCACCGCCCCGGAGTGGGCGCGCAGCGAGGGCGCCCAGTGCAGCTGGTAGCTGGAGAGTTCGACGGCCAGCACGTCGTACGGCTCGTCGCCCAGCACGATGTCCAGGAGCGAGACGCCGATGTTGCCGACGGCGGCCGTGCGCAGCCCTGCCGCCTCCAGGATGGCCGCCAGCATCCTTACGGTCGTCGTCTTGCCGTTGGTACCGGTGACCGCGAGCCAGGGCGGGGCGTCCTCGCCGCGCAGCCGCCAGGCCAGCTCCACATCGCCCCAGATGGGCACGCCCGCCTCGGCGGCGGCCAGGAAGAGCGGGCTGGTGGGCTTCCACCCGGGGGTGGTCACGATCAGCTCGGTGGACTCGGGCAATGTCTCCCCGTCACCGAGGCGGACCGTGATGCCCAGCGGCTCCAGCTCGGCCGCCTGGGCGCGCTGCGGTTCGCCTTCGCTGCCGTTGACCACGGTCACCGAGGCCCCGAGGCCCCGCAGCGCACGCGCTGCGGGGACCCCGGAGACGCCGAGTCCGGCGACGGTGACCTGCCGTCCGGCGAGGTCGGACACGTCGAGGGAGGCGGCGTCGGACGTCACGAGGCCCGCCACCCCGCGTAGAAGATGCCGAGGCCGACGATCACGCACATGCCCTGGATGATCCAGAACCGGACCACCACGAGGACTTCGCTCCACCCCTTGAGTTCGAAGTGGTGCTGGAGCGGTGCCATCCGGAAAACCCGTCGCCCGGTGGTCCGGAAGGAGCCGACCTGGATGACCACGGACATGGTGATCAGGACGAACAGACCGCCGAGGAGGGCCAGCAACAGCTCCGTACGGGAGCAGATGGCGAGACCGGCGAGCGCGCCGCCGAGCGCGAGCGAGCCGGTGTCCCCCATGAAGATCTTGGCGGGTGAGGTGTTCCACCACAGGAAGCCGAAGCACGCGCCCATCAGGGCGGAGGCGACGACGGCCAGGTCGAGCGGATCACGGACCTCGAAGCAGGACGCCGGGTTGGTGAGCGTCTCCGCGTTGGCGCAGGACTCCTGGTACTGCCAGACGCCGATGAAGGTGTAGGCGCCGAAGACCATCACGGAGGCACCGGTGGCCAGACCGTCGAGACCGTCGGTGAGGTTCACGCCGTTCGACATCGCCAGGATCATGAACAGCGCCCAGATCGCGAAGATCACGGGGCCGAATGACCAGCCGAAGTCCTGGACGAAGGAGAGCCGGTCGGAGGCGGGGGTCTGCTGGCGCGCGTCGGCGAAGTTCAGCGCGAGGATCGCGAAGGCGATACCGACGATCAGCTGACCGGCCATCTTGGCCTTGGCCCGCAGGCCCAGGCTGCGCTGCTTGACGATCTTGATGTAGTCGTCGAGGAAGCCGACCAGGCCCATACCGGCGAACAGGAAGAGCACCAGCACGCCCGAGAAGGTCGGCTGGCTGCCCGTGATCACCTTCGTCAGGGCGTAGGCGATCAGTGTGGCCAGGATGAAGGAGATACCGCCCATCGTGGGCGTGCCCTTCTTGCTGCCGTGCGTCCGCGGACCGTCGTCCCGGATGTACTGGCCATAGCCCTTGCGGGCCAGCAGCTTGATCAGCAGCGGTGTGCCGATCAGGGTCAGAAAGAGCCCGATGGCTCCCGAGAAGAGGATCTGCCTCATGCCCATCGGCCGGAGACCTCACCCTCACCGTCGAGCAATGCCTGCGCAAGCCGCTCCAGGCCGACCGACCTGGATGCCTTCACCAACACGACGTCCCCCGGTCGCAGCTCGCTGCGCAGCAGATCGACCGCTGCCCGCACGTCGGACACGTGCACCGACTCCTCACCCCACGAACCCTCGTTCTTGGCGCCCATGTCCAGCCAGGCGGCCTCCTGGCCGCCGACCGCCACGAGCTTGCTGACGTTGAGCCGGACGGCCAGCCGCCCGACCGCGTCGTGCTCGGCCAGTGACTCCTCGCCCAGCTCGGCCATCGGGCCGAGCACCGCCCACGTACGACGCCCCGGTGTGGCAGCGCCCATGGCGACCAGCGCGCGCAGCGCTGCTCGCATGGACTCGGGGTTCGCGTTGTAGGCGTCGTTGACGACCGTCACGCCGTCCGAGCGCTCGGTGACCTCCATCCGCCAGCGGGAGAGCTGTCCCGCCTCGGAGAGCGCCACGGCGATCTCGTCGACGGACATGCCCAACTCATGGGCGACGGCGGCCGCGGCGAGCGCGTTCGACACGTGGTGCTCACCGTACAGGCGCATGGTCACTTCGCTGCACCCGGTAGGGGTGTGAAGCGTGAAAGCGGGGCGGCCGCCGTCGGCGAGCCGGACATTCTCGGCGCGCACATCGGCGTCCTCGGCCTCGCCGAACAGGACGGTACGGGCCTTGGTGCGCGACACCATGGCGCGCACCAGGGGGTCGTCGGCGTTGAGCACCGCCACCCCGCCCTCCTCGGCGGTCGGCAGGGACTCCACGAGCTCGCCCTTGGCCTCGGCGATCTGCTCCCGGCCGCCGAACTCTCCGATATGGGCGGTGCCGACGTTCAGCACGAGTCCGATACGGGGCGGGGTGAGGTCCGTCAGATACCGGATGTGGCCCTTACCGCGGGCGCCCATCTCCAGCACCAGGTGCTGGGTGGCCTCGTCGGCGCTCAGCGCGGTGAGCGGCAGGCCGATCTCGTTGTTGAGCGAGCCCGGCGTCCACACGGTGGGGCCGCGGCGCTGGAGCAGCTGGGCGATCAGGTCCTTGGTGCTGGTCTTGCCCGCGGAGCCGGTGAGCGCGACGACGGTGGTGCCCAGGCGCTCCACGACGGCGCGCGCGAGCGCTCCCATGGCGGCGATGACATCGGGTACGACGATCGCCGGTACGGGGGCGTCCGGTGTGCCGACGGGACGGGCGGCCAGGACCGCCGCGGCGCCCGCCTCGACCGCGCCCCGGGCGAAGTCGTGGCCGTCCACGCGCTCCCCGGGGAGCGCGGCGAAGAGGCTGCCGGGCCGCACCTCACGGGAGTCGATCACGACGGGGCCCGTGACCTTCAGGTCCGGGTCCGGTATGTCGTGCGGCTGTCCACCGACTAGGCCGGCGATCTCGGTGAGGGACAGTGCGATCACTGATCACCTCCGGCCGTGCGGGAGAGCTGCCTGGAGGGTGCTGGTGCGCGCATGGCGGTCTGTCATCCCTGGTCGTCTTGGTGTTTGTCCCGGTGCTGTGGGCTCGCCTCGGGGCGCGTGGCATCGCGCCTTCGGGCTCGCTCACTGAGCTCGATGGCTTCGCGGAGTACCTGGCGGTCGTCGAAGGCCCGGACCACGCCGGCGATGTCCTGGCCCAGCTCGTGGCCCTTGCCCGCCACGATGACCGTGTCACCCGGCTCGGCGCGGGCGACGGCGGCCGCGATGGCGTTGGCCCGGTCCTCCTCGACCAGCACATCACCGCGCTCGTGGGCGGGCACCTCGGCGGCGCCCGCGAGCATGGCGGCGAGGATCGCGAGCGGGTCCTCGGAGCGGGGGTTGTCGGAGGTGAGGACGGCCGTGTCGGCGTACCGGGCCACCGCGGCGCCCATGGGGCCGCGCTTGAGCCGGTCGCGGTCCCCGCCGCAGCCGAGGACGGCGTGCAGCTTGCCATCGGTCACCTTACGGAGGGCCCGCAGCACCGACTCCACGGCGTCGGTCTTGTGCGCGTAGTCGACGACCGCGAGATAGGGCTGGCCCACGTCGACCCGCTCCAGCCGGCCCGGCACGCCGGGGACGGCGGCGATGCCGTCGGCGGCCGTCTGCGGGTCGATCCCGGCGACGGCGAGCGCCACCACGGCGGCGAGCGCGTTGGCCACGTTGAAGGGCCCCGGGAGGGGCGCGGCGGCCCGTACGGACTCACCGTTCGGGCCGACGGCGGTGAAGGTCGAGCCGAGCGGGCCCACCTCGACGTCCGCGGCGCGCCAGTGGGCGTCGGGGTGGCCCTCGGCGGAGAAGGTGGTGACGGGCACCTCGGACTGCTCGATCAGGCGGCGGCCGTACTCGTCGTCGTAGTTGATCACTCCGAGGCGGCTGCGGGCCTTGGTGAACAGCTGGGCCTTGGCCTGGAAGTAGTCCTCCATGCCGGAGTGGAACTCCATGTGCTCCGGGCTGAGGTTGTTGAAGACCGCGACGTCGAAGACGCAGCCGTCGACGCGGCCGAGGACCAGGGCGTGGCTGGAGACCTCCATGACGACCGAGCGGACGTCGCGCTCCCGCATCACCGCGAACAGGGCCTGCAGATCGGTGGCCTCGGGGGTGGTGCGCTCGGACTTGATGCGCTCGTCGCCGATCCGCGTCTCCACGGTGCCGATGAGACCCGTAAGGCCGCCGTCGTGTTTCGCGGCGGCCTTGAGGCCGCCCTCGATGAGATACGCGGTCGTGGTCTTGCCGGAGGTGCCGGTGATGCCGATCTGCAGCAGGTCGTGTCCCGGCTCGCCGTAGATCGTGGCGGCCAGCGCGCCCATCCGGCCGCGCGGGTTCTCCACCGCGAGGACCGGCAGGCCGGTGGCGGCGGCGCGCTCGGCGCCGGCCGGGTCGGTCAGCACCGCGACCGCGCCGAGGTCGGCGGCCTGGGCGGCGAAGTCCGCGCCGTGGAGGCGGGCACCGGCCAGCGCGGCGTACACATCGCCGGGGCGTACGGCCCGCGAGTCATGGGTGATCCCGGTGACCGCGGCGCCTTCCGAGGCTTCGGGGGCTTGGACGCCCAGCTGATCCGCCAGCTCCGCCAGCGGGATCGGGCGGACCTGGAGAGGACGGGGCGCTCCCGGGTATTCCACAGAAACGTCCTTCTGAGGGGTTTGGGACTGATCAGCGTGGGGCACGGCGGTGAGCGTACCCGGGACACCCGCTCCCCCGCGAAATGAGGCGGCGGTGCGGGGCCGTACCGGACCGTGGTTCCCGTGGTCCGGCGTGATCGTCGTCACTGCTGGGCCCGCTCACTGGCCCGGGTTGTAGCTCACCGGGAGCCGTTTGGGCTGCTTCCCGGACGGCGGGACCTGCAGGGCCTTGAGGCCGAACTCCATGACCTTCTTGTAGACCGGTCCGCAGACCTGGCCGCCGAAGTAGCTGCCCTTGGTCGGGTTCTGAACGGCACAGTAGACGGTCAGCCGGGGTTTGTCGGCCGGGGCGAAGCCGGCGAAGGACGCGGTGTAGCCGCGGTAGCGGCCGGTCTTGGGGTCCACCCGGTTGGAGGTGCCGGTCTTGCCCGCGACAAGATAGCCCGGGATCTTCGCCTTGGTGCCGGTGCCCTGCTGGTCGTCGACGACCGACTCGAGCATCTCGGCGAGCGTCTTCGCGGTCTCCTTACTGACGACACGGGTCTTCTCGGGGGCGGGCGCGGCGGTGAAGTCACCGCCGGGCCCCCTGGTGCCGCGGACGAGGGTGGGCGCGATCCGCTCGCCCCCGTTGGCGATGGTGGAGTACACCGAGGCCGCCTGGACGGCGTTGAGCGACAGCCCCTGGCCGAAGGGGATCGTGTACTGCTGCGAGGCGCTCCAGTCCTGCGGCTTGGCCAGGATGCCCGGGGTCTCGCCGGGGAAGCCGAGCCCGGTGGGCCGGCCGATCCCGAACTTGCGCAGGTAGGAGTAGAGGATCTGGTTCTTCTCCCGCTTGGTCTTGGCCAGCTGCTCGGTGGCGAGGATCGTGCCGATGTTGCTGGACTTGGCGAGCACGCCGTTGAGCGTGAGGTACCAGGTCGGATGGTCGATGTCGTCGGCGAAGGCCCGGTCCGCGCGGGGCAGCCGGTTGGGGACCACCACATGGGTGTCCCAGCGCGCCACGCCCTCCTGGAGGACGGCGGCCATGGACATGAGCTTGCTGACGCTGCCGGGCTCGTAGGCGTCGGAGACCGCGGCGTTGCCCAGGGCGTCGGCGTCCGTGGTGGTGATGTCGTTGGGGTCGAAGCCGGGGGCGTTGGCCATGGCCAGCAGCTGTCCGGTGCGGGTGTCCTGGACGATGACGTAGCCGCGGTCGGCCCCGGACTTGCGCACCTGGTCGGCGATGGCGCTCTGGGCGGCCCACTGGATGTCCCGGTCGATGGTCAGCTCGTAGTCGCTGCCGGGGACCGCGGGCTGCTCCTTGACGTCACCGGTGGGCACCTGGTGGCCGCCGGACTGGGCGTAGACACGCTTGCCGTCCTTGCCCGCGAGCTTCTTGTCGAGCTGCTGCTCGAGCCCGGCGGAGCCGTGGCCGTCGGCGTCCACGAATCCCAGTATCCCGGCGGCGAGGTCCCCGTTCGGATAGACCCGCTTGCTGTGCGCCTCGCGGTTGACCCCGGCCAGGACATTGGTGCCCTTGCCCTTGGCCGCCGCGTCGTCCAGGGCGCTCTTCAGGTCCTTGATCTGGTTCCAGACCTGCGGGGACTGCTGCCGGGCGAGCACGACGTACTGCGACTTGGGGTTGTCGGTGAGCTTCTTCTCCAGGTCCGCCTGGTCCTTGCCGAGGATCGGCGCGAGCAGGGCCGCGGCCTGGCGCGGCGCGTCATGGGTCCTGGCCGTCTTGGGCGTGAGGAGGTCGGGGGCGGCGGTGATGTCGTAGGCGTCCACCGTGGTGGCCAGGTCGACGCCGTTGCGGTCGGTGATGGAGCCGCGCTCGGCGGACAGCTTCACCGGGATGTAGCGGTTGACGTTGGCCTTGGCCGCGTAGGCGCTGGCGTCGACGGCCTGCACCTGGAGCAGCCGTACGACGAAGACCAGCATGACGAGGGTGAGGCCGAGGCTGATCAGCCGCAGCCGGGGGCGCGGGCTGCCCAGCCGCAGCTGCTGGGGGG
>NZ_JAEEAP010000268.1 GCF_016103465.1 Streptomyces sabulosicollis
CCCAGCAGCAGCGCCAGCGACGCCCAGACCAGTCCGGACGCCACCCCTCCGGCCAGCGCCCCCAGCACCGCGTACCGCGCGCCCCGGTGGACCGCCTTGTCGGTGGCCGCGTCGACCCGCGCCCCGATGGCGCGGTACCGCTTCAGCAGGAACTCCGCCATGGTGCCGGAACGGAGCTGATCGGCGATGTCCTTGTCCACCATGTACCAGCGCAGCAGCCCGAGCGTGCGCCGGTCCGCGCTGATCGCGCGGCTGGTCTCGTACTGCACCCGGGCCGCCTTCATCCCCGCGATCCCCTGCGGCAGCGCGGCCAGCAGCAACAGCGGCAGCAGCGCCGGATGCAGCACGGTGACCACGCCCGCCGCCGCGATCAGCGACGAGAGACACGCCATGAGCTGCTGCGACTCGGTGATCAGATCGCGCGCCACCTCGGCGCCCCGGTCCGCCGCGTCCCACTTGTCGTTGAACCCGGGGTTGTCGTACGCCGCCAGCTCGGCGTTGATCGCCGCGTCCAGCATCTGGGTCTCGGCCTCCCGGGAGATCCGCGGGGACAGCCGGCTGGAGATGTTGTTGACCGCGATCCCCAGCAGCGCCCGCAGCCCGGCCGCCCCCGCCAGCACCGCGATCGAGGGCAGCGCGTCCCGGAGCCGGTCCGTGATGTGGCCGGAGGAGATGAGCGCCGTGATCGTGCCGGTGGTGGCCAGCAGCCCGAACGCCTCGAAGAACCCCGACAGCGCCTGGCACACCAGCAGCGCCACCACCGCCGTCCGGTCCACCTTCCAGGCCAACGCCAGGGAGCGGCGCACCAGTTGGGGCAGTCTGCGGGCCATGGCCCGGGTGGTGACGGGAGTCCTCTCCCAGACCGCCAGCGTGGGCGGCCGGAACCGTAACTCCTCGCCGGGCCGCTCGGCCGACGCTTCCGATGGCCGATCCGATGGCCGATCCGATGGCTGGTCCGATGGGCGCTTCGACGGTTGTTCGGGTGGCTGTTCTGCGTACTCCGTGGTCCGAGACGGCACAAATCCCCCCTGAGGGTGTGTTTTCCATTCGGTATGCCTCAGGCTGCCGCAGACCCGGACCCCGGCGCCCGGGGTTTACGGTGAGGTCCACCGATCGTGGAGCGCGTCGCGTGCGCCACGCGACCGGGGAAAAGCGCTGGAGCCGCGCGCCGTTCGCGTGCTTCGATGCGCTTCATGGTGTCCATCGACCGACTGCTCGCCTTCGCGGCGATGTCGTTCCTGCTGATCGTGATCCCCGGTCCGAGCGTGCTCTTCGTGGTCGGCCGGGCGCTGGCCCAGGGCCGCCGCGCCGCGCTGACCACGGTCGTCGGCAATACGCTCGGGGCGTATGTGCTGGTCGTGGCCGTGGCGCTGGGCGTCGGGTCCGTGGTGGAGCGCTCGGTCCTCGTCTTCACCGCGCTGAAGCTGGTGGGCGCCGCCTATCTGGTGTATCTGGGGGTCAAGGCGGTGCGGCAGCGCCGCTCGCTGCACGCCGCCTTCACCGGCGACGGGCCCGCCCACGGGGGCCTGCGCACGCTGTGGGAGGGGTTCGCGGTCGGCGTCGCCAACCCCAAGACGATCGTGTTCTTCGCCGCCGTCCTGCCCCAGTTCGTCGACCGCGAGCAGGGGCACGTCGTGCCGCAGATGCTGCTGCTCGGGCTGATCTTCAACGCCATCGCGGTGGTCTCCGACAGCGTCTGGGGCCTGGCCGCGGCCACCGCCCGCACCTGGTTCGCCCGCTCCCCGCGGCGCCTCGCCCTGGTCGGCGGCGTCGGCGGGCTCTCCATGATCGGCCTCGGCGTCACCGTCGCCGCGACCGGCCGCGCGGACTAGCCCCGCGCCAAGCGTGCGCGGTCAGGTGAGGGCGGGGCACGCGCGCCGTGTGTGAGGCGGGGGTGCGCCGGGGCAGGGCGTGGGCGCTGCGCCGTATGGGGTAATTCGAGGGCTTATCTATGGTGTTGGCGGCGCGTCGCGCGCCTACTGGTGCTACAGACCGGTGGGTTTCACCATCTGCCGGGGGACGGCGAGGCGCGCATTCCGCGTCGAACGCCGATGTGCGCACCCCTCTGCCCTCGATGCGCCGCCACGCGCCGCGGTCACAGCCCCGCGTGGCGAGCAACGGCCCACCACTCCACCCCACTTGGAGGGCCATCATGGCTTCGCCCACCCTCACCCTGGTGACGGCGGCACCGAACCCCGCCGTGTCCGGGCAGTCGGTCACGCTCACCGCCACCGTGATACCGCTCGGCGCCGGAACGCCCACGGGCACCGTCACCTTCGTGGTCAGCGGCGGTCCCACCCTGAACGGGACGCTGTCCGGCGGGACCGCCTCGGTCACCGCGAGCGGTCTGAGCGTCGGTACCCACATCGTCACCGCCACCTACAACGGCGACGCCAACTTCACCCCGTCCACCGGGACCACGGCCGTCGTCGTGATCCAGGCATCGACGACGACGTCAGTGACGTCGTCGCCGGACCCCTCGACGCCGGGTCAGCCGGTGACGTTCACCGCCATGGTCACGCCGAACGCGCCCGCCACCGGGGTCCCGACCGGCTCGGTCACCTTCGTGATCAGCGGCAGTGGGGGCGGTACGTTCATCCAGCCGCTCTCGGGCGGGACGGCGACGCTCACCCTCAGCACCCTCGGCGTCGGCCCCCACACCGTGGTCGCCCTCTACGGCGGCGACGCCGGCTTCCTGCCGTCCAGCGGCATCGACACCCACACCGTGAATCCCGGGCCCGCGGCCACGACCACGACGCTGACGTCCTCGGCGAACCCGTCCGTGTTCGGGCAGCCGGTGACGTTCACCGCCACGGTCACACCGAACGCGCCCGCCACCGGGGTCCCGACCGGCTCGGTCACCTTCGTGATCAGCGGGAGCGGGGGCGGTTCGTTCACCCAGCCGCTGTCGGGCGGCACGGCGACCTTCACCACCAGCGGCCTGGGCACGGGTTCGCACACCGTGACGGCCGCCTACGGCGGTGACGCGAACTTCGCCGCGTCGTCGTCGGCGACGCTGACGCAGGTGGTGAGCGCGGCGGAGTCGATCACCTCGCTCAGCTCCAACCCCAATCCGGCCGTGGCGGGATCGCCCATCGACTTCGTCGCCTTCGTGGCGGCCATCGCGCCCGGCAGCGGCACCCCGACGGGCACGGTCACCTTCACCGTCACCAACGGTGAGACCACCATCACCACCGAGCGCCCCGTGGACGCCTTCGGATTCGCCTTCTTCCCCGACCTGGAACTGCCGGAAGGCGAGTGGGACGTCAGCGCGGTCTACTCGGGCGACGCCAATTTCGGGGCCTCGGGGGTCTCCGAATACACGCAGATCGTCACCGGCGCTCAGGCCATGGCCCCGGCCGCGACCTGACCGCACAGCACTGGGCCCCCGCCACTGCCCGAGAGGGTGCGGTGGCGGGGCCCAACCATGCGGGGCTGAAGGGCGTACCGGGGCATACGGCCCGCTATGCGGAGCTGAAGGGCGTTCCGGCGCATATCTGTCCGCTATGCGGGTAAAGGCGAAGTGTGTCCGGCAAGACGCCGCGATGGGGCACGCTTCTGCTGGCCGTCCTCGTCGCCCTGACGGCGGTGTTGCTCACCGCCGGGAGCGCGCCTGCCGAAACGGATGTGAACAAGATCGGCAAGGCGCTGCGCAGCAGCCCCGTGTACGTCGATCCCGGCGCCTCCGACGCCCTGAGCGCCGGACAGGCCCGCGCCCTGGTGGCACACATCCGCGCGGCGGACGTGCCCGTCTACGTGGCCGTTCTCCCGGACAACCCCGCGTACGGCGGAGAGCGCGTCTTCGGGCGGCTGCGCGCCGCCGTCGACCGCCCCGGCGTCTACGCGGTGGCGCTCGGCTCCTCCTTCGGGGCGGCCTCCGACACCTCCGTGCTGCCGGGGCGCACCACGCAGGCGCTGGCGGAGCAGAACCTGCGGCAGCACCCGCACGACCTCGCCGCGGTCCTGAACGGCTTCGTGACCGACACGGCCACCGCGATCCACGACCGGACCGGCCAGGGGAGCGATGGCGACCAGGGTGCGCGGGGCTCCACCGGCCTGTCGGTGGGGGACGCGGTGGTGGTGCTGATCATCCTGGCCGCCGTCGGCGGAAGCGGTCTGTACATGCTGCGGCGCACCCGCAAACAGCGCCGCGAGCGCGAGCGGGCCGAGCTGGAACAGGTGCGCGGCGCGGTCGAGGAGGACATCACCGCGTACGGCGAGAAGCTCGGCGGGACCCGCTTCGACCCCGCCGACCCGGCGTCCACCCCCGAGATGGCGGACGACTACGGCCGCGCCCTGGACGCCTACGAGGAGGCGAAGGCCAGGTCCGCCGCCGCCCGGCGGCCCGCGGACGTACGGCCGGTGACCGAGGCGCTGGAGGAGGGCCGCTTCGCGCTCGCGGTGCTCGAGGCCCGCCGCGCGGGCGGCCCGCTGCCCGAGCGGCGCCCGCCGTGCTTCTTCGACCCGCGCCACGGCCCCTCGGTCCGGGACGTCCCGTGGGCACCACCGGGCGGCACCCAGCGCTCCGTCCCCGCCTGCGCCGCGGACGCCACCCGCGTCGACGACGGCCGCTACCCGGACGCCCGCACCGTCCCCGTCGGCGGCGACCGGCGCCGCCCGTACTGGGACGCCGGTCCGGCCTACGGGCCCTGGGCGAGCGGCTACTTCGGCGGATACGGCTCGATGCTGCTGCCCGGGCTGCTGATCGGCACGCTGCTGGGCGGGTCGCTCGGGCCCGACTACGGGACCGGTGCGTTTGACGGCGGCTTCGGCGACGGCGGGGACGGCGGCGACTCCGGCGGTGGCTTCGACGACGGCGGCTTCGGCGGTGGTTTCGGCGACGGCGGTGGCTTCGACGGCGGCTTCGGGGGAGGCTTCGGCGACGGCTGACCACCCCGGGCTGGCGCGCCCGCGGCAACGCGGCAACCCGCCCGTACGCGGTGGCGGTGCGCCCGCGGCAACACGGTAACCCGCCCGTACGCGGTGGCGGTGCGGCCGCGGCAACGTGGCAACGCGCCAACGCGCCAACGCGCCAACGCGCCAACGCGCCAACGCGGCAACGCGGCAACGCGGCACCGCCACGACACGCCCTGTGCGCGGTGCGTACGCGGGCCCCGACCACGGGTGACGCGCGCCGCACCGGGCGGGTGGTGTGCGCGGGGAAGGCCGCCGAGCGCTGCGCTATCCGGGGTAATTCGGTCGCACATCCCTGGCGGCTGACGGCGAGTCGCGCGCCTACTGGTGCTACAGACCGGTGGGTTCCACATCTGCCGGGGGACGGCGACGCGGGGTGTCCCCGTGTGGATCGCCGTATACGCGCACCCCTTGACCGCCGATGCGCCGCCGCGCCCCGTTCCCGCATGCGTGGCGAGCAACGGCCCACCACCCCACACCATTTGGAGGGCCACCCATGGCCACGCCCACGATCACCCTGGTCACGGTCTCACCCAACCCCGCCACCTTCGGACAGTCGGTCACGCTCGCCGCCACCGTGATCCCGCTCGGCACCGGAACCCCCACCGGCGACGTCACCTTCGTCATCACCGGTGGCCCCACCGTGACCGGGACCCTGTCGGGCGGGACGACCTCGGTCACCGTCCCCAACCTGAGCGTCGGCGCCCACGCCGTCCTCGGCAACTACAACGGTGACGCCAACTTCTCCCCGTCCACCGGCGCCAACGTCATCCTCGTCGTCCAGTCGGCCACCACCACATCGGTGTCCTCGTCCCCGGACCCGTCCACGCAAGGGGACCCGGTGACGTTCACCGCCACCGTCACCCCGGTCGCGCCCGGCGCGGGCGTCCCGAGCGGGACGGTCACGTTCATCATCGGCGGCGCCGGCGGCGGCGCCTTCGTCCAGCCGCTGTCGGGGGGCGTCGCGACGCTGTCCCTCAACACCCTGGACACCGGCACCCACCCCGTGATCGCCCTCTACAACGGCGACACCAGCTTCCTGCCGTCCTCCGGCACCGACACCCAGACCGTCAACCCCGCCGCCTAGGCCGCCCCCGACCGGTGGACCAGCACTGAGCCCCGCCACCGCCCGAGGGGCCGTGGCGGGGCTCAGCCGACCATCGGTTGGTCCCCGGCCTCCGGCGGGGCCTCGTGGCTCTCGGGTTCCGCTCCGTCGCGCAACTCCTGGCAGCCGGTCGAGGGCGTCCGCCCCCAGCCGGTCGGGTGCTTCGCGCAGCGCGGCCTCCACCGCCGTGAGTCGGCCAGGGCTTCGGCGGTGTCGGACCGGTCCAGCGCGGTGAGACGTTCCCTGGGCGGACCGACGGACCCCCCTCCGCGGCGGTCCAGGAAACGCGGCGGGGCCGCCCCCTCACGGGTGGCGGCCCCGAAACGCGGCTGAGGCGCGTCGATCACACGTCGAAGTAGAGCTCGAACTCGTGCGGGTGCGGACGCAGTTGCAGCGGGGCGATCTCGTTGGTGCGCTTGTAGTCGATCCAGGTCTCGATCAGGTCGGAGGTGAAGACACCGCCCTGGAGGAGGAACTCGTGGTCGGCCTCGAGGGAGTCGAGGACGGCCGGGAGGGAGGTCGGGACCTGCGGGACGCCCGCGTGCTCCTCGGGGGCGAGCTCGTAGAGGTCCTTGTCGATCGGCTCGGCCGGCTCGATCTTGTTCTTGACGCCGTCCAGACCCGCGAGGAGCAGGGCGGAGAAGGCCAGGTACGGGTTGCCGGAGGAGTCCGGGGCGCGGAACTCGACGCGCTTGGCCTTCGGGTTGGAGCCGGTGATCGGGATACGCATCGCGGCGGAGCGGTTACGCTGCGAGTACACCAGGTTGACCGGGGCCTCGAAGCCCGGGACCAGGCGGTGGTAGGAGTTCACCGTGGGGTTGGTGAAGGCCAGCAGCGACGGGGCGTGCTTGAGGATGCCGCCGATGTAGTAGCGGGCGGTGTCCGACAGGCCCGCGTAGCCCTGCTCGTCGTAGAAGAGCGGGGAGCCGTTCTGCCACAGCGACTGGTGGACGTGCATGCCCGAGCCGTTGTCACCGAAGATCGGCTTCGGCATGAAGGTCGCGGTCTTGCCGTTCTGCCACGCCACGTTCTTGACGATGTACTTGAACAGCATCAGGTCGTCGGCCGCGGCCAGCAGCGTGTTGAACTTGTAGTTGATCTCCGCCTGGCCGGCGGTGCCCACCTCGTGGTGCTGGCGCTCGACCTGGAGGCCGGCCTTGTTCAGCTCGAGGGTGATCTCGGCGCGCAGGTCGGCGAAGTGGTCGACCGGCGGGGTCGGGAAGTAGCCGCCCTTGTAGCGGACCTTGTAGCCGCGGTTGTCCTGGAGCGCACCGGTGTTCCAGGCGCCCGCCTCGGAGTCGATGTGGTAGAAGGACTCGTTCGCCTTGGTCTCGAAGCGCACGCTGTCGAAGACGTAGAACTCGGCCTCCGGGCCGAAGTACGCGGTGTCCGCGATGCCGGTGGAGGCGAGGTACGCCTCGGCCTTCCGGGCGATGTTCCGCGGGTCACGGCTGTACTGCTCGCCCGTGATCGGGTCGTGGATGAAGAAGTTGATGTTGAGGGTCTTGTCCCGGCGGAACGGGTCGACACGCGCCGTGGAGAGGTCGGCGCGCAGGGCCATGTCCGACTCGTGGATCGCCTGGAAGCCGCGGATCGACGAGCCGTCGAAGGCCAGCTCCTCGTTCGGGTCGAACGCCTCCGCCGGTACGGTGAAGTGCTGCATGACGCCGGGAAGGTCACAGAAGCGGACGTCGACGAACTTGACGTCCTCGTCCGAGATGTACTTCCGAGCGTCGTCGGCGTTCTGGAACATCCAACTCCTCCTAGCCCGGCCGCGGTGGGACGGGGATTTGTCCGGTGGCGCGGTCCATGTGCGGTGGCGCGCTGCCGCCGACCATAGGCAGACGGGATTTCCCGGGCATGACCCATTTGTTTCACCCAGGTTAACCGGCTCGAGGGGGGTAGCGGGGGCCTCGTGGCCTCGGAAAAGGCGCCGTGTGGCCGAGCGGGAACCGCTGGGCGGGGGCCAGGCCCGGGGAACGTATGCGGTCGCAGTAACGTAGACGGGTGGACAAGAGGCAAGCAATCGGATCGTGGCTTTCCGGGCCCCGCGCGGCCGCCGAGGAGATGGGCGTCGACTTCGGTTACCGGGGCCAGGGCCTCGGTCTCCCCGAGAGCGGACCGGGCTCCATCGCGCCGCTGGGACGCCGTTTCGGGGCGCTCTTCATCGACTGGGGCCTGTGCCTCCTCGTCTCCTACGCCCTGCTGTCCGGCCGTAACGCCCAGGCCGCCGGGAACTGGGCGCTGCTGGTCTTCCTGGCGCTGAGCCTGGTCACCGTGGGCACCGTCGGTGCCACCCCCGGCAAGCTGCTGCTGAAGCTGCGGGTCATCGGCGAGGGCGGGGTGCGGCTGAGCCTGCCGCGGGCCGTGCTGCGCGGTGTGCTGCTGGTGCTGGTCATCCCGGCGGTGGTCTGGGACCGCGACACCCGGGGGCTGCACGACCGGCTCTCCCGCGCCGTGCAGATCAGGGTCTGAGCCCCTGGACCGCCCGCTGGGCCACCCGCGGATTGCGTACAACGGCGTCACACACGAGCGACGGCCTCACCGACGAAACGGCGGCCCGGAGTCTTTCTCCGGGCCGCCGTCTGGTATCCGTTTCGGTGCGGGGAGCGCTCAGCGCCCCTTCGGCATCCGCATCCCCTTGGGCATCGGGCCCTTCGGAATCGGCATGTTGCTCATCAGGTCGCCCAGCGCGCGCAGACGGTCGTTCACCACCGTGACCTGCGCGCCCGGCAGCACCCGGGGCAGCTTCAGCAGCGTGGTGCGGAGCTTCTTGATCTCGACCTGACCCTCGCCGGAGCCGACGATCACATCGTGGACCGGAACGTCCGCGACGATGCGCGCCATCCTCTTCTTCTCGGCGGCCAGCATGCCCTTGAGCCGGTTCGGGTTGCCCTCGGCGACCAGCACGATGCCCGCCTTGCCCACCGCGCGGTGGATGACGTCCTGGTTGCGGTTCATCGCCACCGCGGGGGTCACCGACCAGCCGCGGCCCACGTTCTCCAGCACCGCGGCGGCCGCGCCCGGCTGGCCCTCCATCTGTCCGAAGGCGGCCCGCTCGGCACGGCGGCCGAAAATGATCGCCATCGCGAGGAAGGCCAGGACGAAGCCCAGGATGCCCAGGAAGATCGGGTGGCCGATCCAGAAGCCGATCGCGAGAAGGACACCGAAGGTGACAATCCCCACGCCGGCGACGACAAGTGTGACCTTCGGGTCGACCCGCTTGGTCATCTTGTAGGTCAGGGCGATCTGCTTCAGCCGCCCGGGGTTCTCGGATGTTTCCTTCCTCGCCATACAGCGAAGTTTACGTGGCCTGGGAAGCCCCGGTGGACACCGCCTCCAGCACGTGTTCGGCCTCGTCCCGGTCCTTGGCCCGGCGCCGGTCCTCGAGCACGGCCGTCCAGGCGTTGCGGCGGGCGGTACGCTGCCCGCCGCGCAGCAGCAGACCCTCCAGGACGAGGAGCGCGTCGGTGACGGACGGGCGTACGGGCGCAGCCGGCATGGATACCCCTCGGAAGCGGCGGATGATCGTGACGCACAACGTATAAGCAGTGCGTGGCTCAATCGTTACCCAATGGTGTTACCAGTGCGTGACTGGCCGGTCAAACACCGATGAAACCCTGCTGCGGCCCGTATCGCGCCCTTGACCTGCGGCGTTCTCCAAGTCCTCGCATCTGTGTGTGCTCGCAATCACACAGCGTGTTGCTCACACGGCCAACGCCACGACGGAACGTGACGGCGGTCCGACGACGGAGAGTTCAGACGGCCCGCGCAGCCACCGCGACATTGCGCCGCTCGATGGCCTGCTGGTACAGACGGCCGGCGCGGTACGAGGAGCGGACCAGCGGGCCGGACATGACACCCGCGTAACCGATCTCCTCCGCCTCCTCCTTGAGCTCCACGAACTCCTGGGGCTTGACCCAGCGCTCCACGGGGTGGTGCCGCGGGGACGGCCGCAGGTACTGGGTGATGGTGATCAGCTCGCAGCCCGCGTCATGGAGGTCCTGCAGCGCCTGGCTGATCTCCTCGCGCTCCTCGCCCATGCCCAGGATCAGGTTGGACTTGGTGACCAGACCCGCCTCGCGCGCCTTGGTGATCACCTCGAGCGAGCGCTCGTAACGGAAGCCGGGGCGGATGCGCTTGAAGATCCGCGGCACCGTCTCGACGTTGTGCGCGAGCACCTCGGGACGGGCCGAGAAGACCTCGGCGAGCTGCTCCGGGACCGCGTTGAAGTCCGGGATCAGCAGTTCCACACCGGTATCCGGCATCAGGGAGTGGATCTGGCGCACGGTCTCCGCGTAGAGCCAGGCGCCGCCGTCCTCCAGATCGTCACGGGCCACGCCGGTGACGGTCGCGTACTTCAGCTCCATGGTGCGTACGGATTCGGCCACCCGGCGCGGCTCGTCGCGGTCCAGCGCCTGCGGCTTGCCGGTGTCGATCTGGCAGAAGTCGCAGCGCCGGGTGCACTGGTCGCCGCCGATGAGGAAGGTCGCCTCGCGGTCCTCCCAGCACTCATAGATGTTCGGACAGCCCGCCTCCTGGCACACGGTGTGCAGGCCCTCCCGCTTCACCAGGCCGTGCAGCTCGGTGTACTCGGGGCCCATCTTCGCCCGGGTCTTGATCCACTCGGGCTTGCGCTCGATGGGGGTCTGGCTGTTCCGGACCTCCAGGCGCAGCATCTTGCGTCCGTCGGGTGCGACTGCGGACACGTCCGGCACTCCTCTTTGCTTGGCTCTGCTTGGCGGCTCGGCGTGGCGAGTTCGCCGGCGGGCTTTGGAATCGTCGGCGGTCACCAGGGTACGCCCGTGGTTCGTACGGATTTACGTCCAGGGCAACCCGGGGCGGCGAGGACGCATTCCCGCAAGGGCCGCTCCGAACGGTCCGGAACGGCCCGGGAGGGTCAGACCGCCCGCGGCAGCGGGACGGCGGACTCCAGGACCTCCCGCAGGTGCCGCTCGACCACCGGCAGCACCTCGGAGATGGGCACGTCCCGGCCCAGCTCCTCCGAGAGCGAGGTCACACCGGCGTCCCGGATGCCGCACGGCACGATCCGGTCGAACCAGGTGTTGTCCGGATTGCAGTTGAGCGAGAAGCCGTGCATCGTCACGCCCTTGGCGATCCGCACCCCGATGGCGGCCAGCTTGCGGTCCTCGCGGCGCTGCCCGGCGTTGGACGGGGCGTACTCCGGCCCGTTCAGCCGCGCGTCGAACTCCTCGTCCTCCAGCCGCGGGTCGAAGTCCAGCTTCAGCCCGCCGAGCGCGGGGCGCTGGTCCACCGGGTCGCCCAGCACCCACACCCCGCTGCGGCCCTCCACCCGGGTGGTCTCCAGGCCGAATTCCGCACAGGTGCGCAGCAGCGCCTCCTCCAGGCGGCGGACGTGCGCGATGACGTCCACCGGGCGCGGCAGCTTGAGGATCGGATAGCCGACCAGCTGGCCCGGACCATGCCAGGTGATCTTGCCACCGCGGTCCACGTCCACCACCGGGGTGCCGTCCAGGGGGCGCTCGCTGTCGGCCGTGCGCCGCCCCGCCGTGTAGACCGGGGGGTGCTCCAGCAGCAGACAGGTGTCCGGGATCTCGTCCGCGAAGCGGGCGGCGTGCACCCGGCGCTGCTCCTGCCACGCCTCCTCGTACTCCACGGCGTCCGCGCCGAAGCCCAGGTGGACGTAGCGCAGCGCCGGTGAACCGGGGACCGACCCCGGGGAAGAAGTGGTCACGGCGGTCACGGCAAGCTCCTTCTCGGCCCACGTCGGATGGGGTGGCGGAGCCTCGCGGCGGCGCCTCCGCCACTGTACGACCGTGTCCCCTTACGTCCGCACCCGGCTCGTTCTCACACGATCGGATGAATGCCGCCGGACGGCCGCGATCAGCCCTCGAGCGGCGGTTACATTCGCGCCGTTCCACAGAGCGATCAGGGAGACCGGCAGGCTGATGACGGAACGACCCCCGCAGCGCATTCCCAATCGTCAGCTCGCCGCGCTCATCGCCGAGGCTGGCTTCTCCAACGCTGGGCTCGCCCGGCGGGTGGACCAGCTCGGGCTGGAGCACGGTCTGGACCTGAGGTACGACAAGACATCCGTGACCCGGTGGCTGCGCGGACAGCAGCCGCGCGGCACCACCCCGGCGCTGATCGCCGAGGTGTTCACCCGGCGGCTGGGACGCCGGCTGACTGCCCAGGACCTGGGCCTGGACGCGTGTGCGCCCGTCTACGCGGGCCTGGAGTTCGCCGCCACCCCGCAGGAGGCGGTGGACATCGTCAGCGGGCTGTGGCGCAAGGACTCCGGGAGCCATGCGGAGCTGCGGAAGATCGCGTTCACCCCGGCGGGCCTTGTCGTCCCCAGCCGCGACTGGCTCATCGGACGGCCCGACGACCGGGTGGCGCGCGGTGAGCCACCGGCGGGGG
>NZ_JAEEAP010000269.1 GCF_016103465.1 Streptomyces sabulosicollis
ACGGCATACGAGCTTAGCGAGTGTCTCGTGGGCGCGGAGATGTGTATAGGAGACAGCCAGGTGCAGCAGCAGGCGCAGGTGGGGCCGACGGCGGGCGGCGGCGGCACGCTGTTCACCGAACCGGTGCTGGTGGTCAACCAGAAGGCCAAGCTGATCGAGCTCACCAACGAGTACAGCGTCTTCGACCAGCACGGGCGCACCATCGGTTCGGTGGTCCAGGTCGGCCAGAGCACGCTGAAGAAGGTCGCCCGGTTCGTCTCGAGCCTCGACCAGTTCATGACGCACCGGCTGGAGATCCGCGACGCCAGCGGGCAGCCGCATCTGGTGCTCACCCGGCCCGCGAAGTTCGTGAAGTCGAAGGTGCTGGTGACCCGTCCGGACGGGCAGCCGGTCGGCGAGATCGTCCAGCAGAACGTCTTCGGCAAGATCAACTTCGGGATCCACGTCAACGGCCAGCAGGTCGGCGCCATCAAGGCGGAGAACTGGCGGGCCTGGAACTTCGCCATCGTCGACCACACGGACACCGAGGTCGCCCGGATCACCAAGACCTGGGAGGGCCTGGCGAAGACGATGTTCACGACGGCGGACAACTACGTCCTGCAGATCCACCGCCAGCTGCCCGATCCGCTGCTGAGCCTCGTGATCGCCACGGCCCTCACCGTGGACACGGCGCTCAAGCAGGACTCGCGCGGATTCGGCTGAGCCGGTGGCCGACACGGTGCCCGACGCGGCGGCGACGCATGTGCTCGGGATCGATTCGGGCGGCTCCGGCGTACGGGTCGGGGTGGCCCGCGCGAACGGTCGCGGCGGCGCCTCGGAGAACGGGTCCCCGCGGCCGTTGACGTGGTCCTCGTCCACGCCCGCCGTCGTCGGCGACCGGGGCATCGACGCGGCGGACCTGCTGGCGCGGGCCCTGCCCGCCGCCCGGGAGCTGCTGCGCGAAGCCGGAGCCCGGGGCCTCGGCGCGGTCTGCGTCGGCGCGGCGGGCATGGCCACACTCGGCGATGACCTGCGCGCCAGGCTCCCGGACGCGCTCGCCGACGCCTTCGGGGTACGGCGACTCGCCCTCGCGGCCGACGCGGTGACCGCGTACGCCGGGGCGTTGGGCCAGCGCCCCGGCGCGGTGGTCGCGGCGGGGACGGGGCTGATCGCGCTGGGAGCGGTGCCGGAGCGGGCTGCGGACGGCTCCGGCGGGACGGGTGGCGCGCCCCTTACGGACGCCACCGCCCCGGGCGGGGACACCCGCTGGGCCGCCGGCGGCTGGCGGCGTGCCGACGGATGGGGCCATCTTTTGGGCGACTGCGGCGGCGGCGCGTGGATCGGCCGGGCGGGCCTGGAGGCGGCGATGCGCGCGTACGACGGGCGCGACGGCGGTTCCCAGCCGCTGCTGGCCCGCCTGGAGGCCGTGTTCGGCCCCGCGGCCGGGCTGCCGGGAAAGCTGTACCCGCGCCCCGACCGCCCCGCCGTCCTGGCCTCCTTCGCCCCCGAAGTGGGCCGGTGCGCCGACGAGGACCCGGTCGCGGCGGCGATCCTGCGGGCCGCCGCCCGCCATGTCGCGGAGGCCGCGGAGGCGGTCTGCCCCCGGCTGGAGTCGAGCGAGGTGGCGCTCACCGGCGGGCTGTTCCGCATGGGCGCGCCGCTGCTGACGCCCGTGCGCGAGGAGCTGGCGGCGCGGCTGCCCGGCGTCCGGGTCACGGAGGCGGCCGGGGATCCGCTGGACGGGGCGCTGTGCGTCGCGGCGGCGCTGGCGGCGGACGAACTGCGGCTGCCTCGGGACCCGGCGCTGCTCAGCGTCGTCTGAGCGCCGCACCGCCGGGGCACGCCAGGGGACGCCCCATCCGGGCGTCCCGTACGGGTGCTCCACACCAGGTGCCCCCTGTAGGCCGCCATGACCGACCATTCCGGACACATGGCTGATTGTTCGAGCACGTATGGCCGCTGAGCGCACATCACCACACAACACCGGTCGACAAAGCAGGACAGATACCCCCAGGCACCCCCTCCCGAACAGCCGAGCCCATGGAGCGACTAACATGCGGCGCCATGAGCTCCCCCACAGGGCCCGCGTCCGGCCTGCCTGTACGAATGCCGCGTCCCCGCCAGCCCGGACGGCACCGCCGACCGGAGCCCGCCGCCGTACCTCTCGGCGCGCCTCCGCTGGTGCTGGCCGTCCCCGGTGCGCCGAATGACGGTGCCCGGCGCCTGGCCGAGGAGCTTTTGAGTATCGCCCGCTCCGAGATGCCGGGACTCGACGCCCAGATCGGTTTCCTGGACGGGGACGGCGAGGAGTACCCGCAGCTCGAGGCCGTGCTCACCCGCGCAGCCCAGGAGAACCCCGAGCGTCTGCGGCAGGCGGCCGAGGCCGCCAAGGCCCTCGCCGACGAGGCGGCGGAGGCGATCGCCGCGGCGGAGGCCGCGGGCGAGGTCGTCGACGAGGTCCCGCCCGTCCCCACGGTCCCGACCGACGGCCCGGCGGCCGTCGTGGTCCCGCTGCTCGCGGGCCCGGACAACGCCCAGCTGCGCCGGATACGCCAGGCCGTCATGGGCAGCGGCTCGGCGGCCGAACTCACCGACGTCCTCGGCCCGCATCCGCTGCTCGCCGAGGCCCTGCACGTCCGTCTGTCGGAGGCGGGCCTGGCCCGTGCCGACCGCGCCCGGCTCTTCACGGTCGCGACCGCCGCGGACGGCATCATCCTCGCCACGGTGGGCGGCGAGGAGGCGGCCCAGGCCGGTGGCATCACCGGCATGCTGCTCTCCGCGCGCCTCGCGGTGCCGGTGATGGCCGCCGCGCTGGACGAGGACGGGGCCGTCCTCCGCGTCGCCGAGCAGCTGCGCTCGGCCGGCTCCGCCCGGCTCGCCCTCGCGCCGTACCTCATCGGCCCGGAGGTCTCCCCCGAGCTGATCTCGGCGGCGGCCGAGGAGGCGGGCTGCTCGGCGGCCGAGGCGCTGGGCGACTACCCGGCCGTGGGCAAGCTGGCGCTGGCGAAGTACGCGGCGGCGCTGGGCATCACGCTGCAGCAGGCGTCGCCGGCGATGCGCTGACGCGGCGGGCGACGGAACGACGGACGACGCAGCGGGGGCGGTGACCAAGGTCGCCGCCCCCGCTCGGCTCGCCCGGCGAACGTCACCCGAAGACCACGCAGGACGCCGCCGGGGCCGGCACCGACCCCCCGCGACGCGGCACCCCGCTCGAGGGGTCGATGTCGAACCAGGTGACATCGCCCGAGCGCTCATTGGACACGTAGAGCCGACGGCCCGACGGGCCGAGCGTCAGATCGCGCGGCCAGTGGCCGCCGCAGGGCGTGGTGGTGACCAGCTCCATCCGGTCGCCCGACGCGTCGAGGGCGAGCGTCGCGACGCTGTCGTGACCGCGGTTGGTGGCCCATACGAAGCGGCCGTCCCCGGAGACCACGACCTCGGCGGGGTAGGTCTCGACGTCCGTGCCCTCGGGGACCAGACGGGTCTCGCCCAGCGGTTCGAGTACGCCCGACGCCGCGTCCCAGCGGCAGGCCGTGATCGTCGGATCGAGCTCGTTGATGACATACGCCCGGTCGCCGCGCGGATGGAACGCCAGATGGCGCGGACCGCTCCCCGGGCGCAGCCGGACCTCACGATGCGGACGCGGCCCCGGCAGCGCGTACACCTCGACCGCGTCGATCCCCAGGTCCACGGCGAGCAGCCAGCCGCCCGACGGATCGACCGCCACGGCATGGGCGTGCGGCCCCTCCTGCCGCTCCGGATGCGGCCCACTGCCCTCATGCCGCAGCACGGCCGCGGGCTCCCCGAGCCGGCCGTCCTCCAGCACCGGCAGCGCCGTGACGCTGCCGGACCCGTAGTTGGCGGTCAGCAGCTGCCCGTCGGCAAGCGCCAGATGAGTGGGCGCCGCACCGAGCACCGGCACCGCCTCCCCCACCAACGAGGGCGGATCCTGCCCGACGTCCAGAGCGGCGGCCGCGCCGTCATCGGTCTCACTCACCGCGTACAGCACACGCCCACCGGGCGCGAGCGCCAGATAGGACGGATCGACGACCGCGTCCGTGGAGTTCCGGATCCGCAACTCCCCGGTCTCGTCATCGACATCCGCGACGGTGACCCCGGCACCGCCCGCCGAGGTGAACGACCCGATATACGCCCGCCACCCACTCCCTGTCACACCCACCGCACTGCCCTTCCGCCGACTCCGGTTCGGTATCAACTCGGGGCCGACGCTAACAGAGCGGTCTAGACCAAGCCCGTCTCTCGCGGGCACCGCGGGTCGCCCGCGGCGCGTGGCGGCCATCCGTCGGGGTGAGCGGCGGATAGCATATTGGCTCATTGCCGTGCTCACGATCGGGGGGATCCATGAGCAAGGAAGACCTGCCTGAGCCGAAGGACGACGAGCTGCCGCTCCCGCCGGGGAAGCCGGTCGGCGACGGCTTCTTCGCACCACCCGCCCCTGGCCTCTCAACCGGGCAGGAATGAAAAAGACGAGAGAACCAGGACCGCTCCGGAAGCTGTGGCGCGTCCGCCCGCTCAGGTTCGCCCTGATCGGGCTGGTGTGCCTGGTGTTGTTTCCCGTGGGGTGCATCGGCGTGCTCAATGCCGTGTCGGGGGAATGTCCGCGCCCCAATGCCAAGGTCTTGGAGAGCGATCTGCCCGGGACCTACCGAGGCCCGCACGGTATGCGCATCACTCTCGAGGCCGATGGGTCGCTCGGGCTCCGGAATTGGCCGTACGACCCGTTCCTGGACGACGAACGGCGGTTCGACGGACGGGGCACCTGGGCCTACGACGCGACGGAGGCCACCAACGGGGACGTCGTCCCCGAGGTGCGACTCGGCTTCGAGGGAGGTACTCCCGAGGACGACGTTCCGGCGCAGGACCAGAATCTGACGGTCGGCGGCTCCCCCCGTGACCCCGTGCTCCTCGAGCAGGACGACCCCGACAACTGCCCCGACGCGGAGTTCCGTCGCTAGCGGCAGCGAACTCTTGGCATGCTGTCCCCATGAGCACCATGCCCGCCGTGATCTTCGACCTGGACGGCACGCTTGTGGACAGCGAGCCCCTCTACTACGAGGCGGGGAGGCGGACCCTGGAGCGGTATGGGGTCGTCGGCTTCGGCTGGGAGGAGCACACGCAGTTCATCGGGATCGGTACCCGCGAGACGCTGGAGACCCTGCGCGATCGGTACGGCATCGATGCGCCCGTGGAGGAGCTGCTCGCCGTCAAGAACCGGCACTACCTGGAGTTGGCCGCCACCACGACCGAGGTCTTTCCCGAGATGCGGGCCTTCGTGGAGCGGCTGAGGGCCGCCGGGCATCCGCTGGTCGTGGCCTCCGGCTCGTCGCGTTCCGCGATCGAGACCGCGCTCAAGGCCACCGGGCTGGACGCGCTGCTGCCCGTCTACGTGTCCGCGGAGGACGTGGGCCGGGGCAAGCCGGAGCCGGATGTGTTCCTGGCCGCCGCGCGGCTGCTGGCCGTCGATCCGGGGCGGTGTGTGGTGGTCGAGGACGCCGGTCCCGGGGTGGAGGCGGCGCGACGGGCCGGGATGCGGTGCATCGCGGTTCCGTACGCGGGCGGGCCGTCCCCGGACGGGGAGCTGTTCGCCTCCGCTGGGCTGCTCTTCCGGGGCGGGCAGCCGGAGTTCGACGCCCGGCGGGCCTATGAGTGGGTCACGGAACGCAGCTGATGGCTCCCGCCTGCGACCGATGTGTCGTCGGCACCCCGGACCTCGGCCGCCCTCCCTCCAGTGAGACGATGCGCCCATGCCCGGACATTCACCGGCATGTCACAGGAGAGACGGAGGGCGTATGGAAAGACGTGGGGGCAGGGCGATCCGCCGTAGGGGGACGGCGGTCATCGCCTCGGCGGCGGCCCTGGCGGTCGCCGTGCCGACGGGCGCCGCTCAGGCCACCGAGGCCGCACGCGGGCCGTCGGGGGTCAGCGCCAAGGGCGCGTATCTGCTGGACAACGGCACCAACAAGCAGCTGTGGGCCAAGGCGGCGGACACCAAGCGGCCGATGGCGAGCACCACGAAGCTCATGACGGCGATGGTCGTGCTCGACAGCCGGGGGCTGAATCTCAGCAGGAAGGTCTCCGTCAAGCAGTCGTACATCGACTACACCGCGCGCGTCGGCGGCAGCAAGGCGGATCTGCGGAAGGGGGACAAGCTCACCGTCAAGCAGCTGTTGTACGGCCTGCTGCTGCCGTCCGGCTGCGACGCGGCCATGGCGCTCGCCGACACGTTCGGCACCGGTGACACCACCGCCAAGCGCACCGCGTCGTTCATCGCGCAGATGAACAAGAAGGCGTCCGCGCTGGGGATGACCAGGACCCACTACGACACCTTCGACGGCATCTCGCAGGGGGGACAGAACCACACCACGCCGCGCGACATGGCCAAGCTGGCCAGGCACGCGCTGCGCAACGCCACCCTCGGCACGGTCGTCAAGTCCGTCGACACCATCCAGAAGGCCCCGGCCGCCAACGGCGGGACCAGGACGTACTACTGGAACAACACCAACCGGCTGCTGGGCTCGTACCGCGGCGCGATCGGCATCAAGACGGGCACCGGTACCGCGCCCGGCAGGTGCCTGGTCTTCGCCGCCAAGCGTGACGGACGCACCGTCGTGGGCGTGATCCTCAACGCGCCCAAGCGCTACCCGGACGCGAAGAAGATGCTCGACTGGGCCTTCCGGGCCCACACCGAGGTGACGTGGCGGCAGTTGCCCAAGGGCACGCCCCAGGACTGAACCGCCCGGGCGGTGCCCCGGCCGGATCGCCGTCCGGCCGGGGCACCGGGTCGTACCGGCGGCTGTCAGCCGCACTTACGCCCGGTGTTGATGCACTTCACGGCCTTCTTCATCAGCGAGTCGGACATCACGTTGATGAAGTCGCCGTGGTCGGTCACCGGCTTGTGCAGCTGCTCGGGGAAGCTGTCGACCGCGAAGAGCGAGCCGGGTGCGACCTTGTAGGTGATCCGCTGGATCAGCTGCGGAATGGCCTTGAACCCCTTGGCGCACGCGCCCTTGGCGTCCGCGAACGCCACATGGGTGCGGTGGTTGGCGCTGTCGGCGTTCTTGCCGTCCCAGCAGCTCTGGAACGTGAAGGTACGGACCACCTTGCTGCCCTTCGGGCAGAGCGGGTACTTGTCCTTCAGCTGCCGGTTCTCGAATCCGGTGCAGCTCCAGGAGGCGTTGGCGTTGGCCGTGCCGTTGGTGAACGCCTTGGCGTCGCCGGTGATGATGCGCAGGAACTTGGGCATCGCCACCACCTTGGACACCGCGCTGCCGCGGAAGGTGATCGACGCGGTGGTCGGCCGCAGGATCCGCCCGATGTTGCCCTCGGTGCCGCCGCCCGGCGCGTCGGCGTCGGCCTCCTTCGTCCCGTCCTGGACCCGCAGGACCGGCCAGTAGTGGGTGGAGCGGTCACCGCCTGAGCAGGTGGTCCCGGCGGCGGCGAGGCCGTCGTTGGTGGAGAAGGCGTCGGTGTCGAGGTTGCCGACGTAGTCGTGCATGTGGTGGGCGCCGTTGGACACACCGGGGGCGACGATCACGTTGTCCGAGTTGAAGTGCTTGTTCTCATTGCGTCCGCAGCGCGACGAGAAGGTGCCGCGGGAGGCGTTGCCCCGTGTGCGGGGCTTCTTGACGTTCGGCTTCACCTTGCGGATGTCCACGAAGTCCGCCCGCACCGGGCCGGATCGCTGCTGGCCGCCCGCGGCCGGAGCGGCGGGGGCGGCCGTTCCCGCGGCGGAGGTGGCGCCCGCCGGTGCGGCGGCGGGACCGGGCGCTTCCTGCACGGTGCAGGACGCCAGCGTGTCCAGGCCGGACGGGCGGCTCGCCACCCGGCCGATCTCGTTCCCGATGCGGTCCAGCGCGCCACGCCGCTGGGCGGTCAGCGGCTCCAGCACCCGGGTGCGCACCCAGTCCCGGTCGGCGCCGGGGCCGCGCGCGGCCAGTTGCTTGTAGGCGTCGGCCACCTGGCTGTCCATCGTCGCCAGTTCCTTGTCCACGGTGGGCCGCGCCCGCTGCGGCACGCTCGCCAGATGGGTCGCGGCATCCGGGCACTTGACGGTCATCGCCGTCCGCGCCGGCGCCTGCTGCCCGGCCGGCTGGCGGGCGGCGGAGGCGTCGTTGTCGGTCATCAGGAGCGCCCCGCCGCCCACGGCCAGTGCGGTCACTCCGACCACGGTCAGCCCGATGACCCTGGATCGCTTGTGTCTCTTCTTGTTCCTCATCCTTCGCCCCTCATCGGCAGTCTCCATGCGCCGGGGACGCTTTGCCCTCGGCCACGCCGGGGCGCGTCCCTCCTCCGTCCCGGAGTGGAGGGCACAGCCCGACGCCGATGGATACGGACGGCGAGGCGATCGTTCTCAACCGTGGTCGCAACATCTCGGCAAGAGCCGGAGGAATCGGCGCAGTGACGTATCTCCGCAACGACTTCACCACATGTCCACCGGCCGACGGGACGAAGGTGATCAGTCACGGTTAAAGTAAGGTCTTCGTTTCACCACCCCCCATGTCCCTCTACGCGCCCCGGAGCCCCCATGTCCAGCGCGACCTCGTCCAGCGGGCGTCATCGCAAAGCCAAGCCCATGAGCCTCGCGGTCCGCCGCGCGTTCATCGTCGCGGCCGTCCCGGTCACCGGCGCCCTGCTGTCGGCTCCGTCCGCGCTGGCCGCCGACAAGAGCACCAAGACCACCGCGGCGGCCCAGTCCGTGGCCGCCGACGGGCTGGACCCCGCCGAGCAGCGGATCGCCGAGAACCTCAACACCCGCGCGCAGAACCCGAGCCTCGGCGACACCTTCAGCGGCATCGTGCTGGACTCGGCGTCCGACAAGGTCATCTGGGGGCACGACGCCGACACCGCGCTGATGCCCGCGTCCAACGCCAAGCTGGCCACCGCCACGGCGGCGCTGACCGTGCTCGGTCCCGAGCACCGCTTCACCACCAAGGTGGTCTACGGCGATGGCACGCTCACCCTCATCGGTGGCGGCGACCGCATGCTCACCACGGCCGACCTGACCGAGCTCGCCAAGACGGCCGCCGCCGGGGTCAGGCTCGCGGGCCTGGACTCGGTGAAGGTCCGCGTCGACGACAGCCTCTTCCCCGAGCCGACCCTCGCCACCGGGTGGAACGACTCCTACTACGATGACCAGGTGTCGCCGGTGCGCTCCCTGGTGGTGGACGGCAAGCTGTCCGCGGACACCTCCATCGACGCGGGGAAGGTCTTCGCCCGGCAACTCGCCGACCAGGGCGTCACCGTCGACGGCGAGGTCACCCGCGGCACGGCCCCGGCCACGGACGTCCCGGTGGGGCGGCACCTGTCCCCCACGCTGGCCGAGACCGTCAAGAAGATGCTCAAGAAGAGCGACAACGACATCGCCGAGACGGTGCTGCGCATGACCGCGCTCGGCGCGGGACGGCCCGCCACCTTCGAGGACGGCACGGCCGTGGTGCGGGACGTCCTCAGCCGGCGCTACGGGGTCTCGATGGCCAACTTCGCGATGTACGACGGCAGTGGGCTCTCCCGCGCGGACCGCATCCCGGCGCGGACCGTGGCGGACATCCTCGATCTGCTCACCGATCCGCGCTACCGCGGCCTGCTGCGCTCCATCGACGAGGGCCTGCCCGTGGCGGGCGAGGCGGGCAGCACCCTGGGTCCCGAGTGGGGACGCTTCGACACCCCGGACTCCGAGTGCGCCGTCGGGCAGGTCAAGGCCAAGACGGGCACGCTGACCGGCGCCATCGCGCTCAGCGGCCTGACGAAGGCGCAGGACGGCCGGTGGAAGGTCTTCTCCTTCATCGAGAACCAGTCCTCCGCCGACCCGGCCGCCACCAAGGACACCCTCGACGGCCTCGCCGCCACGGTCAACGGCTGCTGGGGGTAGCCGCCCCGGTCACGCCCGCGGGTACGCGAGGACCGCGAACACCCTGCGATGGGTCTCCTCCGCCGGAGGAAGGCCCAGCCTGGTGAGGGTGCTGCCGATGGCCACCACCGGGCAGGTGCTCCGGTCCCCGCCGCGCTCGCCCTCCGCCGCCGGGCGGTGCGCCTGGCGGGCTCGCGGGAGTGACCACGTCAGCCCAGGAAGCTCAGCCGCACCTGGCGGTCGGGGTTGTCCCGGTTGGTGTCCACCAGGCACACCGACTGCCAGGTGCCCAGGCCCAGCCTGCCGCCGAGGACCGGGATGGTGGCGTGCGGGGGCACGAAGGCGGGGAGGACGTGGTCGCGGCCGTGGCCGGGGCTGCCGTGGCGGTGGCGCCAGCGGTCGTCGGCGGGGAGGAGGTCGCGGAGGGCGGAGAGCAGATCGGTGTCGCTGCCGGCGCCCGTCTCCAGGATCGCGATCCCGGCGGTGGCGTGCGGGACGAAGACGTTGAGCAGGCCGTCGCCGCCGTCCGCCACCTCGCGCAGATACGCCTCGCAGTCGGCGGTGAGGTCGGCGACGGTCTCGGTGGACCCGGTGGTGACGCTGATGGTGTGGGTGCGGAATGTGCTCATGGAACCATCCTGATACGCCGTCGCGTAAAACTCCCGCAACAAAGGTCCGAGGGGCAAGACACCGTTGACCGGTTCCGGGCGTCCTCGCTAGCTTCGAGGGCATGTCTACGTCAGCCCTGCTCACCACGCGCGGTCATATCGACCTGCTGCGGGTGGCGTCCGCCGCGTGTCCCGGCCTGCGCTGACCTCTCCTCACCTCCCCCGCCTCTCCTCCCCTCGCCTCGGTCCCGTTTCCGCCGTGCCGTGCTGATCGTCGTGTCGTACGGCGTGTGCGGGCGTCGGGGCGTACCCCCTTTGTGGAGTCCCCATGTCCCCGGTTCTCGAACCGGTCGTACCGCTCTCCGCGCGCCGCCGCACCGTGCCGCGATGGCTGCGCCGCACGACCGGACCCCTTCTGCTGCTGGTGCTCTGGCAGGTGTCCAGCGCCACCGGTGTGCTGCCCTCCGACACCCTGGCCTCCCCCGGCACCATCGCCGGTACCGCCTCCGACCTGCTCGAGGACGGCACCCTCCCGCACGCCATGCTGGTGTCCGTACAGCGGGTGCTGATCGGGCTGGCGCTCGGCGGTGTCATCGGCGTCTCGCTCGCACTGGTCTCCGGGCTCTCCCGGCTCGGCGAGGACCTCGTCGACGCGAGCGTGCAGATGTTGCGCAGCATCCCCTGGGTCGGCATGATCCCGCTGTTCATCATCTGGATGGGCATCGGTGAGGCCCCGAAGATCGCGCTCATCGCACTGGGCGTCACCTTCCACCTCTATCTGAACGTCTACGCGGGCATCCGCGGCGTGGACGCCCAGCTCATCGAGGCCGGGAACTCCCTGGGGCTCGGCCGCTGGGGGCTGATCCGCCACGTGGTGCTGCCCGGGGCGCTCCCCGGCGCGATGACCGGGCTGCGCTACTCCCTCGCCACCGCGTGGCTGGCGCTGGTCTTCGGCGAGACCATCAACGCCGACGACGGGATCGGCTTTCTGCTCAACCGCGCGCGGGAGTTCTTCCAGACCGATGTGATCGTGGTCTGCCTGATCGTCTACGCCGCCCTCGGCCTGCTCGCCGATTTCATCGTCCGCACTCTGGAGAGGCTGCTGCTGCAATGGCGACCGAACTTCACCGGCAAGTGAACTCCCTGGAGAAGGAGTTGGAGACGGGGTTGGGGCAGGAGAAGGGGGACGGGCGCGGCGGCGCCGCGGTGCGGGTGCGCTCGCTGACCCGCTCGTTCGACGGCCGCGCGGTCATCGACGACCTCCGGCTGGACGTCCCGGCGGGCGAGTTCGTGGCGCTGCTCGGCCGCAGCGGCTGCGGCAAGTCCACGCTGCTGCGGGTGCTGGCCGGGCTGGACCGGGAGATCGAGGGCGAGGTGCTGGTGCCGCGCCGCAAGGCCGTCGCCTTCCAGGCGCCCCGGCTGATGCCCTGGAAGCGGGTCTGGCGCAATGTGCTGCTGGGACTGCCCGGCCGCCCCGGGCGGGCCGTGGCCGAGCGGGCGCTGAAGGAGGTCGGCCTCGGCCACCGCGTCGACGCCTGGCCCAAGACCCTCTCCGGCGGTGAGGCCCAGCGCGCCTCGCTCGCCCGTGCGCTGGTGCGCGAGCCCGATCTGCTGCTGCTGGACGAGCCGTTCGGCGCGCTGGACGCGCTCACCCGGATCACGGCCCAGCAGCTGGTGGCCGAGCTGTGGCAGCGGCGCGGCTGCGCGGTGCTGCTGGTCACGCATGACGTGGAGGAGGCGCTGCTGCTCGCCGACCGCGTCCTGGTGATGGACGGGGGCGTCATCGCACACCAGATCCGGGTGGACCGGGACCGGCCGCGTGACATCAGCGATCCGCTCCTCGCCGAACTGCGCACCGAACTCCTGGACCGGCTGGGTGTGAAGGCGCCCGAACCGGCCGTCCACAAGGTCGCCTGACGGCCGCCGGCCCGTCCCGAACCGCCATCCCGCCCCCTCCGGAAC
>NZ_JAEEAP010000026.1 GCF_016103465.1 Streptomyces sabulosicollis
GCCCCGGGGCGGGGCGGACCCAGGTGTGCGGCCCTCGGACGGGTGGGCCAGGGGCCGTCCGTCAGTTCTTGCCGCGGAGGTCGGCCGGGTAGGCGCCGTTTTCGCGGGCGGTCGTGGCGAAGGCGGTGGCCAGCTCGGTGAGCCGGGCCACGCCCTCGGCGCCGAGGTGCTCGTACGGCGCCGCGTCCAGGCGGTCGGTCTCGGCCTCCAGGTCCTGGCGCAGCCGCTCACCGGCCTCCGTCAGCTCGTTGTCCGCGGTGAGCACGCCGCGGTCGCGCAGCCGCTGACGGCCCGCCTCCCACTCCTCGGCGCTGTAGCCGCGGGTCCGCAGGATCCACTTGGTGGACATGCCCTGACCGGTCGCGGTGTGGGAGGCCAGCGCCTCGACCGCGTCGAGCCCGGCGCCGACCAGGGTCATCAGATGGCCGTCGCCGCGGTGCTCGCGCAGCAGCGTGGCGGCGTGCCACAGCGCCAGGTGCGGGGCGTCCGGGACGGGCAGATCGGCGTGGGCGGAGTACAGGGGGCGCGCCAGGCGCGAGCACGCCTCCGTGGCGCGCAGGGCCAGTTCCGCGGCCTCGGCCATCTCCTTGGAGGCGATGGCCTCCTCGCCCAGCACCCGCCGCAGCACCGAGTCGGCGGCCCGCAGCCGGGCCTCCAGGGCGACCTCGGGGGAGACCACGTCCCACGCGGCCGGAATGTGGCGGGCGATCAGGTCGTGGCTGAAGTTGAAGAAGGTCGCGGTGACGGTGCCCGCGCCCACCCGCCCCAGGGGCGCCGCGCGGCCGACGAAGTAGGCGGCCGCGCCGTCCTTCAGACCCAGCTTGGCGAGTTCCTCGCCGAAGTCGGGGGAGAAGTAGATGGCCGAGTGGAGCGGGTTGACGACGCTGTAACAGCGACGGGCGGCAAGCTCGGGAAGTGTGGTCATGGGGCGCACGCTACCGACAGGTAGTCACCCCCGGTAGTCCGGGTCTCATCAGTCCTCACCGGCCCCGCCGGATTCGGCCACTCCGTGGCCGCCGTGACGCCCTTACGGATCCCATCAGCCCGTCCGATCGGGCCACCACGTCCCGCCGGGGTCATTCGGCCGGTGGTGTCCAGGGGAAGCGCGGGGGGCGGCGCTCGAAGAAGGCCGCGATGCCCTCGGCGGCCTCCTCGCTCTGCCGCGCCTGCTCCTGCCAGTACGCGACCCTGTCCGGCTCGACGGGCCCGGCCGCGAACTCCTTGACCGCGGCCTGGGTGAGCTGCGACCGGGAGACCAGCACCCCCGTGAACTCCGCCACCCGCTTGTCGAGTCCGCCCGCCGGCAGCACCTCGTCCACGAGACCGGTCCGCAGCGCCCGATCGGTGTCGATCAGCTCGCCCGAGAACAGCAGGAACTTGGCGGTGGCCGGTCCCACCAGCTCGACCAGCCGGCGCGTCGAACCGGGGGCGTAGACGATCCCCAGCTTGGCCGGGGTGATCCCGAAGCGGGCGCCCTCCTCGGCGAACCGCAGATCGCAGGCGGCCGCGAGCTGACAGCCGCCGCCCACGCAGTAGCCGCGCACCGCGGCCAGGGTCGGCTTGGGGAAGGCGGCCAGCGCCTCCTCGGCGGGCAGCGCGATCCCGGCGGTCTCCTCGTACGTGGCGCTCAGCGAGCCGATGTCGGCGCCCGCGCAGAAGGTGTCACCGTCGCCGGTGAGCACCAGCGCCCGTACGGCGGGGTCGGCGGCGAGCCGGGCCAGCAGCGGGGGCAGCGCACGCCACATTCCGGGGGTCATCGCGTTGCGCTTGGCGGGGTGGCGGATGACGACGGTCGCTATGCCGTCGGCGACCTCGTGCTCCAGAGAGGGCTCCATGCGGCGGATCGTATCCGGGCCGGGCGGCGGCGCCTCCGACGGCATCCGGGCCGGGGCCGGGCGGGGCCCGGCCGTTCGAGCCGGTCACGGCGGAGTCAGTCCTCAGAACCCGCAGGGTCAATGCTCGGCATCCACGCGAGCAGGAACAGTCGAGCGCGTGACTCTGGCATACGCCAACGATCAAAAACGCTCGATAAGCGTCAAGTTGTGCGTACTCCAACGGTCAGTACCAGAGCTTCCCAACACTCGATACGAGTGGTCGGGCCGCGGCGAGGGGTGGGTATCGCACATGGAGATCGTCGGGAGAGTCCCCTCCGAAGCGGGACACGCCCCGCCCGCGCCCCCGCCGCCGGCCGCCTACGAGGGCACCTGGCGGTTCACCGCACCGGCCCTGGACTCCTCCGTGCCACAGGCCCGGCACGCGGTGCGCGAGCTGATGGCCCATCAGCGGGTGCCGGTCGACGACGAACTGCTGGAGGGCCTGCTCCTGATCGTCTCCGAGCTGGTCACCAACGCGGTACGGCACGCGGCGCTGCTCTCCCCCGAGATCGCCGTCGAGGTCTCCCTGAGCCGGGACTGGGTCCGGATCGCCGTCGAGGACAACCACCCCTACCGGCCGGTCGCGCTGATGGCGGACCAGGGCGGGACCGGCGGGCGTGGACTGCTGCTGGTGACGGCGGTCACGGAGGAGGCGGGCGGGGTCTACGACGTCGACCACACGGCGAGCGGCGGCAAGGTGGTCTGGGCCGCCCTTCCGCTGCCCGGCGCCGCTACCAGCCTGCCGCCGTCCCGGTGAGCTCCCGGACCGTCGGGCGGGCCGCGTCCAGCACGGTCATGAACCACGCCGAGAACGGGCCCTCGTCGCGCAGCTTCTCGAGCTCGTCGGGGGTGACGAAGGCGATCTCGCCGATCTCCTCGGGATCCGGGCGCGGGGTCGCCCGCACCAGGCCCGCGAAGAGGTGGTTGTACTCCTGCTCCACCAGGCCCGAGGCCGGGTCCGGGTGGTTGTAGCGGACCGTGCCCGCCTCCCGCAGCAGCGCGGGCGCCACGCCCAGCTCCTCGGCGGTGCGCCGGGCGGCGGCCACGAACGGCGGCTCACCGGGGTAGGGGTGGCCGCAGCAGGTGTTGGACCAGACGCCGGGGGAGTGGTACTTGCCCAGCGCGCGGCGCTGCAGCAGCAGCCGCCCCTCGTCGTCGAAGAGGAAGACGGAGAACGCCCGGTGCAGCTTGCCGGGTGCCAGGTGCGCGGAGAGCTTCTCCGCGGTGCCGATCGTCGTACCGTCCTCGTCGACCAGCTCGAGCATGATCGGTTCCGCGGAACCGCTCGGCGCGGCGGTCTCGGCGGTCTCGGCGGAGCCGCCGTTGGCAGGTGTGATCGGCATGACCATCCTCATAGTTCCGACTCGTGAACATCCAAGTCTGCCGCACATGTGCCCCGTGTCCGTGTCAGTGGCACAGCTTGGCTTCGTGATCAGCATGCCCACCCGGTTCCAGCTGGAACGTGCAGTGCCCGACGTCGAAGTGCTCCCCCAGACACCCCTGGAGGGCGTGCAGCATCCGCTCGTGCCCCATGGCGTCCAGGGCCCCGGGCGCGACCACCACATGCGCCGAGAGCACCGGCATTCCCGAGGTGATGGTCCACACGTGGAGGTCGTGCAGGCCCTCGACCCCGGGCAGGCCGAGGATGTGGGCGCGCACGGCCGCCATGTCGACATTCCGCGGTGCCGCCTCCAGGAGCACGTTCAGCGTCTCGCGCAGCAGCTTGAACGTCCGCGGGACGATCATGAGGCCGATCACCAGGGAGGCGACGGGATCGGCCGTCTGCCAGCCGGTCGCGAGGATGATCCCGGCGGACACCAGCACCGCGACCGAGCCCAGTGCGTCCGCCGCGACCTCCAGGAAGGCGCCCCGGACGTTCAGGCTGCTGCGCTGCCCGCCCCGGAGCAGGGCCAGCGACACCAGGTTCGCCGCCAGGCCGACGGCGCCGAAGACGACGGTCAGCCCGCCCTCGGTGGCGGTCGGGGTGAGGAACCGCAGCACCGCCTCGTAGAGGATGTAGCCGCCGACGCCGAACAGCAGCAGACAGTTGGCCAGGGCCGCCAGGATCTCCGCCCGGGCATAGCCGTAGGTGCGGTGCGGGCTCGGTGGACGGCCCGCGAAGTGGATCGCCAGCAGCGACATGGCGAGCCCGAGCGCGTCCGTCGCCATGTGGCCGGCGTCCGCGAGCAGGGCGAGGGAGTCGGCGAGCAGACCGCCGATGATCTCCACGGCCATCACCACGAGGGTGATGGCCAGGGCGATCCGCAGCCGCCACCGATGGGCGGCGCCCGCGGTGGTCCGGCCGCGCGCCTGGTCATGACCTGCGCCCATGTGCGTAGGGGCCTCCTCCCAGCGCCGCGGTCCCCTGCCCACCAGTGAACTACGGCGCCGGGGCGGGGCCGGGTCAGCCGCGCCGGTGCCCGGCGAGCGGCGCCCGTGCCCGGTCAGTGGCGCCGGTGCCGTGTGAGGGCCGGTGCCCGGTCAGCCGTGGCGGCGCCGTGTGAGGGCCCGTGTCCGGTCAGCCGCGCCGGGCCTCGGGGTGGTGCAGGCACCAGCCTTCCCAGGCCGACTCCACCATCGCGCGCACATCGTGCCGGGCGCTCCAGCCCAGCTCCTTGGCGATCCGTTCGGTGGATCCGACGACCCGGGCCGGATCGCCCGCCCGGCGCGGCCCGACCAGCGGGGTGAGCTCCGGACGCCCGGTGATCTCACCGATCAGATCGGACATCTCCCGCACCGAGACCCCCCGACCGGTGCCGATGTTCACCGTGAGATCGCCCGGCCCGGGCTGTGCGGCCAGCCGGCGGGCCGCCGCCAGATGGGCGGAGGCCAGATCCTCGACATGGATGTAGTCGCGGACGCAGGTGCCGTCGGGGGTGTCGTAGTCATCACCGAAGATCCGCGGCGGCTCTCCCGCGGTGATCCGCTCGAACATCATCGGGATGATGTTGAACACTCCGGTGTCGGCCAGCTCGGGGCGCGTGGCACCCGCCACATTGAAGTAGCGCAGACATGCCGTGGAGAGGGAGTGGGCCGCGCCCGCCGCCCTGACCAGCCATTCTCCGGCCAGCTTGGTCTCTCCGTACGGATTGATCGGCAGACACGGGGTGTCCTCGGTGACGAGTTCCACATCGGGCATGCCGTAGACGGCGGCGGAGGAGGAGAAGAGGAACCGGCGGACACCGGCCGCGACCGCCGCCTCCATCAGCACCGTAAGGCCGTGCACATTCTCGCGGTAGTAGCGGAGCGGCTGCTCCACGGACTCCCCGACCTGCTTCTTCGCCGCGAGATGCACCACACCGGTCACCTCCAGCTCCGCGAAGGTGCGGTCCAGCAGCTCACGGTCCAGGGTGGAGCCGCACACCACCGGTACGTCCTCGGGCAGCCGCGCCCGGACGCCGCTGGACAGGTCGTCGAGCACGGCCACGGACTCGCCCGCCCCGGCCATGGCCCGCACGACATGCGACCCGATATATCCGGCACCACCTGTGATCAGCCATGTCATGCCCCGCACCCTATCCATGGCGGGGCGGTCGCCGTTTGTGGTGGACAGCCGCCATCCACCATGATGATCGGCGGCGCGCGGAAGTGGTCGTTCCCCCGATCGTGTGGTGAATGTGCGGTGAACGACGGCTTCCATCGATCCGATAGCCTCTGCCGGACGTGCCGCCGCCCCACGGGGCCAGGGCGTGCGATGCCCATGGCCCGGAGGGCCCCGGGCCAGTGCCATCAGCGGCGCGGCCACCATGTCAGCTGCCAAGGAGTGAGTTCGTCTGTCGACCGCGATTCTCACCGGTGTGCCGGTCGCCGGCTCGTCCCTCGAGGACGACCTGCGGTCGCTGGGCTTCGACGTGCGTACGGCGACCGACGCCGCCGGGGTCACGGCGGAGCTCGCCGCCGTCCCGGCGCATGAGCGGGTGGCCCTCGTGGACCCCCGCTTCGTCGGCCACGTCCATGCCCTGCGGCTGGCCCTCACCGACCCCCGCTTCCCCGCCGCGACGGTGCGCGGTGCGCTCAGCGTTCAGGCCGAGGCCCGTACGGCCCTGGTCCGCGCCGTGACGGCCACCGCCGCCACGGCGCGTGGCGACGCGGCCCTGCCCGGAGCGGCCGTGGCCCCCGGGCCCGCCGATCGGGCGGACGCCCTCGTGCGTGCGTCCGACGCGGCACACGCGCCCGGCGAGTACGCCGAAAGCCCGAGCCGGACGCGGCCGTCCGGAGCCCCCACAGCCCTCGGCGCCGCCGATTCGCCCACTGCCGCCGCACCCGGCGGGGCCACGCACGGGGCCTCGCCGGACCGCGCCGCCGACGCCCACTCCCGCGTGGACGACCTCGCCGCCGCCCTCGACGCCGAAGGCGTCCCCGTGCATCGGCCCGAGCTCGGGGTGCTCGTGGCCGCCGTGCCCGGGGACGCCGCCGCGCGGGCCGCGGCGCGGGACGCCGTGGACGCGGTGGACGACGAGCGGGTGCGGCTGCGGTCGGCCGTGAAGTCGCGGGACGGCTTCTTCACGACCTTCTGCATCAGCCCGTACTCGCGCTACCTCGCCCGCTGGTGCGCCCGGCGCGGACTGACCCCCAATCAGGTCACCACCGCCTCCCTCCTCACCGCCCTCATCGCGGCGGCCTGCGCCGCCACCGGCACCCGGCCCGGGTTCGTCTCGGCCGGTGTGCTGCTGATCGCCTCGTTCGTGCTCGACTGCACCGACGGACAGCTGGCCCGCTACTCGCTGCAGTACTCCACGCTCGGCGCCTGGCTGGACGCCACCTTCGACCGGGCCAAGGAGTACGCCTACTACGCGGGCCTGGCGCTCGGCGCCGCCCGCGCCGACGGCGGCGGTGACGATGTATGGGCGCTCGCGCTCGGCGCGATGGTGCTCCAGACCTGCCGCCACGTCGTGGACTTCGCCTTCAACGAGGCCAACCACGACGCCACCGGCAACACCAGCCCCACCGCCGCCCTCTCCGGCCGCCTCGACAGCGTCGGCTGGACGGTCTGGGTGCGCCGCATGATCGTGCTGCCCATCGGTGAGCGCTGGGCGATGATCGCCGTGCTGACGGCGTTCACCACGCCCCGTATCACCTTCTACGCACTGCTCGTCGGCTGTGCGCTGGCCGCCTGCTACACCACCGCGGGCCGGGTGCTGCGCTCGCTGACCCGCCGGGCCGAGCGTACGGACCGGGCCGCCCTCGCCCTCGGCGAGCTGGCCGACTCCGGTCCGCTGGCGGAGCTGGTCGCCAAGGCCGCCCCCCGCGGGGCGAGTTCGTACCTCGCCCCGCTCGCGGCCGCCCTCGGCGCGGCGGCCGTCCTGGCCGGCACCGCCGCCGCCGGTTTCGGCTCCTGGGTGCCCGTCGGCTGCGCCGTGCTCTACGCGGTCCTCGCGGGCGTCGCCGTCGCCGCGCCCCTCAAGGGTCCCCTGGACTGGCTGGTGCCGCCGCTCTTCCGCGCGGCCGAATACGGCACCATCCTGGTCCTGGCGGCTTGCTCGGAGGTGAACGGGGCCTTGCCGGCGGCTTTCGGGCTCGTTGCGGCGGTCGCCTACCATCACTACGACACGGTGTACCGCATCCGCGGCGGCACCGGGGCGCCCCCGCACCGGCTGGTGCGGGCGATCGGCGGGCACGAGGGGCGGACGGTGGTGGTCACGGCCGCCGCTGCCCTGCTGCACCACCAGAACCAAGGTTTCACCATCGCGTTGACCGCTTTGGCGGCGGCCATCGCGCTGGCGGTGCTCATCGAGAGCATCCGCTTCTGGGTGTCCTCAGGAGCACCCGCTGTACACGACGAATCAGGAGAACCCGCATGATCGGCCTCGTGCTCGCGGCCGGCGCCGGACGGCGTCTGCGCCCCTACACCGACACGCTTCCCAAGGCCCTGGTGCCCGTGGACGGTGAGACCACCGTCCTCGACCTGACCCTCGGCAACTTCGCGGAGGTCGGTCTGACCGAGGTCGCCATCGTCGTCGGCTACCGCAAGGAGGCCGTGTACGAGCGCAAGGAGGCCCTGGAGAAGCGTTACGGCGTCAAGCTCACGCTGATCGACAACGACAAGGCCGAGGAGTGGAACAACGCCTACTCCCTCTGGTGCGCCCGTGACGCCATCCAGCACTCCGTGATCCTCGCCAACGGCGACACCGTGCACCCGGTCTCGGTCGAGAAGACCCTGCTGGCCGCGCGCGGCAACGGTCAGAAGATCATCCTCGCCCTGGACACGGTCAAGCAGCTCGCCGACGAGGAAATGAAGGTCGTCGCCGACCCCGACAAGGGCGTCCAGAAGATCACCAAGCTGATGGACCCGGCCGAGGCGACCGGTGAGTACATCGGCGTCACCCTGATCGAGGGCGAGGCCGCCGCCGACCTCGCGGACGCGCTGAAGGCCACCTTCGAGCGCGACCCCGACCTCTACTACGAGGACGGCTACCAGGAGCTGGTCAACCGCGGCTTCAAGGTCGACGTGGCCCCCATCGGCGACATCAAGTGGGTCGAGATCGACAACCACGACGATCTGGCGAAGGGCCGTGAGATCGCGTGCCAGTACTGACGAGGCTCATCCCCTCGCCGCTCGTCGTCGACATCCGCGCGGGCGCCCTGGACGATCTCGCGGGGGTCCTCGCCGACCAGCGGATCTCCGCCTCCGGCAAGCTGGCCATCGCCATCAGCGGCGGCTCCGGCGCCCTGCTGCGCGAGCGGCTGGCCCCGGCGCTGCCGGGCGCGAGCTGGTACGAGGTCGGCGGCGGCACCCTGGATGACGCGATCAAGCTCGCCGACCGGATGAAGTCGGGGCACTACGACGCGGTCGTGGGGCTGGGCGGCGGAAAGATCATCGACTGTGCGAAGTTCGCCGCGGCGCGCATCGGCCTTCCGCTGGTCGCCGTCGCCACCAACCTCTCGCACGACGGTCTGTGCTCCCCGGTCGCGACCCTCGACAACGACGCGGGCCGCGGCTCGTACGGGGTGCCCAACCCGATCGCCGTGGTCATCGACCTCGACGTGATCCGGGAGGCGCCGGTCCGCTTCGTCCGCTCCGGTATCGGCGACGCCCTGTCCAACATCTCCGCGGTCGCCGACTGGGAGCTGTCCAACCGCGAGACCGGCGAGCAGATCGACGGCCTCGCGGCCGCGATGGCACGCCAGGCCGGTGAGGCCGTGCTGCGCCACCCCGGCGGGGTCGGCGACGACGGCTTCCTCCAGGTGCTGGCCGAGGGACTGGTGCTCACCGGCATCTCGATGTCGGTCGCGGGGGACTCCCGCCCGGCCTCCGGGGCCTGCCACGAGATCAACCACGCCTTCGACCTCCTCTTCCCCAAGCGCGCCGCCAGCCACGGCGAGCAGTGCGGTCTGGCCGCCGCCTTCGCGATGCGTCTGCGCGGGGCGCACGAGGAGTCGGAGCACATGGCCGAGGTGCTGCACCGGCACGGCCTGCCCGTGCTGCCCGAGGAGATCGGCTTCACCGTGGACGAGTTCGTCCAGGTCGTGGAGTTCGCTCCGAAGACGCGCCCCGGCCGCTACACGATCCTCGAGCACCTCGACCTCTCATCCGACGCGATCAGGGACGCATACGCCGACTATGCCAAAGCAGTCAGTCAAGCCATCAGTGGCTGAACTCCGCCCGGTCGTCCACCCCGCGGGGGTGAAGGACCGGCGGAGCGGTGAGCACTGGGCCGGGCGCCTCTACATGCGCGAGATCTCGCTGCGCTGCGACCGGCACCTGGTGAACACGCGGGTCACACCCAACCAGCTGACGTATCTGATGACCGTCTTCGGCGTCCTCGCCGCCCCGGCCCTGCTGGTGCCGGGGATCGCGGGCGCCGTGCTCGGGGTGCTGATGGTCCAGCTCTACCTGCTGCTGGACTGCGTGGACGGCGAGATAGCCCGCTGGAAGAAGCAGTTCTCGCTGGGCGGTGTGTACCTGGACCGGGTCGGCGCCTACCTGTGCGACGCCGCGGTGCTCGTCGGCTTCGGTCTGCGCGCCGCCGACCTGTGGGGCTCCGGGCGGATCGACTGGCTGTGGGCGTTCCTCGGCACCCTCGCCGCGCTCGGTGCCATTCTGATCAAGGCCGAGACCGACCTCGTCGGGGTCGCCCGGCACCAGGGCGGTCTGCCACCGGTCAAGGAGGCGGCCTCCGAGCCGCGCTCGTCCGGTGTGGCACTGGCCCGCAGGGCGGCCGCGGCGCTGAAGTTCCACCGGCTGGTCCTCGGGGTCGAGGCGTCGCTGCTCATCCTCGTGGTGGCGGTCGTGGACCAGGTGCGCGGGGACCTGTTCTTCACCCGGCTGGGCGTTGCCGTACTGGCGGGTATCGCCCTGCTGCAAACCGTGCTTCACCTCGTGTCCATCCTCGCGTCGAGCAGGCTCAAGTGAGCATGAGCACCATGAAGGTCGGAGCGGTCGTCCTGACGATGGGCAATCGCCCCGAGGAGCTGCGCGCGCTCCTCGACTCGGTCGCCAAGCAGGACGGCGACCCGGTCGAGGTGGTCGTCGTGGGCAACGGCTCGCCGCTGCCCACGCTCCCCGAGGGCGTCCGGACCGTCGAGCTGCCCGAGAACGTGGGCATCCCGGCGGGCCGCAACGTGGGCATCGAGGCGTTCGGACCCGGTGGGTCGGACGTCGATGTGCTGCTGTTCCTCGACGACGACGGACTGCTGCCGGACACCGACACGGCCGAGCTGTGCCGCCAGGCGTTCGCCGCCGACCCGAGGCTCGGCATCATCTCGTTCCGCATCGCCGACCCCGACACCGGTGTCACCCAGCGTCGCCACGTGCCCCGGCTGCGCGCCTCCGACCCGATGCGCTCCTCCCGGGTGACCACCTTCCTGGGCGGCGCCAACGCGGTCCGTACCACGGTGTTCCAGCAGGTCGGAGGGTTGCCGGATGAGTTCTTCTACGCCCATGAGGAGACCGACCTGGCCTGGCGGGCGCTGGACGCCGGGTGGCTGATCGATTACCGGTCGGACATGGTGCTGCACCATCCGACCACCGCCCCGAGCAGGCACGCGGTCTACCACCGCATGGTGGCGCGCAACCGGGTCTGGCTGGCCCGGCGTAACCTTCCTGCGCTGCTCGTCCCCGTCTATCTGGGCGTCTGGCTGCTGCTCACACTGGCCAGGCGTCCTTCGAAAACCGCACTTCGGGCCTGGTTCGGGGGGTTCCGGGAAGGCTGGAAGACTCCGTGTGGTCCACGCCGGCCCATGAAGTGGCGTACGGTATGGCGCCTGACCCGACTGGGCCGACCTCCTGTCATCTGACAAGCTCGTAACGAAGAGCATCGGGCGCGACCCGGGGCGCGGCCCCGCTCAGCGCACCCTGAAGACGAAAGTGTCAACTGTGAGCGAGACTACGCACGACGGTGCGGTAGCCGTGAGTGCCCCGCCATCAGCCGACGACGGCCTGTCCCCGGCCGAGCTGGCGCGGAAGTACGGGCTGTCGGTCAGCGGCGCCCGGGTGGGCCTCGGCGAGTACATCCGCCAGATGTGGGGCAGGCGTCACTTCATCCTGGCCTTTTCGCAGGCCAAGCTCACCGCTCAGTACAGCCAGGCCAAGCTCGGCCAGCTGTGGCAGGTGGTGACCCCGCTGCTCAACGCCGCGGTGTACTTCTTCATCTTCGGCCTCCTGCTGGGCGGCAGGGGCGGAATGAAGAACGACATGTACATCCCGTTCCTGGTGACGGGTGTGTTCGTCTTCACATTCTCGCAGAACTCCGCGATGGCCGGGGTGCGCGCCATCTCCGGGAACCTGGGGCTGGTGCGGGCCCTGCACTTCCCGCGGGCCTCGCTCCCCATCTCGTTCGCGCTCCAGCAGCTCCAGCAGCTGCTCTTCTCGATGATCGTGCTGGTCGTCGTGTTGCTCGGCTTCGGGCACTTCCCGGCCTTCGCCTGGATCCTGGTCATCCCGGCGCTGGCGCTGCAGTTCGTCTTCAACACCGGTCTGGCCCTGGTCCTGGCCCGGATGGGGGCCAAGACCCCCGACCTCGCGCAGCTGCTGCCGTTCATCCTGCGTACGTGGATGTACGCCTCCGGTGTGATGTACCCGCTGGAGCACATGCTGCAGAAGGCGGGGGCTCACTCCTGGGTCTCCGACATCCTGCTGGCCAACCCGGCCGCGGTCTACATGGACCTGATGCGGTACGCCCTGATCAACGACTACCCCTCGTCGAGCCTTCCGCCGCACGTCTGGGCGCTGGCACTGGGGTGGGCGGTGCTGCTGGGTGCCGGGGGATTCGTGTACTTCTGGAAGGCAGAGGAGCAGTACGGCCGTGGCTGAGCAGACCCTCGACAAGGCAGACAAGGCCGCCAAGGCGGAGCGGGCCGACCAGGCCGCGGGGACGGCCTCCGCCGCCACGCGGGTGCCCACCGTCATCGCGGACGACGTCCACATCGTCTACCGCGTCAACGGCGGCCCCAAGGGGAAGGGCAGCGCCACCGCCGCCCTCAGCCGCATGCTGGGCCGCAAGCACGCCCCGGGCATGCGCGAGGTGCACGCCGTGCGCGGGGTCACCTTCGTCGCGTACAAGGGCGAGTCGATCGGTCTGATCGGGTCCAACGGCTCGGGGAAGTCGACCCTGCTCAAGGCCGTCGCGGGGCTGCTGCCCACCGAGCGCGGCAAGGTCTACACCAACGGCCAGCCGTCGCTGCTCGGTGTGAACGCGGCGCTCATGAACGACCTCACCGGTGAGCGGAACGTGATCCTCGGCGGTCTGGCCATGGGGATGTCGCGGGAGCAGATCCGGGAGCGCTACCAGGGCATCGTGGACTTCTCGGGCATCAACGAGAAGGGCGACTTCATCACCCTGCCGATGCGCACCTACTCCTCCGGTATGGCGGCCCGGCTGCGCTTCTCCATCGCCGCGGCCAAGGACCACGACGTGCTGATGATCGACGAGGCGCTGGCCACCGGTGACAGGAAGTTCCAGAAGCGCTCCGAGGCCCGGATCCGCGAGCTTCGCCAGGAGGCCGGCACGGTCTTCCTCGTCAGCCACAACAACAAGTCGATCCGGGACACCTGTGACCGGGTGCTGTGGCTGGAGAAGGGCGAGCTGCTGATGGACGGCCCGACCGACGAGGTCATCAAGGCGTACGAGAAGGAGACCGGCAAGTAGCCGGTCGGCGAACGCCGCCCCATAGAGCATCAGGCCCCGCCGGGCAACCCGGCGGGGCCTTGTTGTCCACAAGCGGACCACGTACCCCGGACAGGGAATGGGTGTGGACCCGTGGCACGTTGGGCATGGCGACGGGGGAATCTGCACGGGGGGCTGGGGTGGCCAACAGCGGTGCCGTGGGCGGAAGCGGCCATGCCGAGAGGGTGTTCCGCGTGCAGCGGGCCTTCACCCAGCTCGGCGGACGGGCCCATGGGCCCGGGGCGCTGGCCAGGGCGGCGGACCTGGACGACTCGACCGTCTACCGGATCCTGCAGTCCGGGGTGCACCAGGGCATCTTCGTCCGCGAGGGCAGGGGTCTTTACCGGCTGGGCTCGGCGGCCCCGCAGCTCGGCCTCAAGGCGCTGGCCCACTCGCCCGCGCCGGAGGCCGCCCACGCCCTCCTGGAGGCCCTGCGCCGGTCCACCGGGGGGCTGGCCTTCCTCTATCTGCTGGCGCCGTTCGGCGGCGCCCACCGGCAGTGTGTCGACATGGCCGTCGGCGACTCCGATCTGACGGAGCTGGGGATGACGCCGCGTGCGGTGCAGACCGTCGAGCACTCGCTGCGGGTGGGCGCCGCGGGGCGGGCGATCCTCGCGTATCTGCCGGAGACCATCCAGGCGGAGGTGCTGGACCGGCCGGTGCCCGCCGAGGCCGGTCCCGGCGCCTACCGGGACGACGTGCGGCTCCTGGCCTCGCTGGACCGGATCAGGGCACGCGGGTACGCCCTGGGCCACGAGGAGTGCGCGGCGGGCTGGAACGAGTGCGCGGCGCCGGTCACCTGGGACGGGCTGGTCATGGGCGCGGTGCTGGTGATGAAGCCCGAACAGGTCATGACGCGGTGTCCGGTGACCGTCATCGAGGCGGTGGAGCGGGCGGCGGCCGGCCTTGCCGACCTGGGGCGGGGCCGTCCCGCCGGTTCGGATGGCGACGCTTCGAGAATGAAGTAAATTTACGGTAACAGGAGTAAACGGAAGGCGCATTCCATGTGCTTCACCTGCCCTTTCTCGCGAGGCGAGAAAGGGCGGGAAATCCTTGACTCGTACGGGCGTGCGGCCGCAATAATCAAGAGGGCAATCCAGTCTGATTCTTGCATGAGCGGCGGCTCGAAGCGCCGCGTAACCAGGGGGAAATGTCACCGTGTCCGACAGGGGCGGTCTCACCGTCGTGCCCGATATTCCCGCACCCAACTGGGCGCGGGAGCTGGAACGTGTGCCGTTGTTATCAGCCAGGGAGGCCCAGGCGTTTGCGCTGCTCGGCGCGGGCTGGTCCAACCGCCGTATCGCGCTGCGGCTCCAAGTGACCGAGCGCACGGTGAAGGCGCATGTGGCATCAATACTCGCGAAACTGCAGGTGGAATCGAGGCTACAGGCCGGTCTGGTCGCGCTCAGCTACCGCCACCTGTACCAAAGTACAGTTCCGGGGAGGGTCGTGGCCGGTTAGCGTTGCCCCTGTCTGCCCGTTTATCCGTCGGCCGGATATTGACGTGAACCAACCTGTCGCACAGCAATCGCGCCGTCCTAGGAAAGGTATTCATGACTGACCGTTCCGGCCCGAGCGGAATGAACCCCGTGTGGACGCTGGTCGTGTCCGGACTGACCGTCTTCATGGCCGCCTTGGACAACCTCGTCGTCATCACCGCGCTGCCCGCCATCCAGAAGGACCTGGGCACCAGCCTCCAGGACCTGGAGTGGACGGTGAACGGCTACACCCTCACCTTCTCGGTCTTCCTGATGGCCGGTGCGGCCGCCGGTGACCGGTTCGGGCGCCGCCGGGTGTTCCTGGCCGGCCTCGTCGTCTTCACCGGGGCCTCCGCCGCCGCGGCGCTGTCCGGCAGCGCGGACGCCCTGATCGCCGCCCGTGCCGTCCAGGGCCTCGGGGCGGCCGTGGTGATGCCGCTGACGCTCACCCTGCTGACCGTGGCCGTCCCCGAGCGCCGGCGCGGTGTCGCGCTGGGCGTCTGGGGCGCCCTCAGCGGGCTCGCGGTCGCGCTCGGCCCGCTGATCGGCGGGGCCGTGGTGGAGAAGATCTCCTGGGAGTGGATCTTCTGGGTCAATGTGCCGATCGGTGCGCTGGTGCTGGTGCTCGGCCTGTGGAAGCTGGCCGAGTCCACCCGCCCGGACACCTCGCTGGACCCGCTGGGCACCGTCCTGGTCAGCCTCGGGGTGTTCGGCGTGGTCTACGCGCTGGTGTCCACCACCGAGCACGGCTGGTCCAGCGCCCGGGTGCTCGGCTTCCTGGCCGGCGGCCTGGTGGTCCTCGCGCTCTTCGTCGGCTGGGAGCTGCGCACGGCCGAACCCATGCTGCCGATGCGGCTGTTCGGCAACCGCGCCTTCAGCGCGGTCAACGCGGCCAGCCTGCTGATGTTCGCGGCCATGTTCGGACTGGTCTTCCTGCTCACCCAGTTCATGCAGAACATCCAGGGGTTCTCGCCGCTGGAGGCGGGCGTGAAGATGCTGCCGTGGACGGCGATGCCGGTCGTCGTCGCCCCGCTGGCGGCGCTGCTGACCGCCCGGCTCGGCAACCGTCTGGTGGTCGCCGCGGGCCTGCTGTTCGAGGCCGCGGGCCTTGGCTGGCTGGCGTCCGTGGTGAGCGCGGACACCGCCTACGCCGACCAGGTGCCCGGTCTGGTGCTCGGCGGAATCGGCCTGGGGCTGTTCTTCTCGCCCGTAGCGGAAATGGCGATGAACGTCGTCGCGCCCCGCGACCAGGGAATCGCCTCGGGCGCCAACAACACCTTCCGCGAGCTCGGCGGCGCACTCGGCGTCGCGGTGCTCACCTCCGTTTTCACCACGCTGGGCGGATACGGCTCGCCCCAGGAATTCGTGGACGGGCTGCGGCCCGCCGCCTGGATCGGCGCCGGAATCGCCGCCGCCGGCTGTCTGGCGATTCTCACGGCACCGCGTGGCCGCACCGCACCGGCCGAAACGAAGGTGATTTCTTCGGAAACCGTCGAGGATTCATACCAGGGAAACCTCCCGAGCCGGTCGCGCAACTAATTTGGACAGAGCGAAGTCAGAGCGAACAAGATGATCCACCGGCCCCCGGACCCCGGGTGACCGTTGGATATGGGGGACGCTATGTACGACGTCATTGTGGTAGGAGCGCGCATCAGCGGGGCATCGACCGCGATGCTCCTGGCGAGAGCGGGGTACCGGGTCCTCCTTCTCGACCGGGCGAAATTCCCCGGCGGAAAGGGCGCCGCCACCAATCTGGTCCACCCCCCGGGAATTCTCCGGCTGAAACGCTGGGGGCTGCTGGACGAGGTGGCCGCCACCGGCTGCCCGCCCATCCACTCCTACGGTCTCCAGAGCGGCCCGGTCCGGCTGATGGCCAAGCTGCCCGCCGTCGAGGGCGTGGCCGAGGCGTACTCCCCGGAGCGCCGCAAGCTGGACGAGATCCTGCTCGAGGCCGCCGTCAAGGCGGGGGCGGAGCTGCGGGAACAGGTCGCGCTGCGGGAACTGCTGACGGACGGCCAGGGCACCGTCGTCGGCGTCCGGGCCGAGACCGAGGACCGCACGCCCATCGTCGAGCACGCCCGGCTGGTCGTGGGCGCCGACGGCTCGAACTCCACCGTCGCCCGGCTGGTGGGGGCCGAGAAGTACGACTCCCACCCGGTGCTCAACAAGAGCCACTGGTCGTACTGGGCCGATCTGCCGCACGACGGCAAGGTGCGCACCTACCGCCACCGCCATCAGCACGCCTTCACCTGGCCCACCCACGACGGCCTGACCATCGTCGGACTGGCCCTGCCGGTCAAGGACTTCAAGGCGTCCGCCGACGGGGAGCGCGACGCCACGGTCGTCTCCGCCTTCGAGGAGGTCGACCCCGAGTTCGCGGCGCGGCTGCGGGAGACCCGGCGCGTCGACAAGTGGATGACCGGCGCGGTCCCCAACTTCCTGCGCCACTGCCACGGCCCCGGCTGGGCCCTGGTCGGCGACGCGGGCTACACCCGCGACCCCATCACCGCCGCCGGTATCACCGACTCCCTGCGCGGCGCGGAGCTGCTGGTGGAGGCCGTGGCGCCGGCCCTGGCCGGGGACCGCGACCTCGGCCCCGCCCTCGCCGGTTACGCCCGGCGCCGCGACGCGCTGGTGAGCGGCCACTTCCGGTACACCCGCGACCATGCCGCGATCGCCGACTACAACCGCGAGGAGCTGGAGTTCATCCGGGCGATGGCACGCAGCCCGCACCACGGCAGCGGCATGGTCGGGATGTTCGCCACGATCGTCCCGCCCGCCGAGTTCTACTCCCCGGCCAATATCCACGCCCTCTTCGACCACATCCCGCCGGGCCCCGAGCCGGGCTGGAAGATCCGGATGGTGCGCTGGCTCGTCCGCGGCACCCCCCGGCATCTGCCCCCGGCGACCCGGCTCGCCGACCGGCTGATCGCCGCCAACCTCGGGAGCATGGGCACCTTCCTGCTCGACTCCCCGGTCGCTGGCGTGGCCTAGCCGGACTCATCCGCGGCACGCCCACCGGGCGCGGCCGCGACCTCACCACGGCCATCGGCCGCCCACAGCGCCGCGCCACCCGCGCGGGTGGCGCACCTCACCCACCGTCACCACCACAGCCATGGAGGCATCGGCATGTCCAGCAATCCGTCCCCCGGCGTCACGACGGCGTTCCTCTTCCCCGGACAAGGCGGCTTCGACGGCGAGGCGCTCCGCCGGGCCAAGGAGCGCCATCCCCAGATCGGCGGGGTCTTCGAGCGGCTCGACGCCGTGACCGATGAGCTCTACGGCCGCCGCATCTCCGATGTCCTCTTCGGCGAGCGCAAGGCCGATCTGCGCGATCTGCTCGACAACGACCCCTGGGCCTCCCAGGTCGCCATCTACGGCGCCGGTCTGGCCGCCTACGAGATCCTCGCCGCCCAGGGCGCCGTCCCCGACGTCCTGGCCGGGCACAGCCTCGGTGAGATCACCGCCCTGGTGGCGGCCGGGGCCTTCTCGGCCGAGGACGGGGTCCGGATCGTCGCCCAGCGCGTCGCCGTGATCGAGCGGCAGAGCGGTGTCGACGGCCGCATGGTGGCCCTGGCCGCGAGCGCCGAGCGCACCCGCAAGCTGCTGGAGCTGGTGGACGAGCCGCTGCTGGCCGTCGCCACCGAGAACCACGACGAGCAGACCGTGGTCAGCGGCCCCGCCGGGATCCTGGACCGGGTCGTGGCGATCGCCGGACAGCTGGACGTGGGCGCCATCGAGATCGACACCCCCTTCCCCTTCCACACCCCGGCACTCGCCCCCGCCGCCCCCGAGTTCGCCGCGTACGTGCGGAAGCTGGACCAGCGTCCGCTGAACCGCCCGGTCTACTCGCCGATCCTCCAGCGCTACTACGAGCCGGGCGATGAGCTCGCCGACCTGCTGGCCGAGCACTTCACCCGGCCGGTGCGGTTCGCCGCGGCCGTACGGCACCTGCGGGAGACCGGCGCCCGGGTGTTCGTCGAGGCGGGCGGGCGCGCCGCGCTCTCCAAGCTGGTCGCCAAGGTGACCGCCGGCTCCGAGGCGCGGTCGCTGCCCACGCTGGCCCTGACCGGCGGGCGGCTCGCGCTCGACGGCACCCTCGACGCGCTGCGCGAGGCCGGTCTGGCCGCGCCCGAGCGCGGCGGGCTCGCCGAGCTGCTGGCCCCCTCGGTGCCCGCGGACGTCTTCGCGGCGTACTGGAGCGAGCGCGGCCACATGGTGCTGGAACTGGTCCGCACCGAACTGGACGCCTTCCGCAGGTCCACCGGGACCCGCGACGCCGAGCCCGGACCCGGGCCGGAGCCCGCGGCAGCCGTCGAGCCGGAGCCCGCGGCAGCCGTCGGACCGGAGCCCGCGGCAGCCGTCGGGCCGGAGCCCGCCGCGGAGGCCGCTCCCGCGCCCGAGGCCCCGGCAGGCCCCGCGTCCGGTTCGGGTTCCGAGGAGTACGACCGCGAGCGGCTCTTCGGGGAGCTGCGGACCCTCTACGCCGAGGCGCTCGAATACCCCGAGGACGTCTTCGAGGACGAGGTGCAGCTGGAGGCCGAGCTGGGAGTCGACTCGGTCAAGCAGGTCGAACTCCTGTCCAGGGTCTCCAGCCGCTACGGGCTGCCGCCGCGCGAGTCCGGCTTCCGGCTGGCCACCTACAACACCATGGGCAAGATCACCGACTTTGTGCTCCAGCAGCTCAACGACCACGGGGCCCACACCTCGGCCTCCGCCACGGGCTGAACCGCCCACCCCTCGTCGCAGAAGGAGTCAGTCGTTCCCATGAATGACCTCACGGGGAAGGTGGCCCTGGTCACCGGAGGTTCCAAGGGTGTGGGCAAGGCGATCGCGCGGACCCTCGCGGCCCGCGGCGCCGATGTCGTCCTCAACTACTTCCACTCGCACGACCAGGCCAAGCGCACCAGGGACGAACTGGTGGCGAGCGGCGCCCGGGCCGAGCTCGCACGGGCCTCGGTGGCCCGGCAGGAGCAGGTCGACCGGATGTTCGCCGAGATCGAGGAGCGCCACGGGCGGCTGGACATCCTGGTCAACAGCGCCGCCAACGGGGCCCTGCTGCCCCTGGCCGAGGTGACCGACGAGGACATCGCCAAGGCCATCGACACCAACTACAAGGGCGGACTGCGCTGCGCCCGCGCCGCGGCCCCGCTGATGGCACGGGGCGGCGGCGGGTCGATCGTCACCGTCTCGGCGCTCGGCGGCTCGCAGATGGTGATGGCCAACTACTCGGCCTGTGCCCCCGCCAAGGCGGCCGCCGAGGCGGCCACCCGCTATCTGGCCGTGGAGTTCGCCCCGCTGGGCATCCGGGTGAACACCGCCTCGGCCGCCATGCTGGAGAGCGAGGTCGCGGACAAGTTCCCCCGGGCCCGGGAGATGCAGGAGGTGATCGCCAGGGCGACCCCCTTCGGACGGCTGGGCACCCCGGAGGAGTTCGCCGACGTCGTCGCCTTCCTGGCCTCCGACGCCTCGCGGTGGATCACCGGACAGGTGGTGCTCGCCGACGGGGGACTGACGCTGGGCGCCGCCCTCCTGTCGCCGCCCGCCGCCGCCCCCGTACGGGAGGAGGCCGCACCGGAGCCGGAGCCCGCCCCGGTCCCCGACGTCCCCGACGACGCGATCGCCGTCGTCGGCATGGGCCTGGCGGTCGCCGGGGCGAACAGCCCCGAGGAGTTCTGGAAGCTCCGTACGACCGGTGACGAGCTGTTCGTCAAGATCCCCCGGGACCGCTGGCGGCACGAGAACTTCCACGCCGCCGACACCGCCGCCGAGGACAAGGCGTACGCCGACCGCTGCGTCTTCATCACGGACTTCCAGGCCGCCCCCGGCTCCGTCGACAGCATGGCCGAGGGCGCGGACGACCACGAGCTGACCACCATGTGGCTGCGCCACAGCCTGGTCCAGGCCCTGGACGGGGTGCGCCGCCGGGACTCCGACCGCTGCTCCTTCGTCGTCGGCTACACCCCCGACGGCAGCCAGCACCTGGAAGAGGCCGGGGTGCTGGACAGCGTCACCCGGATGACGCACGACATCCTCGAGGGCCTGCCGCTGGACGACGGCGAGCGCACCACCCTCGGCGGTGACATCGAGGCGGCCCTGAACCGCCGCTACTGGCGCGCCGGCCAGGACCGCTCGCGCTTCCTGCCGCACCGCGTCGGAGAGCTGGCGATGCGCGGCCTGCTGCCGCCCTCCACCGAGCTGCACATGGTGGACACCGCCTGCTCCTCGTCGCTGTACGCGATCGACATCGCGGCCAAGGGGCTGCTGATGGGCAAGCAGGACATCGCCGTCTGCGGCGGCGCCTTCGCGCTCGCGCCGCGCGGCACCGTCCTCTTCTCCAAGCTCCAGGGGCTCTCCAAGCGCGGTGAGGTACACGCGCTGGACGAGGACGCCGATGGCGTGATCTTCGCGGACGGCGCCGCGCTGGTCGTCCTCAAGCGGCTGAGCCGGGCGCGGGCCGACGGCGATGAGGTGCTCGGGGTGCTCCGCGCGTTCGGCTCGTCCTCCGATGGCAAGGGCAAGGCCATCTACGCGCCCAACGCCGCCGGTCAGAGCCTCGCGGTGCGGCGCGCCCTGGAGGCGGGCGAGGTCGAGGGCTCCGCGGTGAGCTGGGTCAACGCCCACGCCACCGGCACCCCGGCCGGTGACCTCGCCGAGTTCACCACGCTGCGGGAGTACTACGGCACCGAGGGGCCCGCCGCGGTGACCTCCAACAAGTCCCTGATCGGCCACACCGGCTGGGCGGCGGGCGTGGTCTCGCTCATCGAGAACCTGCTGGGCCTGGCCGAGCACACCATCCCCGGCCAGTTCCGCTTCTCCAGGCCCCGCGAGGACTTCCGGCTCGCCGAGACCGGACTGGAGATCACCCCCGAGCACAAGGGCTGGCCGGAGCGGCCCGACGGCCCGCGGCTGGCCGCGGTGTCCGGATTCGGCTTCGGCGGCACCAACGCCCATCTGATCGTCTCCGAGCACCGGGCGCGCCCCGCCGCGGCGCACGCCACCGCCACCGACCGGGCCCCCGCGACCGTCACCAAGGTCCCGGACACCGGCAGCCGGGTGGCGATCGTCGGCTGGTCGGCCCATCTGCCGGGGCTGGCGGGCCGCGAGGAGGTGACCCGCTGGCTGGGCGGCGGACCGCGCCCCCGCGGCAGCTTCGGCGACGAGTACCCGGCGCCGCCGTTCAGCAAGGTCCGGCTGCCGCCCAAGACCATCCGCGCCCTGGACCGCTGCCAGCTGATGATCGTGGAGTGCGCCCATCAACTGCGCGACCAGATGCCGGACTTCTGGCAGGAGCGGGCGCTGAAGACCGGGGTGTTCGTCGGCCACATGGGCCCGACCCGCGCCGCGATGCTCTACGCCAACCGCTGCTACCTCGACGACATCGCCGAGGCGCTGGGCGAGCTGCGCTCCGACGCCCTGCCCGGGGTCCTGGAGCGGCTCGGCGAGCGCGTACGCGGCATGATCCCGGCCTCCAACGAGGACTCCTTCCCCGGCCAGATGCCCAACATCATCTCGGCCCGGGTGGCGAACTACTTCGACCTCAACGGCCCGAACATGACGATGGACTCCGGATTCGCCTCCGCCGTCTCCTCCATCACCTCCGCGGGCCGCTATCTGCGCACCGGTGAGCTCGACTTCGCGCTCGCGGGCGGGATCAACGGCAACAGCCTCCCGGAGTACCGGACGCTGATCGGCGAACTGCTGCCGCCGGAGGCCCGGGAACTCGCCGAGGGCGCCTTCCTGTTCGCCCTCACCACCGAGGAGCGGGCCCGTGCCGCCGGGCTCGAGGTGCTCGCGTACGTGGACGAGCCGCTCGGTGCCGTCGAGGCGGGGCGCGGGGAAGAGGCCGCGGACGAGGTCCTGCTGTGCGGTGCGCCCGCGCCCGAGCACGCCCGCTACCTGGGCGCGGCCGGCGGTCTCGCCGTCCTCAAGGCGCTGCACCGGCCCCCGGGGACCGTGGAGGTCGCCACCGACGAGAGCGAGGGCGCCGCCGGGGCCCGGCTCCGGCTCACCATCCCCGGCGACGGCCCCGAGCCCGACGGCCCGCGGTCCGACGGCCGGGAAACCGGCCATCGGGAGTCCGGCCACCGGGAGTCCGACGGCCGGGAGACCGGCCACCGGGAGTCCGACCACCGGGAGTCCGACGGCCGGGAGTCCGACGGCCCGGAGTCCGACGGCCGGGAGTCCGACGGCCGGGAGGCCGTCCCGGCCGCGCTGCCCGCCGCGTTCGCCACCGACGGGCGGCTCGCGGACGGCACCCCGGTGCGGGTCCGCCGCCAGGTGCCCGTTCTGACCGAGGTGCCCGCGCGCACCGTGTGCGAGCGCACCCCGTTCCTCCCCGCCGGCGCGGTGGTGCTCACCGACGCCCCCGAGCCGCTCGCCGCCGCCGCGCCGCCGGACGCGGACCTCACCGTCCTGTCCACGGCGCCGCTCGCCGACCCCCGCCCCGGCTGGCACCACCTGCCCGAGGTCACCGAGGAGTCGGTCCGCCGGGCCCTGGCGGGCGCGGGCCCCGGGGTCACCCACCTCAGGGTGGTGGGTGACCTCGGCCGGGCGGCCACGGACGGCCCCGCGCCCGCCCTCACCGCCCTGCACGACGCCGTCTACCTGACGCTCCAGCACCTCTACGACGACCTCGGCGACCCCGGCTCCTCGGCCGTGGCGCTGCTGCTGGGCGCCGCGCCGGGCGGCGTCCCGCATCCGTACACCGGGCTCTTCACCGGGCTGTGGAAGACCGCGGCCCTGGAGCGCGACGCCTGCCTCGCCTTCACGCTGTGCACCTCGGCCACCGACCTGACCGGGGCGATGGCCCGCGCCGAGGAGGAGAGCGCGGCCGAGCGGGTCTTCCCCGTGGTGTTCGACCTCGACGGCGCGCGGAAGGCGTATCTGCTCTCCGACGAGCCGAACGACCTGGGAGCGGGGGCGCCGGCCGTCCTCGGCCCGGACTCCGTCGTGGTGGTCGCCGGGGGCGCCCGGGGCATCACCGCCGAGGTGGTCAAGGCGGTCGCCGAGCACTTCCGGCCCCGGATCTACGTCCTGGGCAGCAACTCCCTGGACGACTATCCGCCTCAGACGTACCAGGGCACCGACGAGGAGTTCGCCGCCCGCCGCGCCGGCTACATCAAGACGGAGATCGCCCGGCGCGACGGCCGCACCGTGGCCGACATCAACCGCGCCTTCGACCGCATGGTCAACGCCCGCTGGGCGAAGCGGAACCTGGACGAGATGGCCGCCCACAGCGGCACCGGCCGGGTCACCTACCTCGCCTGCGACATGCGCGACGGCGCGGCGGTGGACCGGGCGATCGGCCGGGTCCTGGACGAGCGGGGGCGGATCGACCTGCTGGTCAACGCCGCCGGGCTGCAGCGCTCCGGGCTGATCAAGGACAAGAGCTTCGCCGAGTTCACCTCCATCCGCGATCTGAAGCTGGACTCCTACCTCCACCTCAAGCGCGCCCTGCGCGCCGCGCCGCCCCGGCTGTGGTGCAACTTCGGCTCGCTGCTGGGCTACTTCGGACAGCTGGGGGAGGCCGACTACGCGGCGGCCAACGACTTCCTGGCCGCCGCGGCGACCCACACCCGCGCCACCGGCCGGGAGACCGACGAGTTCACCATCGGCTGGACGCTGTGGGAAGGCGTCGGCATGGGGGCCAACGAGCTGACCAAGGCGTACTACGAGCGCGCGGGCTCGTACAGCAACATGGCCATCGCCGAGGGCATCCACCACTTCGTCCAGGAGCTGCACGCCCCCGTGCGGCGCCCCTCCGTCGTCCACCTCGGCGCCGCCGAGCGCGCCACCGTGGAGCGCTTCTACCCCGGCTACCTGGAAATCACGGGCGAGGCGGAGCGGCCGGTCACCGGCGAGGCGGAGCGGCCCGGGTTCTTCCTGCGCCGGCTGGTGGAGTCCGACGAGCGGTCCGTGGTCTACGAGTGCCCCTTCGACCTGGACACCGACGGCTACCTCGAACACCACACGGTGCGCGGCGAGGCCACCCTGCCCGGCACCTTCGTCACCGAACTGGCCGCCGAGGCCGCCCGGGCGCTGGTCCCCGGCAAGCGGGTGATCGCCTTCGAGGACCTGCGCTTCGAGCACTTCCTGCGGGTCTACCGCGACATCCCGGCCGGTCCGAGGCGGATCCGCGCCGAGCTGGTGGACAGCCCCGGGGAGGTGACCGTCGTCCAGGTGCGGATCACCGAGGACGTGGTCGCGCCCGGCGGAGTGGTCCTGGTCAAGGACCGGGTGCACTTCCTGGCCCGGGTGCTGCTCGACACCGAGGCGCCCACCGCGCCGCGCTGGGAGGAGTGGCCTGCGGGGGAGGAGACCCCGGTCCCCGACCCGTACCACCAGCCGGGCTCCCCGGTGCGGCTGACCGGCCCCTTCGTCTCCACCACCGACACCCGGATCCACCCCCGGGGCAAGCGGGCCCGCTACGCGCCCGACATCGCGGCCGGTGACCCGGTGTGGTCCCGCTTCACCGTGCCGAGCATCCTGCTCGACGGGCTGGCCCGGGTGGGGGTGCTGGACCTGGTGGACGGGCATCTGGTGCCCGTGGCCGCGCCGCTGTCGATCCGCCGGATCGATCTGTACGAGGAGATCAGCGACCACGACCTGGCCGCCTCCGGGGAGGGCGTCGACCTCTTCGTCACCCCGCCCGGCTTCGATCTGACGGCCGACACCATCAGCAACCGCTTCGTGGCGGTGCGGCCCGACGGCCGGATGCTGCTCCAGATGAAGGACATGCGGGCCACCCTCATCGGCTACATCGACGCCAGGACCGGCGAGGCCGTCCCCCTCGAGCAGGCACCGGCGGGGGAGGACCGGACATGACCGTGACCGAAGAGGGCGCGCCGGTCCAGCCGGTGACCCGGATGGTGTGGCGGCTCACCGAGCTGCCCCGCCCCGCCGGACCGCGGCCCCGGCTGGCCGGGCTGCGGGTGCTGCTGATCGGCGGCGAGGAGGACGTGGCCGCCGGTGTGGAGCGCGAACTGAAGGAGCACGGCGCGCTGGTGCGCCGGGAGCCGGACGGCCCCGGCCCCGTCGACGCCATCGTCGACCTCACCGTGGGCCGGGCGTACGACCCGGACCGGGCCGCCTCCGCCGGGGCCTGGCGGCGGGCGCTGACCGAGACCGTGACCGCGCTGCGCGGCTCCTACGACGACTGGGCGGCCGAGACCGCCGCGGACCGGCTGTGCTATCTCGCCGTCAGCTACCTCGGCGGCGGGATGGGCCAGCATCCGCGGGACGGTCTCGAGCAGCCGCTGGGCGGTATCTGGGCGGGGCTCGCCAAGACCCTGCACCGGGAGTTCCCCAACGTGTCCGCCCGCGTCGTCGACATCGACCTGGCCGCCTCCGCCGAACTCCCCGGTATCGTCGCCGCCGAGCTCGGCCGCCCCAGTGAGATCGAGGTCGGCTACCGCGACGGCCGCCGGTACACCCTCACCCCCGAGGACCGGCCCGTGGCCGCGCCCGCCCTCACCCTCGGCCCCGAGGACACCGTGCTGGTCTCCGGCGGCGGCCGCGGCATCGGCTGGGAGCTGGCCAGGTCGCTGGCCGCCCGGCACGGCGTACGGGTCGTGGTGACCGGCCGGGAGCCGTTCCCGAGCGGGGACGAGCCCTGGTACGGCGTGGACGAGGCCGGGTGGAAGCGTTACGAGAGGCGGGTCTGGGAGGGCCGCGCCAGGGGCGAGTCGCCCGCCGTGGTCCGCGGCCGGCTCGCCCGCACCCGCCGGCTGTGGGAGCTCGCCACCCATGTGACCTCCGCCCGGCGCGAGGGGCTGCGCGTCGAGTACGCGCGCTGCGACTTCACCGACCGCGCCCAGGTGCGCGAGCTCATCCGGCGCGAGGACGCGCTGGAGGGCGGCAGGCTCGCCGGGGTGGTGCACAACGCCGGGGTGGACACCTCCGCCCGGCTGCCGAAGAAGACCGACGAGGAGATCCTGCGCACCGTCGAGGTCAAGATCGAGGGCTTCCTCAACGTCTTCGAGGAGGTGCGGAGGCGTGACCTGAAGTTCTTCTGCAGCGTCGGCTCCCTCACCGGGCGGCTCGGCGGCATGGTCGGCCAGCTCGAATACGCGGCGGCCAACGACGGTCTCGCGCGGCTGGGCCAGTGGGCCGCCCGCCGGGCCGCGTTCCCGGTGATGACCCTCGCCTGGCCCACCTGGGACCGCATCGGGCTGATCGCCAACTTCGCCGCCACCCTGCGCTACATGGCCGCGATCGACGTGGCGGACGGGCTTGAGCGCTGGCGGGCCGAACTGCTGGCGGGGTCCGAGGGCGAGGTCACCTTCGTCGGACCGCTGGGCAAGGCCATCGACCCGGGGCAGGCCATCGGCTATCCGGTGGTGCCCGCGCTGCCCGGCTTCACCACCGCCTATCCCAAGATCTTCCACCTCGGCGAGGTGACCGCCTACCAGCCGCACGTCCAGCTGACGGCACGCGTCGTCTTCGACCCCGGACACACCCCCGCGCTGGGCGACTTCCGCATCGACGGCGCCCCCGCGCTGCCGCCCTCCCTCCTGCTGGAGAACGCCCTGCGGGCCGCCGAATGGATCGTCCCGGAGGACTTCCCGGCGCTGCGGGCCGGTGCGCTGGAGGAGATCGTGGTGCCGCTGGCGCTGCTGCGCCTCGACGGCCCCGCGATCCGCCTGGTCCGCGAGGTCCGCGGCTTCCACGAGGGGCACGACTGGATCGTGGAGGTCCGCTACCGCCACGAGGGCGCCGAGGGCGGCCCGGAGGCGAGCCTGCGCGTCGTCCACGAGACCGGCGCGTCACGGCCGCCCGCGCCACCGCGCCCCGAGGTCCAGCAGACCACCACGCTGCGCTCCGGGCCGCCCTTCCTGCACTGGCGCGGCGCCGTGGTGCCGCTCTCCGCATGGACGGCGGGACCGGCGGGACCGGCGGGACCGGAGGGGCCGGACGGGCGCCTGGTGGCCGAGGTCCCGCGCTGTCTGCCGGCCGACCTGTGGGCGACGCCGTACGTGCCCGGGACGGCCCTTCCGATCGCCGCGCTGGAGAACGTGGTGCGGCGGTGCACCACCCCGGGCGACGGGCTCTCGGTCACCGCCGACCCCCTGGTCCTCGGCCGGATCGCACCGCACTCCGCCGAGCGCGGGCCCACCCGAGTCGAGGGCGATCCCGCACTCGGCGTCTGGCGGATCACCGACGCAGACTCCGGGGACCCCGTGGCGACCGTCTCGGGACTCCCCGGCCCGCTGGGAAACACGACCGCATAGAAAGGCAATCCATGTCCACTCCCGAACAGAACAAGGCCGTCCTCGAGCGCTACTACGAGGAGTGCCTCAACAAGGGCAACCTGGACGTCATCTACGAGGGCGCCACCGAGGACCACATCAGCCACGGCACCGCCGCCAACGGCAAGGAGGGCGTGGAGCACCTGAAGGAGTGGGTGCGGCTCCAGCGCGCCTCCTTCCCCGACCTCCACGTCACCGTGGACGACTGGATCCTGGAGGGGAACAAGGTCGTCAGCCGGTTCACCGCGCGCGGCACCCACACCGGCGACGCCTACGCGGGCATCATCCCGGCGCAGGGCCGCAAGCTGGAGATCCCCGGCATCGTCATCGACGAGTTCGACGACGAGGGCAAGATCGTGGAGAGCTGGTTCTCCATGGACTCCTACGACCTCGCCACCCAGCTCGGGGCGTTCGACGCGCCCCCCGCGTGACCGGCCGCGCGCCGGCCCCGGGCTCCGGGGCCGGCATCCCGGTCCTCATCACCGGCTGCTCCTCCGGCATCGGCCGCGCGTGCGCGCTGCGGCTGCACCGGGCCGGGCACGCCGTGTACGCCACCGCACGGCGGCCCGGGACGCTGGCGGAGCTCGCGGGCTCCGGCATCCGCACCATGGCCCTCGACGTCACCGACGAGGAGTCCATGGCCACCGCGGTGGCCAAGGTCGAGGCGGAGCACGGCGCGGTCGGGGCGCTGGTCAACAGCGCCGGTTACGCCATGTCGGGCTGCGTCGAGGAAGCCTCCCTGGCCGAGGTGCGCGAGCAGTTCGAGACCAATGTGTACGGCCTGGTCCGGCTCAGCCAGCTGGTGCTGCCCGCGATGCGCGCCCACGGCGGCGGCACCATCGTCAACATCTCCTCCGTCTTCGGCCGTTACGCCGTCCCCGGCTCGGGCTTCTACAACGCCACCAAGCACGCCGTGGAGGGCTTGAGCGACTCGCTGCGGAACGAGGTGGCCGACTTCGGGGTGCGGGTCGTCCTCATCGAGCCGGGACCGGTGCGCACCACCCGCTTCGGCGCCACCTACGTGGCCAATCTGCGGCCGGTGAGCCGGACGTACGAGACCTTCCGCCGGGAGAGCGCCGAGTACTTCGAGGCGATCTACACCGGCAGCCGCCGGACCCTGGCGGGCACCTTCGCGATCCAGTCGGACGACGTGGCCCGCCGGGTGGCGAAGGTGGTGGCCAAGGGCGCCCGCGGTTCCCGGCCGCGCGCCCGCTACCCCGTCGGATTGCTCGCCCACAGCACCATCGCCCTGCGGCGCCTCACCTCCGACGTCCTCTTCGACCATCTCTTCGTGCGCCGCCTGTTCCCGGTGCCCCGCAGGCCGCGGCCGCGAAAGCAAGGAGACCACCGATGACCACAGCGACCTCCGCGCCGCGCATCGCACCCGGCCCCAAGGGTGCCCCGCTGCTGGGCAGTCTGGGCCCCTGGAAGCGGAACACCGCCGAGTTCCTGCTCGGTCTGCAGCGCGACCACGGCGAGATCGTCCGGATGCGGCTCGGCCCCTTCCTGGTACACCAGGTGACCGAGCCCGAGGCGGTGCGCCGGGTGCTGGTGGAGAACAACGGCAACTACGTCCGCGGCCCGCTCTACGAGCAGTTCGGCGTCGTCATGGGCAAGGGACTGCTCACCACCGACGGCGAGTTCTGGCGCGCCCACCGGCGGGCGGTGCAGCCGGTCTTCCTCAAGAACGCCATCACCGACATCATGCCCAACATCATCCGGGCCACCGAGGAGATGCTGGAGACCTGGGAGCGCAAGGCCGCCGCCGGTGAGCCGGTCGACCTGATGACCGACATGCTGCGGCTGACCCTGGTCACCCTCTCCCGCTCGCTGTTCGCCTATGACATCAAGCCGGACTCGGCCCTGCTGAAGACGATCGTGGACGATGTGGTGGAGGTGATGTTCCGCCGCGGCACCGCCACCGAGATGCTGCCCTCCTGGGTGCCGACGGACCGTCAGCGCAAGATCCTCAGGATTCACCGGGTCTTCGACCGCATCGTGGCCGATGTGCGCCGCAGTTACGCGGAGACGGGGGAGGGGCCGCTGATCGCGCTGATGGAGCGGGCCACCGATCCGGCCACCGGTGGGCCCTGGACCGATCAGCAGATCAAGGACGAGCTGCTCACCGTCTATCTGGCCGGCCATGAGACCACCGCCGTCGCCCTGTGCTGGACGCTGCTGTCGGTCGCCGCCCACCCCGCGGTCCAGGAGGAGCTGGACGCCGAGATCGCCACGGTGCTCGGGGGCGGGCTGCCGGACGCCGACAGCGCCGAGGCGCTCACGTACACCAAGATGGTCGTCGACGAGAGCCTGCGGATGCACCCGCCCATCTGGATCTTCCCCCGGGCGGCGGTGGAGGCGGACACCCTCGGCGGCTACGACATCGAGCCGGGCTCCTCGATCCTGCTGTCCCCGCTGGTCTCCCACCACAATCCGCGCCACTGGGACAACCCCCTGGCCTTCGACCCGTACCGGTTCACCCCGCGGGCCATCAAGGAGCGGCCGCGGATGGCGTACCTCCCGTTCGGCTCGGGACCCCGGCAGTGCGTCGGCAACTTCATGGCGCTGCTGGAGCTGCGCACCATCGTGGCCATGGTGAACCAGCGCTTCCGGATCAGCCGGATCCCGGGGACCGAGCTGCGGTACGGCTCACCGGTGATCTCGCTGCGGCCGCTGAAGGACGTGATGGTGACGGTGACGCCGCGCGAGCGCGGCACCTCCGTGCCCCGGCCGTCCCGCCGGACGGCTGCCGCCGCACCCGCCACCTGCCCCCACCACCCGTAGGCCGCGGGGGCGGAAGCGGAATGGGAGTTCCGGGCCGGGCCGCCCCCGTCGCCTTTCCCGATTTCGCCCCCGCGACCCGGTCCGGGGTACCCGGTACGCCGTCAGAACCAGCGGACCGCGGGAGTGGATCGTTATCCATGGGACGTGTGCGCTTTTCAGGGAAAACGCGTCCCGTGGCGATGCGGACAGAATGCGGAACACATGCGGCGCGACCCGAAGGGCGAGGCCCGGGGCCGACCGCGCGGCGGCGCTCCGGCGCCGGGGCGGCGCCCTCCGGGCAGCCGCGGAAACCTTCCCCGGGCCGAGTCGGAAAATCCACCGCGCCGACCGGTCGGTTTTCTTGACGCTCCTGGTGGAAGGGGTGCGGCGGGCCCTTTCCCGGGGTACGCCGGGCCGGGAGGGAACGTCATTTCACGATCGCTACGGCCGTTTACTCCCAGGTGGCGCCGAGTGTGGCCGTCCACCGTCCCCCGCCCGCTTCCGACAGCACGCGCGCACAATGCCCCCGAATGAATGTCCGACGTATGTACGGACGCTCCCCCGCGCCCCGGGTGACCCGGATGGTGGTCGCTGAGCCATCCGGCGGGGCAACCCCGCGGATCTGTGGCAGGGTCAGGGGGCTAGCAGTTGAACCAGAGGCACTGTCACCGCCGCTGTTCACTAAACGGAGGCGCTGTATCGTGTGCGTGTACGCCGGGTTGTCGAGCGGCGCAGCATCAGGGAGGGGGACGCGTGTCGCCAGGGGAAGCGCACGTCGCACCGTACTCACGGCGCGAGCGGCTGCGCATCGCGACCATCCGTGAAATCAAGGACGTCGCCCGGACGCTCCTGGTTCAGGAGGGCCCGGAGAACGTGACCATCCGGGCCATCGCCCGTGAGATGGGCATGACCGCACCGGCCGTCTACCGCTACTTCAGTAGCCGGGATGCGCTGATCCTTCAGCTGCGCGTGGACATCTTCGAGGAGATGGCCCGCTTCATGCGGGGCGTCCTCGGCCAGCACCCCGAGGAGGAGCCGGGTCGCCGGTGGATCAGCGGCGCCCGTGCGCTGCGCGTCTGGGCGATCAAGCACCCCCATGAGTTCGGGCTCATCCTCGGCCCCTGGGCCCCGGGGCTCGGCCGCGAGGAGACCAAGCCCGAGCGCCATATGAGCGGGGTCTTCGGCTCCGTCTTCTCCGATCTGGTCTCCGACCTGTGGCGGGTGCGGGGCTTCCCCGCCCCCGAGGTCGAGGAGCTGGACCCCGGCCTCGCGCGCACCCTCACCGCGCTCAGCGAGGACCAGGACGTGGACATGCCCCCCGGAGCCATCGCCGTGATGCTCCGCTGCTGGGTGCGGCTGTACGGGGTGATCTCCATGGAGGCGCTCGGCCACATGTCCTTCGCGCTCTCCGAGGGCCAGCACTTCTTCGAGTTCGAGCTCCGCGACCTGTGCCGGGTGCTGGACATCTCCGAGTTCTACGAAGAGGTCGTCTGAGGTCACCCCGAAGACCCCCGGACACCGGCCGGGGCGTTCGCCGGTCACCCGCCCGGCGCCACATCGGAGGTCACATCGGGGTATCGCTCCGTACACCTGTACACCGAGAGGCGTAAGCTGTGGCAATGCCCGTCCGGATCATGCCGGAGCCGGGCCCTTGTCGCCTGTTCGGGGGGCAGGGGCCGGAGCCCGTTGACAAGACGGAGCGGCGTGTCCGGATCGTGCCGACCCTGGTAACCGGTGTAGAACGGGGGATGTGACGGCATTGGCTACACGGCCCATCTCCAGCGCTCCCGAGGGGCCCGGTCGCCGGGACCCACGTGGTGTCCTGGGTCTCGCCCGTACGCCTGGCTGTCCACGGTGACCGTCGAGGACGAGCGCAGCGGGTCCCATACCACGTCGAGCAGCCGGAGCGGCGGGCAGGAAGCCGCTCGCGCCGTGCTCGACAAGGCCGCCCACGAGAACTTCCCCGTGGCCCCCTTCTTCCTCCCCCGTGCCTGGCGCACCGATCTGATGGCCGTCTACGGCTACGCCCGGCTGGTCGACGACATCGGCGACGGCGATCTGGCCCCCGGCGGCGCCGACGCCGAGCTGCTCGGGCTCGACCGGGACCAGGCGGACGACGCGCTCGCGATGCTGGACGCGTTCGAGGCCGACCTCCGCCGGGTGTTCCAGCCCGCCGCGGAACCGCGCCATCCGCTGCTGCGGGCCCTGCGCCCCACCGTCCACCGCCACGGGCTCGACCAAGAGCCCTTCCTCGGCCTGATCGAGGCCAACCGCCAGGACCAGCGGATCCGGCGGTACGCCACCTACCAGGACCTCCTCGACTACTGCGAGCTGTCCGCCAACCCGGTCGGGCGGCTCGTCCTCGGCATCACCGGCACCGCGAGCCCCGAGCGGATCCGCCACTCGGACGCCATCTGCACCGCCCTGCAGATCATCGAGCATCTGCAGGACGTGGCCGAGGACCTCCGCAGGGACCGCGTCTACCTGCCCGCCGAGGACATGAAACGCTTCGGCGTGACCGAGGCCGACCTCGCCGCCCCCAGGGGCGGCGTACGGTTGCGCGCGCTGGTCGCGAAGGAGGCGGAACGCGCCGCTGCCCTGCTGAATGAAGGCACCCCCCTGGTGGGTAGCGTCCACGGCAGGCTCAAGGTGCTGCTCGCCGGATTCGTGGCCGGGGGGCGGGCCGCCTTGCGGGCGGTCGCGGCCGCGGGACATGACGTACTCCCTGGACCGCCCAGGCCCACCAAGCTCAGCCTGCTGCGCGAGGTGGGGGCGACACTGCGAAGAGAGGGGTGAGCCGGACCGTGAAGGGATCTCCGCACGCGTCCGCGCCAGTGCTCGCGGCGTACCGCTACTGCGAGGCCGTGACCGGCCACCAGGCCCGCAACTTCGCCTACGGCATCAGGCTGCTGCCGACGGAGAAGCGCCATGCGATGTCGGCTCTGTACGCCTTCTCCCGCCGGGTCGACGACATCGGTGACGGCCCGCTGGACCCGGAGGCCAAGCGCGCCCGGCTGGCGGACACCCGCGCCCTGCTGGACCGGATGCGGGGCGGCGGCATCGAGGAGGACGACACCGACCCCGTCGCCGTCGCCCTGGCCCATGCCGCGCACCGCTTCCCGATCCCGCTGGACGCGCTGGACGAGCTGATCGACGGCGTGCTGATGGACGTGGCCGGGCAGACCTACGAGACCTGGGACGACCTCAAGGTTTACTGCCGCTGTGTGGCGGGCGCCATCGGACGGCTCTCGCTGGGCGTCTTCGGGACCGCTCCCGGCACCGGCCACAGCGAGGACGAGCTCGAACGCGCCCCGGCATACGCCGACACCCTCGGGCTCGCCCTGCAGCTGACCAACATCCTGCGGGACGTCCGCGAGGACGCCGCCACCGGGCGCACCTATCTGCCCGCCGACGACCTCGCCAAGTTCGGCTGCGGTGCCGCGTTCCGCAGCTCCACCGCACCGCCCGACGCCGACTTCACCGGCCTGGTCCACTTCGAGGTGCGCCGGGCCAGGGCGCTGTTCGCCGAGGGCTTCCGGCTGCTGCCGCTGCTGGACCGGCGCAGCGGCGCGTGCGTGTCCGCCATGGCGGGCATCTACAGCCGACTCCTGGACCGGATCGCCAAGGACCCCGCGGCCGTCCTGCGCGGCCGCGTCTCGCTGCCCGGCCACGAGAAGGCGTACGTGGCGGTGCGCGGACTGGCCGGTCTCGACGCGCGCGCCGTCGGGCGCCGCAGCACCAGGAGGCCGGTGTGACCCACTCGACCCTGGACCCCGCCCCGGCCGCCGGGCGGCGCCCCGCCGGGCGGAGCGCGCTGGTGATCGGCGGCGGGCTCGCCGGTACGACGGCCGCGCTCGCGCTGGCCGACGCCGGGCTGCGGGTCACCCTGGTCGAGGGCCGCCCCCGGCTGGGCGGCCTCGCCTTCTCCTTCCACCGCTCCTCCCCGGCGGGCGTGCTGAGCGTCGACAACGGCCAGCATGTGTATCTGCGCTGCTGCACCGCCTACCAGTGGTTCCTCGAGCGGGTCGGCGCCGCCCGACTCGCCCCGCTCCAGGGCCGGTTGGACGTGCCCGTCCTCGACGCCCGGGGGCGCGACGGGCGGCGGCTGGGACGGCTGCGCCGCACCGCCCTGCCGGTGCCGCTCCACCTGTCCGCGAGCCTGGCCACCTACCCCCACCTCTCCCTCGCCGAGCGCGCCCAGGTGGGCCGCGCCGCGCTCGCCCTCGGGCGGCTCGACCCCGAGGACCCGGCGCTGGACGCGGTGGACTTCGCCGGCTGGCTGCGCCGCCACGGCCAGTCGCCGCGCGCCGTCGAGGCGCTGTGGGACCTGGTCGGCGTGGCCACGCTCAACGCCACCGCGACAGGCGTCTCGCTGGGCCTGGCCGCGATGGTCTTCAAGACCGGGCTGCTCTCCCGGCCCGGCGCCGCCGACATCGGCTGGGCCCGCGCCCCGCTCGGCGAGCTGCACCACACCCACGCCCACCGCGCCCTGGACGTGGCGGGCGTGACCACCGAGCTGCGCACCCGGGTGACCGCGGTGACCCGCACCCCCGAGGGCCGCTGGAGCGCGGCCACCGCCGGGCGGCCGGGGGACGAGCCGCAGGCCGCGGCGGGCGGCGCGGACGTCCTCGTGCTGGCCGTACCGCAGCGCGAGGCACACGCCCTGCTGCCCGACGGCGCCCTGAACGACCCCGGCCGGCTGCTGCGCATCGGCGCCGCGCCCATCCTCAATCTGCACGTGGTCTACGACCGCACGGTGCTGCGCCGCCCCTTCTTCGCCGCGATCGGCTCCCCCGTCCAGTGGGTCTTCGACCGTACGGACGCCTCGGGGCTGAGGGACGCGCCCGGGTCCGGGGACAGCCAGTACCTGGCGGTGTCGCAGTCCGCCGCGTACGACGACATCGACCGCCCGGTGGCCGAGCTGCGCGCCCGCTATCTGCCCGAGCTGGAGCGGCTGCTCCCGCTCGCCCGCGGGGCGCGGGTGCGCGACTTCTTCGTCACCCGGGAGCGCACCGCCACCTTCGCCCCCGTCCCCGGCGTGGGCCGCCTCAGGCCCTCCGCCCCGACCGAGGCGCCCGGCCTCTACCTGGCCGGCGCGTGGACCGCCACCGGCTGGCCCGCGACCATGGAGGGCGCCGTGCGCAGCGGGCTTTCCGCCGCCCGCGCGGCCCTCACCGACCTAGGCCGCCCGCATGTGAACCCTCTCCCCGCCCCGGGCGGGGGGACGCCCAAGGAGGCGGCATGAGCACCACCACCAAGAACAGAGGAGAGACCGTGACCCCGGCGACCCCAGCTGTCGACACCGCAGGCGTCATGGCGCTGCTGGAGCGCGGCCGTACGCTCGCCACGCCGGTGCTGCGCGCCGCCGTGGACCGGCTGGCCCCGCCCATGAACACCGTCGCCGCGTACCACTTCGGCTGGATCGACGCCGAGGGCAACCCGGCGGAAGGCGACGGCGGCAAGGCCGTGCGCCCCGCGCTCGCCCTGCTGTCCGCCGAGGCGGCGGGCGCCGCCCCCGAGGCCGGGGTGCCCGGCGCGGTCGCGGTCGAGCTGGTGCACAACTTCTCACTGCTCCACGACGACCTCATGGACGGGGACGAGCAGCGCCGCCACCGCGACACCGTCTGGAAGGTGCACGGCCCGGCCCAGGCCATCCTGGTCGGTGACGCCCTGTTCGCGCTGGCCAACGAGATACTGCTGGAGATCGGCACCGCCGAGGCCGGGCGGGCCACCCGCCGGCTCACCGCCGCCACCCGGAAGCTGATCGACGGCCAGGCCCAGGACATCTCCTACGAGCACCGCGAGCGGGTCACCGTCGAGGAGTGCCTGGAGATGGAGGGCAACAAGACCGGCGCCCTGCTCGCCTGCGCCGCCTCCATCGGCGCCGTGCTCGGCGGCGCCGACGACCGCACCGCCGACACCCTGGAGCGCTACGGCTACCACCTGGGCCTCGCCTTCCAGGCCGTCGACGACCTGCTCGGCATCTGGGGCGACCCGGAGGCGACCGGCAAGCGGACCTGGAGCGATCTGCGCCAGCGCAAGAAGTCCCTCCCCGTGGTCGCCGCGCTCGCCGCCGGCGGCCCGGACTCCGAGCGCCTCGCCCAGATCCTCGCGGCCGACGCGCACAAGCCGGAGGAGGAGTTCGCCGACTTCTCGGAGGGGGAGTTCGCCGTCCGCGCCGCGCTGATCGAGCAGTCGGGCGGCCGGGACTGGACCTCTCAGGAGGCCCGCAGACAGCATGCGACCGCCATGGAGGCGCTGGGCTCGGTGGACATGCCCGCCGAGACCCGGGCCCGGTTCGTGGCGCTCGCCGATTTCGTCGTCGTACGAGAGAGATGATCGCCATGGACCGCTAGTTCGCAGTCGCCGGCCGGCATCCAGCCGGGGTGCCGGCCGACGGAAGCCCCAAAGACGGCAGATGAGCACACTGCAGAGGGGAAGCCATGACAGCGACACCGACCGTCCAACCCTCCGAGTCATCCGAGTCCAAGACCTTGAGCGTCGCCCGTGAGGCGGCGGCCCGCGCGGTGGAGCACCTGCTGTCCCGCCAGGACGAGCGGGGCTGGTGGAAGGGTGACCTGGAGACCAACGTCACTATGGATGCCGAGGACCTGATGCTCCGCCAGTTCCTCGGCATCCAGGACCCCGACACCCTCGCCGCCGCGGCCCGCTATCTGCGCTCGCAGCAGGCCACCGACGGCACCTGGGCCACCTTCCACGGCGGCCCGCCCGAGCTCTCCGCCACCATCGAGGCGTATGTCGCCCTGCGGCTGGCCGGCGACGAGCCCGACGCGCCCCATATGGCCGCCGCCTCCGCCTGGGTGCGCTCCCGGGGCGGCATCGCGAGCAGCAGGGTGTTCACCCGGATCTGGCTGGCCCTCTTCGGCTGGTGGCGCTGGGAGGACCTGCCGGAACTGCCACCGGAGATCATCTACTTCCCGAAGTGGCTTCCGCTCAACATCTACGACTTCGGCTGCTGGGCCCGGCAGACCATCGTGCCCCTCACCATCGTCTCGGCCGAACGCCCCGTGCGCCCGGCCCCCTTCCCCCTCGACGAGCTCCACACCGACCCCCGCAGACCCAATCCGCCGCGCCCGCTCGCCCCCGTCGCCTCCTGGGACGGCGCCTTCCAGCGGCTGGACCGGGCGCTGCACGCCTACCACAAGGTCGCCTTCCGCCCGCTGCGCCGGGCCGCGCTGCGCTCCTGCGCCCGCTGGATCGTGGAGCGGCAGGAGAACGACGGCTGCTGGGGCGGCATCCAGCCACCCGCCGTCTACTCCATCATCGCCCTCCATCTGCTCGGCTACGACCTCGACCACCCCGTGATGCGCGCCGGTCTGGAGTCGCTGGACCGCTTCGCGGTGTGGCGCGAGGACGGCAGCCGGATGATCGAAGCCTGTCAGTCCCCGGTCTGGGACACCTGCCTGGCCGCCATCGCGCTCGCCGACGCCGGTCTGGCCCCGGACCACCCGGCGCTGGTCAAGGCCGCCGACTGGATGCTGGCCGAGCAGATCGACCGGCCCGGCGACTGGTCGGTCCGGCGGCCCGGGCTGCCCGCCGGCGGCTGGGCGTTCGAATTCCACAACGACAACTACCCCGACATCGACGACACCGCCGAGGTCATCCTGGCGCTGCGCCGGATCGACCACCCCGAGCCCGAGCGGATCGAGGCGGCCGTGCGGCGCGCCATGCGCTGGACCCTGGGCATGCAGTCGAAGAACGGGGCGTGGGGCGCGTTCGACGTCGACAACACCAGCCCGCTCCCCAACAAGCTGCCGTTCTGCGACTTCGGTGAGGTCATCGACCCCCCGTCGGCCGATGTCACCGCGCATGTGGTGGAGATGCTCGCGCACGAGGGGAGGACGTACGACGCCCGCACCCGGCGCGGCATCTCCTGGCTGCTGTCCGAGCAGGAGCCGAGCGGCGCCTGGTTCGGCCGCTGGGGCACCAACTACGTCTACGGCACCGGCTCCGTGGTCCCCGCCCTGATCGCCGCGGGCGTCCCCGCCTCCCATCCGGCGGTCCGCCGGGCCGTCCGCTGGCTGGAGAGCGTCCAGAACGAGGACGGCGGCTGGGGCGAGGACCAGCGCTCCTACCTCGACGCCGAGTGGATGGGCCGGGGCGCCTCCACTGCCTCGCAGACCGCGTGGGCGCTGCTCGCGCTGCTGGCGGCGGGGGAGCGGGACGGCGCGGCCGTCGAGCGCGGGATCACCTGGCTCGCCGGGACCCAGCGGGAGGACGGCTCCTGGGACGAGCCGTACTTCACCGGGACCGGCTTCCCCTGGGACTTCTCCATCAACTACCACCTGTACCGGCAGGTGTTCCCGGTCACGGCACTGGGCCGGTATGTCCACGGCGAGCCCACCGGGGCGCGACCGCGGAGCAGTTGATGTCCGCCGATCCGGCCGCGGAGGCCGGTGGTGCGCCGCTGCTGATCGCCTGTGCGCTCGGCATCGAGCGGTTCGCCCTGCGCGGCGCCGGCCCCGGCGCCGCCGCCGGGGCCGTGACCGTGCTGCGCACCGGCATGGGGCCGCAGTCGGCCGAGCGCGCCGTGACCCGGGCGCTCACCGGAAGGTCCGGTGAGCCCGGGGCGTGGCGGACGTCGCCAGGGGCGTGGCGCACCGCGCCCGGGGCGCGGCGCACCGCCGTCATCGCCACCGGCTTCTGCGCCGGGCTGGCCCCCGGGATGCACCCCGGGGACCTCGTCGTGGCCGACGAGACCCGTGATCCGGCGGGCCGCACCGTGTGCACCGGCACCCGGATCCTCGCCGACGCCCTGTCACACCCCCTCACCGGCGGCTCCCGCCGGGCCGTCCACATCGGCCCGGTCGTGGGCTCGGACCACGTGGTGCGCGGCGCGGAGCGGGCCGCGCTGCACAGTACCGGCGCCATCGCGGTGGACATGGAGTCCGCCGCGACCCTGCGCACCGCGGTCGGCCACGGCGTCCGTCCGGTTGCGGCCGTCCGGGTGGTCGTGGACGCTCCTGAACACGAACTCGTCCGTATCGGCACACTACGCGGTGGAATATCGGCTTTCCGGGTCTTGAGGACCGTTCTTCCCGCTTTCTTTCACTGGCACCGTTCTTCGCTGCTCCCAGGAGGTGAGCTAGATGGCCATGCCACTCCGCCAGACCATCCGGGTCGCGACGTATCTCTTTGAACAGAAGATGATCAAGCGGCGGGACAAGTTCCCGCTGATCGTCGAGCTCGAGCCGCTCTTCGCGTGCAATCTCAAGTGCGAGGGTTGCGGGAAGATCCAGCATCCGGCCGGGGTGCTCAAGCAGCGCATGCCGGTCGCCCAGGCGGTGGGCGCGGTGCTGGAGTCGGGTGCGCCGATGGTGTCCATCGCGGGCGGCGAACCCCTGATGCACCCGCAGATCGACGAGATCGCACGGCAGCTGGTGGAGCGGAAGAAGTACGTCTTCCTCTGCACCAACGCGATGCTGTTGCGCAAGAAGATGCATCTGTTCAAGCCCTCCCCGTACTTCGCCTTCGCGGTGCACATCGACGGGCTGCGGGAGCGGCATGACGAATCGGTGGCGAAGGAGGGGGTGTTCGACGAGGCGGTGGAGGCCATCAAGGAGGCCAAGCGGCGCGGCTTCCGGGTCACCACCAATTCCACGTTCTTCAATACCGACACCCCGCAGACCGTCATCGACGTGCTCGACTTCCTCAATGACGAGCTCGAGGTGGACGAGATGATGATCTCGCCCGCCTACGCGTACGAGAAGGCGCCCGACCAGGAGCACTTCCTGGGCGTGGAGCAGACCCGCGAGCTGTTCCGCAAGGCGTTCGCCGGGGGCAACCGGCGCCGCTGGCGGCTCAACCACAGCCCGCTCTTCCTCGACTTCCTCGAGGGCAAGACGGACTTCCCGTGCACCGCCTGGGGCATCCCCAACTACTCCCTCTTCGGCTGGCAGCGCCCCTGCTACCTGATGAGCGACGGCTATGTCCCGACCTACCGCCAGCTGGTGGAGGAGACCGACTGGGACGCCTACGGCCGCGGCAAGGACCCGCGCTGCGACAACTGCATGGCCCACTGCGGCTATGAGCCCACCGCGGTCCTGGCGACCATGGGCTCCCTCAAGGAGTCGCTGCGGGCGGCCCGCGAGACCGCCTCCGGAAGCCGTGGGTGAGGCGATGAGTTCAGCGGAACCGGTCGCACTCGGCCTGCCCGCCGTGCCGGGCAGGCCCCTCGCACCCCGCCGGGTCTCACGCCGCCTCCAGGTCGGGTCGGTGGCCGTGGGTGGTGACGCGCCGATCTCGGTGCAGTCGATGACGACGACGGTGACGGCGGACATCGGTGCGACGTTGCAGCAGATCGCGGAGCTGACGGCGTCGGGGTGCCA
>NZ_JAEEAP010000270.1 GCF_016103465.1 Streptomyces sabulosicollis
GGATGGGAGCTGGGGCGGGTGGGTGTGTCGCGGTCGAGACCGGTGGACAGGGGGCAATCGCCGTCCGCCGTCGCAGATGATCCAGTGTGAGCGAACCGCGCCTCGATATGTGGTCGAGGGGGCGCAACTGCTGCCGCGATGTGGTTGAGCCCTTCGTGGGCGCTCCGCTCAGGTTGTCGCCATCGTGCAAGTCATTTCGCAGAAGGCTCGTGGCCTCGCTATGTCCGGTCGGCAGGAGGGCAATCGGACGGCGAGTTTCGGCCACCTTCCGCAAGTGGGATAGACGTTGGCTCGTCACGATTCGCCCGATATACCTCAGGTACAGGTCCGAGCTCAGGGGTGGTTAGCCACCCGCACCGTGGAGCGTGGCTGGGTCATCCGAAACCATCTTTACCAGGAAACGCTGCTGGCCAGAGGTGTTGTACGTTCGCTGAACCAAAGTCACCCCGCCGCCAACTGGACTGGAGGAGCGGGGTGTTTGGTCAGCCGGGCCGCGTTGGGCGGCTGATTTCAACCAATTCAAGGGAGTGCCATGAACGGGCCGGAGAGCTTGGGCCAAGAAGCAGCACCTTCTCTCAACGTCTCGGACTATACCGAGACCTCTGGGAGTGGCCGCATCGAACACCGCCGAGCCATGGGGGCGAGCTGGATCCTCGCCGCCGCCGCGGTGATCAGTGCGCTCGCTGGCCTGGTGACTGCTCTCAAGGGGTAGGGCTCAGTTGGGCCGTCTCTGGGCCGTCCGAGGTCACTCAGCGATGACCAACGACGACCCATGACGCCGTACCCGGTAGCAGTGATCAGTGCCGCGACCAGGAAAAACGCAGGTCGTCGAGATCGCTAGTAAGACCCAGGGCAAGAAGAAGTAAACAGACGCCAGTAAGCCCCCTACCTGCGGTTTCTCCGCTGGTAGGGGGCTTCCTGCTGGGCTGGGGAGTCTTCGGTCTGTGCGGGCGGTACATCGACCCGCGCGCGTCCGGATGACCACCGCGACCGTTCGGGTGATTGCTCCGGCGACGGACATCACCGGATATCCGGCCCGCCGGACAACCCGACATACTGTGCGAATGACTGCACAAAAGACAATTCCCCCCTTGATTCATCAGACATGGAAAGACGCCGACCTCCCTCCGGCATGGCAGAAGTGGGCCGAGTCCTGGCGGCTGCACCACCCCGGGTGGGGCTACCGGTTGTGGACGGACGCGGACAATCGCGCCTTTCTCCAGGAGCACTATCCGTGGTTCCTGCCGGTCTACGACGGCTATCCCGAACCGATCATGCGAGCCGACGCGATCCGCTATTTCCTGCTCGACCATTTCGGCGGCCTCTACGTGGATCTGGATTTCGAGTGCCTGAAGCCGGTCTCCGACCTCCTTGACGGACGCGAACTCGTTCTCGGCTGCGAACCCGAGGCACACACTCGCTTGCTGCTGGCCCGGCAGCGCGGTTTCACCCGCATCGTCGGCAACGCGTTCATCGCGTCACGGCCGGGCCACCCCTTCTGGGCGGCCCATGTGCACCGCCGACTGGTCGGTGCCCACAAGCTGCCGAACACGCTCGACACGACCGGCCCGTTCTTCCTCACCAGAGCGGTGGACAGTGCCCCGGAGCCGGACTCGATCACGGTGGTCGGTGCCGAGGCCCTGTACCCGGAGGTGAGCCCGTACGCGACCGAGCTGTTCGGCCCGCAGAAGGCCGACTACGACCGCGCCTACGCCGTGCACCACTGGTCGGGCAGCTGGGCCTGCGACACCGCGACCGCGCCGAGGGTCTCGGCGGGCAGACGGCTCCCGTTCTGGGCGAGCCAGGACCGGCAACCGGTCGCCGACGGCCTCCTCAACCTGGAGGCCCAGCGCCGCCGTTGGACCTCGGGCGCGCCCGCGCCGGCCGTGTCCTGTCTGATGGTGACCAAGGACCGCTCGGCGACGGCACGCCGCGCGATCAGGTGCTTCACCGCTCAGACCTACCCGAACCTGGAGCTGGTGGTGCTGGAGGACGGCACCGATGACGCGCTCGAGCAGCACATCCGTGACCTGGGCGATCCGCGGATCCGCCATCACCGGCTCCCGCCGGAGCGACGGACCTTGGGGGAGCTGCGCAATGAGGCGGTGGACCGGGCCACCGGGCCGTATGTGTGCCAGTGGGACGACGACGACCTGTACGACCCGGAGCGGGTGGAGACCCAGATGGCGGCGATTCTCGCGCTCGGCGCCGACGCGTGCTTCCTCGCCCGTGAGCGGCTGTGGTGGCCCGCCCGGCGCAAGCTCGCCATCTCCTGCGCGCGGGTCTGGGAAGGGTCGATGGTGTGCGCGAAGGACCGGCTCCCGCGCTATCCGGCCGAGCGCCGTGGTGAGGACACCCCGGTGGCCGAGGAGATCGTCCGAAGCTGCCGGGCCGTCTCGGTGGACGCGTCCGACCTGTACACCTACGTATGCCACGGGAACAACACCTTCGACGAGTCGCATTTCGCGGAGCACTTCGAGGTGGCGACCCAGGTATGGGACGAACCCGGCGCCTACGCCGGGCAGTTGCTCGCGATGGCGGCCCGGCTGCCGCTCGAGCCGGGGGACATCGCGCACGCCGAGACCGCCGCGGGCGCCGCGCGCACGGACGAGCGGAAGCCGCGGCCGGTCCCCGAACCGGCCCCGGCACCGGCGGGCGAGCGGCCCCCGGTGCTGGTGCTCACGCCCCTCAAGGACGCGGCCGCGTTCCTGCCCGGCTATCTGGACCGCCTGCGCACGCTGGACTACCCGCGTGAGGCGATCTCGCTGGGCCTGCTGGAGGGCGACAGCAGGGACTCGACCCCGGAACTCCTCCGGCGGCTCCTGCCCGGCATCGAGTCGGAGTTCCGGCGGGTGACCCTCGTCCACCGTGACGTCGGCCTCCAGTTGGCCGGAGCCCGCTGGGAGCCGGGCGTCCAGCGCCGGCGCCGGTCGGTGCTGGCGAAGGTGCGCAACCATCTCCTCGCCCGGGCCCTGGCCGACGAGGAGTGGGTGCTGTGGCTCGACGTCGATGTCACCGACTACCCGGCGGACCTCGTCCAGCGCCTGCTCGGCGCGCGCAAGGACATCGTCGTCCCGCACTGCGCCACCGCACCCGGCGGGCCGACGTACGACCTCAACACCTTCGTCCTCAAGCCCGGCGCCGGCACGCTCAACTGGGCCCAGTGGCTGCGCGACGGCATCCTTCAGCCTCCCAGGGGATTCGGCCGGACGTACCTCGACGAGTTGCGTGGCCGTGGACTCGTCCGCGTCGACTCGGTCGGCGGAACCGCGCTGCTGGTCCGTGCGGAGTTGCACCGCGACGGCCTCAGCTTCCCGTCCTTCCCCTACCGGCAGCTCATCGAGACCGAGGGGCTGGCCGCGATGGCCCTGGACATGGGAACCGCCTGCTGGGCGCTGCCCGATCTGGAAGTGGTGCATCCGCACCACGGCGCACCGCAGCCGGAGTCCGCCGTCCTCGCCGCTACGCACAGTGAGTAGTCATTTTGACACATGAAGTGACCAAACTTACGGTGGCTTTACTGCCCGCGCCGCGAAGTACACCGGCATTCCGGGCGGATCCTCCCCCCGCACCCGAAGGAAAGGTGCCACCGTGAAAACCCGTGTCATGACCTCACTGGCCCTGCCTGCCGCGCTGGCCACGGCCGGACTGCTCAGCACCGCGGAGGCGGCCTACGCCGCCATCGCTCCGGACACGCAGACGGGGACGGCGACGTACGGGTACCCGGGACAGCCGATGAGCGGTGACCTCACCCTCACGCCCGGGACCAGCCACCCCTGCGACCCGATAGGCAACGTCACGATCACCGACTACGGGCACTGCTGTCCGCCCGTGAACAACGTCACGATCACGGACTACGGGCACTGCTGCCCGCCCGTGAACAACATCACCATCACCGACTACGGGCACTGCTGCAACGTCGGCAACGTCACCATTCCCGACTTCGGGTGGTTCTGCAGGGTCGAAGAGGACCACGGACGCGAGCGCACGTTCGGCCACCACCACGAGTACGCGGCCGACGCCTACGGCCCCCGGCGTGCGGAGCACCAGCACAGCTAGCGCGGATTCCGGCGCTGTGCCCGGCCGTGGGCCCGCGGAAGTGGCCCGGGGGGACGGCCGGCGCCCGGAGACACCGGCTTCCGGCCCGCCGATTCCACTCCCCTTCCCACTCCCTTTCCCGTCCCGAACCGAAAGACCGCGCATGTCCCACAACCCCGACCCCGTGGTCTCGGTGGTCATCCCCTGTCATGACTACGCCCGCTATCTGCCCGAGGCCGTGTCCAGCATCCTCGCCCAGACCTTCCGGGACTGGGAGCTCCTCGTCGTCGACGACGGCAGCACCGACAACACCGTCGAGGTCGCCCGGTCCCTGATCGCCCGCCACCCCGACCGGCGCATCAGGCTCGTCCAGCGGGCGAACGGCGGCGTCTCGGCCGCCCGCAACACCGGGATCGAGGCGGCCGCCGGTCGCTACATCCTTCCGCTGGACGCCGACGACGTGATCGCTCCCACGATGCTCGAGAAGACCGTCGCGGTCCTGGACGACCGCCCCGGCATCGCGATCGCCTCCACCGATGTGTTCACCTTCACCGACGACGATCTGCCCCCGCAGGCGATGTCCCTCCCCGCCTACAGCCGGGAACTGATGCTCCAGCGGCTGATCATGTTCTACTGCTCGCTGTACCGCCGGGAGGTGTGGCAGGCCGTGGGCGGCTACGACGAGAGCATGCGGGCCGGAGAGGACTGGGACTTCTGGGTCGGCGCCGTCGAGCACGGCTTCCATGCCCACCACATCCATGAGCCGCTGTTCGGGGCGCGCAACAAGGACACGGGGCTCCATGTGGAGGCCGCCGAGAACGACCTGGCCATCCGGGCGCGCATCGTGGCCAACCACCCGAGCCTGTTCAAGCCGGTCACCCGTGGCTGGGCGCGGGCCGTGCTCGGCCAGGACGCGGAAACCTGGCTGCGGGACGAACACGTGCCCGACGACATCCTCACCCGGGCCGCCGAGATGGATCACTTCCTCACCGCGGTGATGGCCCTGCAGCGTACGGCGCGGGTGCAGCATTACCACATCCAGCGGCTGGAGAAGGAACTGGCGGCATACCGCCAAGCGGCCGGCTCTCCCGTCGAGGACCCGGCCACGTCCGCGGTGTCCGCCGTCTAGCGTCGTGCTCAGACCCTCGGTGGGGCAAAGCGCGGCCGACCGCCAGCTGGCTGTCTCGCAGCAGGTCTTGAAGGACCCGAGGCGCGGCCCCTCGGCGCAGCCTCAGCGCAGCGCCGCCTCGCCCGAGTACACCGCACGCAAAGCGCGCTCGACCGTCTCCTCGATTTCGCCGACCGGAGCCACGTAGTCCAGGACGCCGCGCGCCGCGGCCTCGCCGACCGTGCGGGTGATGACCCATGTGGTACGGCGGCTCGATATGCGGCTCGGTGTCTCCCGGGCGCCGGGCCCGGGGCGCGGGCCAATTCGGGGGCGGTGGCTCATCGGGCCATAAGACCTCTTAAGGACTTACGCTGAAATCGTCCGCGGCGGCCGCGCAACCGAGGGACGGGACGGTGAGCTACGCATGGCCACGTACGAGCAGCTCGCCGATGCCCTGCGGCAGAGCATCCGCGCAGGTCAGCTGCTGCCCGGTGAGCGGCTTCCGGCCGAGGACAAGCTCGCGGCGCGGTATCGGACCAGTGTGCCGACGCTGCAGCGGGCGCTGTCGGAGCTGGTGGCCGAGGGGCTGATCGACAGACGGCACGGGGTGGGGACCTTCGTCCGCACTCCGCGTCGGCGGGTCATGCGGAGCAACGATCGGCACCAGTGGGAGAAGGACCGGGTGCGCCGGTCCACGGCGGAGCGGCTGCGGACCGGGTCCACCGAGCACGACACCGGGCTGGAGGTGACCGACCTCGCCTTCCACGCCGAGTACCGCGACGCGAAGGCCGACGAGGACCTGGCGTCCGTCTTCGGGGTCCCCCTGGGCACGCGGCTGCTGGAGCGGATCTACCGCACCAACTGCCGTGCGGAGGACGCGCCGTTCGCCCTGGTGCACTCGTACCTCGTCCACGACGTGGTGGCCGCCAATCCTGATCTGCTCGACGCCGCCAACGAGCCCTGGCCCGGCGGCACCCAGAATCAGCTCTACACGATCGGCATCGAGTTGGACCGCGTAGAGGAACGGATCACGGCCCGGCCGCCGACGGTGGAGGAGGCGGAGGCGCTCGGCCTCAAGAAGGGGGTATCGGTGATCGTTCTCCGGAAGATCTGTACGGATATCGACGATCGGGTCGTCGAGGTCTCCGACGTGACGTTGTGCGGAGACCGTACGGAACTGGTCTTCACCACGCGCCTGAAGAGGTGGTGACCATGCCGAACACCATCACCGTGATCACCGCGGTCCACGCGCCGGGCGCCGTGCATCTGCCGGACGCCCACAAGTCGTTGCGCGAGCAGGAGCTGCCGGACGGCTGGGACTGGCAGTGGGTGATCCAGGAGGACGGCGAGACGGACGCCGTACGGCCCTACGTGCCCGACGACGCCCGCGTCAGCTTCGGCCAGGGCCGGGCCGGCCGGGCCGCGATGGCGCGCACGATGGGGCTCGCCCGCGCCGAGGGCACGTACATCAAGGTGCTGGACGCCGACGACATGCTCACCCCCGGCGCCCTCGCCCGCGACCTCCGCGCGCTCACGGACCACCCGGATCTCGGCTGGGCCACCTCCCGCGCCCTGGACCTGCTGCCCGACGGCTCCACCGTCGGCTTCGAGGGCGACCCGCCGCAGGGGCCCGTCGCACGCGGCGCCGTCCTCGAATTCTGGAGGGCGAACGACCACCGCGCCCAGGTCCACCCCGCCACCCTCTTCGTACGCCGGGACCTGCTCCTCGCCCTCGGCGGCTGGATGGCCCTGCCCGCCTCCGAGGACACCGGCCTCCTCATGGCCCTCAACGCGGTCAGCCGCGGCTGGTTCACCGCCGAGACCGGGCTGCTCTACCGCAAGTGGCCCGGCCAGGTCACCAGCCAGTCCGCCCACACCGACGCGGCCGAACGCGCGGCACGGTTCGCGGTGGTCGAGGCGCGGGCGCGGGTCCTGGCCGCCATGGACGGCTGGCGCTACGACGCACGGTAGAAGTCCGCTCGGGCCCCACCGATGAGTTTGTGCGGCCACCCCGGTCTGAGAGGGGGAAGAGCTCGCCGACCGCATTCCACGGACGCATTCCACGGAGGGGCATCATGAGGAAGATCACCGCCAGCCTGTTCATCTCGCTCGACGGGGTCGTGGAGGCGCCCGACCAGTGGCACTTCCCCTACTTCAACGACGAGATGGGCGCCGCCGTCGACGCGAGCCTCGGCACCGCCGACACCCTCCTCATCGGCCGCAGGACCTACGACAGCTTCGCGGGGGCGTGGCCGGACCGCGAGGCGGCCGGCGGTGAGGACGCCCACTTCGCCAAGAAGCTCGGCGACGCCCGCAAGATCGTCCTGTCCCGCCAGAACCTCGACTTCACCTGGCGGAACTCCGAGCAGCTCAAGGGCGACTTCGCCGAGGCCGTCACCGCGCTGAAGAACGAGCCGGGCGGGGACATCGCCCTCAGCGGCTCGGTCTCGGTCGTCCGGCAGCTCCTGGCCCACGGCCTGCTGGACGAACTGCACCTGCTGGTCCACCCGATCGCCGTCCGCAAGGGCATGCGGCTGTTCGACGAGGGCGAGACCACGATCCCGCTCAAACTGCTCTCCTCCACGACGTTCAGCACCGGTGTGCTGCACCTCGTCTACGCCCTGGCCGAGTCCACCCCCGACGCCACCTACGAGGACGCCAAGACCCATCTGCCCCAGGACGACCAGTAGGAGCCGAGTCCCGTACGCGGCAGGCTGTTCCTGAGGCGCTAGCGCAGCGCATCCGCGTCGACCCGCGAAAAGACCAGGTCGCTTTCCTCCGTGACCGGCCCCCGCCACCGCACCGGAACCTCCGGGGCGCGCCGCAAGGCGTCCGGGTAGCTGCCTGCCGCGTAGTCGTTGGGGAGGCGGTAGACGTGGAAGCCGTGGTCCTTGAGGGCGGTCAGCAGGTCTTCGACGGAGTCGCCGAGGTCGGACATGCGCTGGGGGGTGACCTCGACGGTCAGTTCGGCGTCGGGGCGCAGTTCGGCGAGGAGGGGGGTGAGGCCGCGGATCACGCTGCCTTCCGCGCCCTCCACGTCGATCTTGATCACCCTGGCGTTGGTGATCTCGTCGTCGGTGAGGAGGCCGGGCAGGGGCTGGGCCGCGATCTCGAAGGTGGACTCGGCGGGGCCGTCGTAGGGGACGACGCTGTTGGCGCCCATGTTGCGGGAGCTGGCGAGGATGAAGGTCAGTCGCTCGTCGCGGTCGGAGACGGCCGCGTTGAGGGCGCGGATGTTGCCGCAGTCGTTGCGCCGGGCATGGCGCAGGAGGAGCTGGTGGAACGTCGGCGAGGCTTCGATCGCCACCACCCTCCCGCCGCGCCCGACGAGGCGGGAGGCGAGGACGCTGTAGTAGCCGATGTTGGCCCCGACGTCCACGAATACGTCCCCGGGCTTCAGACGGCGCTGGAGCCACCGCGTCATATGCGGCTCCCAGACACCGAAGAGGTAGAGGTAGCGCTGGATGAGGTCCTGCGTGTCGACGGCGAAGGTGGCGCCGAAGCGCGTACGGGCCAGGCGGTGCAGGGGGCGGTCCCGCAGGGCGGCGTTGAGGTGGCGTTCGACCAGGGCCCGCTTCCCCGCGCTCCAGGGCGCGTGGCGGACGTACTCACGGCCGAGGTCCAGGGCGGCCTGGTCGAGCCTGCGGATCACGGGGTCTCCAGGTGGGGAGGTGTCTTCTTGCGGTGCGGTCCCGTTCGCTGCCGGGCCGTACCGGTGCCCAGTGTCCCCCGGACATGGAAGCGCCCGACCGCTGGCGACGGGGGATGCACCAGCGGTCGGGCTGTACCTAAGAGTAACGCGGCCGTCGGCGTGGGGAAGCCGACTCCTCCCTCGGGCGGGCAGTTGTGACCGCCATCACGCAACGTTCGTGCAACGTCGTCACTGACCGCACGGAGGCGCATACGAGAGCCGGGGGAGGTATTCGTCCCATTTCTCCGGTGTCAGCACGCCTCGCGTCATCGAGCAGATGCGATGCACCGCCTCGTCCGCGTCCAGGCTCCACAGCCGGACCGTGTCCGCGCCGCTGGACACCCCGAGCATCCGGCTGTGGGGGCTGAAGGACAGGAAATTGCCGGTCTTGGCGTTGGGGCTGAGCGACTGGCCGATGGACGTGGCCTTGGACGGGACGGTGACGTCCCACAGCCGGACCGTGTTGTCGTTGCCGCCGCTCGCGAGCGTGCCGCCGTCCTGGCTGAACGTCAGCGACACGATCGCGTCCGTATGGCCGGTGAGCGGGGACCGCAGCCGGGTCGCCTTGCCGGGGTCGGTGACGTCCCAGAGCCGGACCGTGTTGTCGTCGCTGCCGCTGGCCAGCGTCTGGCCGTCCGGGGTGAAGACGAGCGCGTTGACGGGCCCGAGGTGGCCGGTGACCGGCGCGCCCCGCCGGGTGGCGTGACGCGGGTCGGTCACCTTCCACAGCCGGATGGTGTTGTCCGCGCTGCCGCTGGCCAGCGTGCGGCCGTCCGGGCTGAAGACGAGGGTGTTGACGTAGCCCCGGTGGCCGGTGAGCGGTTTGCCGAGCCGGCGGACGTGCGACGGGTCGCTGACGTTCCACAGCTGGATGGTGTTGTCGTCGTACGCGGTCGCCATCATGCGCCCGTCCGGGGAGAAGGCCAGCGCGCCCGCGAACCGGGTGCGCAGGGGGAGGGGCGGCTTGTAGGGGACGGGGCGGGTCGGATCGGTGACGTTCCACAGCCGCACCTGGCGGTTTCCGGTCATCATCGCGAGGGTGTGGCCGTCCGGGGTGAACGTCAGCTCCCGCACCGTGCCCTCCCCGGGGTCGAACGGCTCGCCCAGCGGCACCGGCCGGTTGGGGTCGTCCACGTTCCACAGCCTGACCTTCTCGTCGCGCCCGGCCGTGGCGAGCACCCGCCCGTCCGGGCGGAACACCCCGATCCGGCCGACCATGTCCGACGTCGGGATCGACCACAGCCGCACCGTGTTGTCGCCGCTCCCGGTGGCGAGGGTCCGCCCGTCGGGGCTGAACCCCAGGGCGTACATCTCGCCGCTGCTCCCCGCGAGCGGCTCGCCGACCTGCGACGGGTAGGCCGGATCGCTGACGTTCCACAGGCTCGCCGTACTGTCCTGGCTGGCGACGGCGAGCATGGACCCGTCCGGGCTGAAGGACACCGACCAGATGGGGCCGATGTGGCCGGTGAGCGGCGAGCCCAGGGCCTTCGCGCGACGCGGCTCGCCGACGTCCCACAGCCGGACGGTGTTGTCCGCGCTGCCGCTGGCGAGCGTACGGCCGTCGGGGCTGAACGCCACCGAGTGGATCAGATCCTTGTGGCCGGTCAGCACCTTGCCGATCCGCTGCGGACGGCGCGGGTCGGCCATGTTCCACAGCCTGACCGAGGCATCGTCGCCACCGGCCGCCAGTGTCCGCCCGTCGGGGCTGAACGCCACGGAGCGCACGGCGGCGGTGGCGCCGGTCAGCGCGCCGATGGCCTTCGGCCGCTCCGGGCGCCTCAGGTCCCACAGGCGCACCACGCGGTCCTCCGTGGCGGCGGCCAGCGTGTGCCCGTCCGGGCTGAAGGCCAGCAGATAGATCGTGCCGTCATGGCGGGACAGCGGCGCGCCGAGCGGACGCGGATGGGCCGGGTCGCGTACGTCCCACAGGCGGACCGTGCCGTCGTCACCGGCGCTGGCGAGGGTGCGGCCGTCCGGGCTGAAGACCGCACTGCTCACCCAGCTCGTATGGCCGGTGAGGGGCTTGCCCAGCGGTTTGGGGCGGGTCCGGTCCTTCACGTCCCACAGCCGGACGGTCCGGTCGTAGCTGGCGGTGGCCAGCAGCCGCCCGTTCGGGCTGAACGTGGTGAGGTAGACGGCGCCGGTGTGGCCGCGGAGCGGCGTGGCCAGCGGCGCGTTCACCACCGAGAGCAGCCGGTTCTTCGTGGCCTCGTCGTGCGGCCGCAAGTCGTGTGCCACCAGGGCGAGCTGGGCGGACAGCGACGGATCCGTGTTCTGGAAGCGATCGGCCTCGGTGACCACCTGCTCGAACACCGCGTCGTCCCGCTGCTGCCACGCGACCACCGCCGTACCGGCGGCCAGCACCGCCAGTACGACCAGGGCCGACACCGCGCCACGGCGGAGCCACACCGTGCGCCGGCGCAGCCGGACCGAGGCGGCCAGGAACTCCACCGCGCTACGGGTCAGATACGTGCCACCGGCGGTCTTCGCCCAGGTGTGGGCCTGCTCCAGCCGGGAGCCCCGGTAGAGCAGGGACGCGTCGCGGTTGGAGCCCTCCCAGGAGCGGCCATCCTCCTCCAGCCGCTGGCGCACCAGATGGTCATTGCGGTCCTCGTCGATCCAGTCGCGCAGCCGTGGCCAGGCGTGGAGCAGCGCCTCATGGGTGATCTCCACGGTCTCGGCGTCGAGCGTCACCAGGCGGGCGCGCACCAGCGTTTCGAGCGATTCCTCCGTCTTGTCCGGGTCCGTCGACTCCCTCGCCAGCTGGTGCCGCGTCCCCCGCCTGCGGGTGGCCTGGGTGTCCTCACCCAGCCGGACCAGCCGCAGGAGCAGCAGCCTCGCGGCCGTGCGGGCCTCGGAGTCGAGGCTGGACCAGGCCCGCTCGGCGGTCGCCGCGACCGCTCCCTGGATGCCGCCCGCCGCGCGGTAACCGGCCAGCGTCAGCCGTCCCGCCTTCCGCCGCTGCCAGGTGGCGAGCAGGGCGTGGGAGAGGAGCGGCAGCACCCCCGCGTCATGCGTCCCACGGGGGCCGTCGGCGCTCACCTCCCGGACGATCAGCTCCGCGAGCCCCGGCTCGATCTCCAGCCCCACGGCCTTGGCCGGACCGGTCACCGCTTCGCGCAACTCGGCGGTGGTCAGCGGCCCGAGCACCATGTGCCGGTGCTGGAGCGCGTCGGCCAGTTCCGGATAGCCCAGGCACGGCTCGTAGAAGTCGGCGCGGATGCCGAGGACGACGAGCACGGGGGGCGGCTCGCCGGGACCGGCGGGGGTGCAGGCCGCGTGGAGGAGCTGGATGAACGTGCGCCGGCCGGCCTCGTCCGAGCCGAGGGTGAACGCTTCCTCGAACTGATCCACGATCACGACCGGGCGGGCTTCGGAGGACGTCTCGCGGTCCGCCCACGCGGTGACGGCCTCGCGGACGGCGTGGGCGAATTGCGGGGTGCCGGGCTCCGCCGCCGGTTCGTGCGCGGGGGGTGCGTGGG
>NZ_JAEEAP010000271.1 GCF_016103465.1 Streptomyces sabulosicollis
CACCGGCACCCCGCCCACCGGCGCCCCGACGGGCGCGCCGACCGGTGCCCCGCCCGGTGGCGGCCACCAGGACCCGACCGACGACAAGCGGTACCTGCGCGGCACCCAGCTGACCGACCGGCACGGCTTCGTCGAGTTCACCACGGTCTTCCCCGGCTGGTACCGGGGCCGCTGTGTGCACATCCACACCAAGGTGCACGTCGGTGGCAAGCTCACGGACGCCGGTTACGAGGGCGGCCACACCTGCCACACCGGTCAGCTCTTCTTCGCCGAGGAGGCGGTGCTGGCCTCGGCCGAGGTGGCTCCGTACAACACCAGCACCACCGAGCGCACCACCCTCGACGAGGACGGGATCTACCCCGGCAACGGCGCACAGGGCGGGCTGCTGCACCTGCGGTACCGCAAGGGAAAGATCGAGAAGGGTGTCGTCGGCAGCCTCACCCTGGGGGTCGACCCCGACGCGACCCACGACGGCACGGACCTCTGACGTCCTGGGGTCCTCTGATGCCCTGGGGTCCTCTGACGCCCTGAGGTCACAGCCTCCGGTCCACGCCGCACGGTGTGGACCGGTCCGCGCGGGCGGCCCGGTGCACGGCGCGCAGCAGCCGCTTCGGCGTGGTCCGGTGCTGCCATAAAACGGCTCGGACGCCGTACTCCATCACCGCCATCAGCTCCGTCTCCCGGAGCTCGCCCGCGATCAGCACCACCCGCTGCCGACCGCCCCGCACCAGGCGGCGCAGCTCCGCCCCGGCGCGGTCGTCGAGGCGCTCGGCGAGCATGACGGCGACGGCGCCGCGGGGTTCGTCGCCGAGCGGGCGTGGCCGGTCGACCAGCTCGACGCTGGGCTGATGCTGCAGATGACGCACGACCCCGGCCCGGCTGAGCGGGTCGGGGCCGTGGACCGTCACCGTGACACGCGCGTCCGGCACTGTGTTCCTCGATTTCCCGATGGCTTTGGACTCCACAGGGTCATCGAGGGGGCTAAACGAACGGTTGCCGCGCGATCAACACGTGTGTGAGGGGGCGCGTGAGCATCGATGTGCGGCTCCGCCGCATGGCAAGGCTTCGCCCCGGGGTCTGGGCTGAGCCCCCGTTGTGGGAAGGGGCGGGGAGGGGAAACAGCTCGCGGCAGGCGTCACGAACCGTTGGACACCCCTACGCGGCGCCGTTGCCGTTCTGCTCCTCGCCGCCGAAGCGCTCCCGGAAGGACTCCAGGTCCTCCTCGGTGATCTTGGCGAAGAGTACCGGGGGAACGGTGAAGGCCGTACCCGCCGGGACCGACGCCAGCGCCTTCGCCTCCTCCTGGCCGACCCAGGTCGCGGTGTCCTCGCCCAGCGCGAACGCCGACCGCATGGCCCGGGCCGAGGCCGGGATGAACGGCTCGGAGACGATCGCGTAGAGGTGGATGAGGTTCATCGCCGTACGGAGGGTGAGGGCCGCGGCCTCCTGGTCGGTCTTGATCTCCAGCCAGGGGGCCTTCTCCTCCAGGTAGGAGTTGCCCGCGCTCCACAGGGCGCGCAGCGCCGCCGCGGCCTTGCGGAACTGGAGCGCGTCCATGTGCTCCTCGTACTCCGCCAGCAGCCGCGCGATCTCCTCGCCCAGGCGCTCCTCCGCCTCCCCGGCGGCCTTCCCGGCCGGGACCTCGTCGCCGAACCGCTTGCGGGAGAAGGACAGCACGCGGTTGACGAAGTTGCCGAGGGTGTCGGCCAGGTCCTTGTTGACGGTGGCGGTGAAGTGCTCCCAGGTGAAGGAGGTGTCGTCGGACTCCGGGGCGTTCGCCATCAGGAAGTAGCGCCAGTAGTCGGCGGGCAGCACCTCGAGCGCGGCGTCGGTGAACACCCCGCGCTTGGCGGAGGTGGAGAACTTCCCGCCGTAGTACGTCAGCCAGTTGAACGCCTTGACGTAGTCGACCTTCTTCCAGACGTCCCGGGTGCCGAGGAGGGTGGCCGGGAACATCACCGTGTGGAACGGGACGTTGTCCTTGGCCATGAACTCCGTGTACCGGACCGTCTGGTCCACGTCGTACCACCACGACTTCCAGTCGCGGTGCTCCGGGTCCAGGTCCGCCCACTCCTTCGTGGCTCCGATGTACTCGATCGGGGCGTCGAACCAGACGTAGAAGACCTTGCCCTCGGCCGCCAGGTCCGGCCAGGTGTCGGCCGGCACCGGCACGCCCCAGTCCAGGTCGCGGGTGATCGCCCGGTCCTGGAGCCCCTCGTTCAGCCACTTGCGGGCGATCGAGGAGGCCAGCGTCGGCCAGTCCTTGCCGTGCTCGTCGACCCAGGCCGCGACCTCGTCCGCCAGCTTGGACTGGAGGAGGAAGAGGTGCTTGGTCTCCCGGACCTCCAGATCGCTGCTGCCGCTGATCGCGGAGCGGGCGTCGATCAGATCGGTCGGGTCGAGCACGCGGGTGCAGTTCTCGCACTGGTCGCCGCGGGCCCGGTCGTAGCCGCAGTGCGGACAGGTGCCCTCGATGTAGCGGTCGGGGAGGAAGCGGCCGTCGGCGTTGGAGTACACCTGGCGGATCGAGCGCTCCTCGATGAAGCCGTTCGCCTTGAGCTCCCGCGCGATCGTCTGGGTGATCTGCACGTTCTGCGCGGAGGAGCTGCGGCCGAAGTAGTCGAAGGCGAGGCCGAAGCCGTCGTAGATCGCCTTCTGCGCGCCGTGCTGCTGGGCGCAGAACGCGTCGACCGGCAGCCCGGCCTCCTTGGCGGCCAGCTCGGCGGGGGTGCCGTGCTCATCGGTGGCGCAGATGTAGAGGACGTCATGGCCGCGCTGGCGCATATAGCGGGAGTAGACGTCGGCCGGGAGCATGGACCCCACCATGTTGCCCAGGTGCTTGATCCCGTTGATGTAGGGAAGGGCGCTGGTGATGAGGTGTCGAGCCATTGCAGGCTGCTCCCGAGTCGATACGGTAAGTGACTTTTGGTTCTACTGAGCCGCCCATATCGTATCCGAGCGACGGGGGCCACCCGCGCGGCGTTTCTCCGCGGCGGATGGCCCCCGGGGTGTGCCCGGTCGGGTGGGGTCGCTGGTCAGCCCTGCTCGCGGGCGGCCAGCCAGCCAGGGAACTTCTTCAGCAGCTCCCGGTACAGCTCGGCGTCGGCGACCGTACGCGGGTCGAGCCCGGCGTGGAAGAACCCGGTGTTGTCGACCGCCCGCTTCTCCGGGACGGCGAGGGCGGGCGAGGTCTCCAGCTTCCGGAGGAAGTCGAACCCCTTCGCCTCCGGGTCCCCGAACGCCAGGAACTGCCAGAACAGCGGCAGCCCCGCCGCCTCGCAGAGCGCCTTCTCGGCGGCGGTCTTGGTGGTGGGCGCGCCGTCCGTCTGGAAGATCACGAACGCGGGGTCGGTGGCGCCGGACGCCTTGTAGTGCTCGATGACGGCGTTGACGGCGGTGTGGTAGTTCGTCCGCCCCATGTGCCCCAGCGAGCCGTGCAGCTCCTCGATCCGGCCGGTGTGCCGGTCCAGCTCCAGGTCGGCGGTGCCGTCGATGTCGGTGGAGAAGAACACGACGGGCACGGTGCCGCTGGTGTCGAGCCGCGCGGACAGCGCGAGCGCCTGCTCGGCGAGGTGCGACACGGTGCCGTCCTTGAAGTACCCGCGCATCGACCCGGACCGGTCCAGCACGAGGTAGACGACGGCCCGCTGGCCCTCCAGCCCGCTCTCCCGGATGGCCTCCCCGGCCGCGCCGTACGCCCCGACCAGCCCAGGCGCCCGCGACTCGATGTCGGCGAGGGGGATGGCGGCGGCGTCGGCCTTGGGCTCGGCCTTGGCCTCGGGCTCGGCGGCGGGCGCGTCGGCCTTGGGTTCGGCGGCGGGCGCTTCGGCTTCGGGCTCGGCGGAGGCGGCGGCCGCCACGGGCTCGGCCGCGGGCTGGGGCTCGGCTGCGGCCTCGGGCGCGGCTGCGGGGGCGGACTCGGCCGCGGCCTTGGCCTCCGCTTCTGGCTCGGCGGCGCTCGCGGCCGTGGCCTTGGCCTCCGCCTCGGCGGGCGCGCCGTCGGTCTCGTTCGCGGGGGTGGCCTCGCCGTCAGCCTCGGCTTCGGCCTCCGCCTCGGCCTTGGGCTCGGCCTCCGCCTCGGCGGGCTGGTCGGCCGCAGGGGCGGCGTCGTCGCCAGCCTCTACCTCCGCCTCGGCCTTGGGCTCGGTGTCGGCACTCGCCTCCGCTACGGGGGCCGTCGTGGCGTCGGCGTCAGCCTTGGGCTGGTTGGTGGGTGCGGCCTCGGGGTCGCTCGTGGCTGCGGGCTCGGGCTCGTGGTCTGCCTCTGGGGCTGCCTCAGCCTCGGGGGCGGCGGTCTCCGCTGCCATCTCGGTTCCGGGCTCGGCCTCGGCCGGGGACTTGGGCGCCTCGGCGGGCTCCGGCGCGGGGTCCTCCGCCACCTCGGCCTGGGGCTTGGCGTCGGCCTCCGCCGAGGGCGCGTCGGCGGCGTCCGCCACCGGCTCGGTGGGCTCCGGCGCGGGCGCAGGCTCGGCTTCCGCTTCGACCGTGGCCGTGGTCTCGGCGGGCTCGCCGTCGGCCTTGGCCGCGGAAGTGACCTCGTCACCAACCTCCGCCTCGGGCTTGGGCTCCGCCTCCGCCTTGGGCTCCGCCTCCGCCTTGGGCTCCGCCTCCGCCTTGGGCTCCGCCTCCGCCTTGGGCTTGGCGTTGGCGCTCGTCTTCGCCGCCGGAGCACCGGTGTCCGCGTCCGCCTCGGGCGCGGCGACGGGTTCCGCCTTCGCCTCGGGGGCGGGCGCTTCCTCCTCGTCGGCCGGTGCCGCCGCCTCAGCCGGGCCCTCGTCGCCGGACGTTGCCGTGTCCTCGTGCGCGGGCGACTTCAGGATCTCGTCGAGGGACTTCAGCGGCGCGGACAGGGCCGGGTCGTGCGCGGACTCGTCGTCCGGGGAGTCCGGGGAGTCCGGGGCCGGGGGCGCGGTGTCCGCGGTCGGCTCGGGCTCAGACTCAGCCTTCGGCTTACGCTCAGGCTCACTCTCCACAGCGGGCTCGGCCCCAGTCGAGAGCCCGGCGTCCGACTCGGCCTTCCGTTCGGTCCTCCGCTCGGTCTTCTGGTCCCCCGTCGGCTCTGCCGACGTCGTCTCCGCCGACTGGGGGTCCGGGACAACCGCCGCCTCCGGCCCCGCAGCAGAAGAATCGTCCACCCCCGTGGTTCGGGAGCGGCCGAAAACTTTGCGCAGTAGGTCCCGTATGCCCATGGGAGATACCTCTCACGTGTCGAGTGCGGTGCATGGCGGTGCATGTCCGTGGTGCCGAAAGGCTAGCGGGCCGTTCGGCGGCCCTCTTCCGCCGATTCCGCTCGCGCTTCGTTCACCTCTGGTTCAGGCGTTCGTCGCCACCATGCGGTTCTACGCCCATAGCTTCGCCGCCAAAGGATCCCGACGTCATGTCGGCCCGGACCGCGTCGGCGTGCTGCCCGTGCGGGGCCCGGCGAAGCCCATACGTGAACACCCTTACGGAGGGGAAGACGTGCGCAACCTCCTGCCGCTCATCAGCTCACACCCGGGCGGTCGTTCCGCGCTGACCTGCCGGTACCGCTGTGGCGACGCCTGCTTCCACGAGACGCCGAACACCAGCGACAACGCCTACGTGGGCGATGTCATCGCCGGTGCCGCCTCGCGCCGTGCCCTGCTGCGGGCCGGTGCCGTGGTGACCGTGGCGGCCGCGACCGGTGCGGCGGCGGTGGAGCGGGCGCCGCAGGCGTCCGCCGCGACGGGCGGCGGCGCCGCGCGGCGGAGCGCCGCCGCGCAGGGCAAGGCCGCCCGCGGCCTCCGCTTCTCGCCGGTCGCCCCCAACACCGAGGACACCGTGGTCGCCGCCGAGGGCCACGACCAGAACGTGGTGATCCGCTGGGGTGACCCGATCCTGCGCGGCGCGCCCGCGTTCGACCCGGACCGGCAGAGCGCCAAGGCCCAGGCGGGCCAGTTCGGTTACAACAATGACTACATGGCGGTGCTGGACGTCCCCGGCGAGCGCGACCACCAGCTGCTCGTGGTCAACCACGAGTACACCGACGAGGTGCTGATGTTCTCGGGTTACGACCCGGAGAACCCCACCCGCGAGCAGGTCGAGATCGGCTGGGCCGCGCACGGGCTGTCCGTGGTCGTGACGGCCGAGGAGCGCGGTCTTGGCCGGCTCACCGCCGTGTCCCGCCACCACCTGAACCGCCGTATCACCGCGACCACCCCGTTCGAGGTCACCGGCCCGGCGGCGGGCAGCGAGCTGCTGCGCACCTCCGCCGACCCGACCGGCAAGCGGATCCTCGGCACGCTGAACAACTGCGGCGGCGGCATCACGCCGTGGGGCACGGTGCTCTCCGGCGAGGAGAACTTCAACCAGTACTTCGCGAACGGCGGTTCGGTCACCGACCCCACCACCGCGGCCCGCCTCAAGCGGTACGGCATCACCGGTGCCGCCTCCGAGCGCAAGTGGGAACGGTTCGACGACCGTTTCGACGTGGCCAAGGAGCCGAACGAGACCAACCGCTTCGGCTGGGTGATCGAGATCGACCCGTTCGATCCCGACTCCACGCCGCGCAAGCTCACCGCGCTGGGCCGCTTCAAGCACGAGGCCGCCGAGCCCCGGCTGACCACCGATGGCCGTCCGGTCCTCTACATGGGCGACGACGAGAAGTTCGACTACTTCTACAAGTTCGTCTCCGCCAAGCGGATGATGAAGGGCAACAGCCGCGTCGCCCGCGAGCACAACCGCACGCTGCTGGACGAGGGCACGCTGTACGTCGCCAAGTTCACCGGTGACAGCCCGGCCGCCGAGATCGACGGCTCCGGAAGGCTGCCCGAGGACGGCGAGTTCGACGGCGCCGGTGAGTGGATCCCGCTGGCCTGCGGCGACCGCTCCTTCGTGGAGGGCATGACCGCGGAGGAGGTCTACGTCTTCACCCGTATCGCCGCCGACAAGGCGGGTGCGACGAAGATGGACCGCCCCGAGGACGTCGAGCCGAGCCCGCGCACCGGCCGGGTCTACATCGCGCTGACCAACAACACCGACCGCGGCAAGGAGGGCAAGGCCCCCGCCGACGAGGCCAACCCCCGCAACGGCAACAAGCACGGCCAGATCCTGGAGCTGACCGAGCGCTGGAACAACCCGGGCTCCACCCGCTTCAACTGGCGGCTGTTCCTGGTCTGCGGCGACCCCGAGGACCCGAGCACCTACTTCGGCGGCTTCCCCAAGGACCAGGTCAGCCCGATCTCCTGCCCGGACAACATCACCTTCGACGCGTACGGCAACCTGTGGATCTCCACCGACGGCAACGCGCTCGGCAACCACGACGGGCTGTTCGGCGTGGCGACGGCGGGCAGCCGCCGCGGTGAGGTCAAGCAGTTCCTGACGGTGCCGAACGGCGCCGAGACCTGCGGTCCGATCGTGCAGGAGCGGCGGGTGCTGGTGGCCGTGCAGCACCCGGGCGAGCTCGACGGGGCGAGCGTGGAGAAGCCCGCGTCCACCTGGCCCGACGGTCCGGGCAAGCTGACCCGGCCGTCGGTGATCAGCGTCTGGCGGCGCGACGGCGGCGACATCGGCGCCTGACCGGCTCCGGCGCTAGTCCGCGCCGCCCTCCGCGAGCCGCTTCAGCCGCTCGCGGGGGCCGCGCAGCGAACGGCCCCTGGTGTCCGTACGGGCCCAGGGGTCGTCCGCGAGCCGCTCGCCGATCGTCCGCAGCGTCCAGCGGTCGGCCCGCAGCTCCGGGTCGTCCAGCTCCCGCGCGTCGATGGGCGTGGCGACGGGCGCTCCGGGGCGGGCGCGCACCCCGTAGGGGGCGACGGCGGTCTGGGCGTAGCCGTTGCGCTGGGTGTCCAGGTAGAGCCGGCCGCGCCGCTTGGCCTTGCGCGGCTCGGTGGTGAGCCGGTCGGGGTGGCGGGCGGCCAGCAGATCGGCGGCGTCGCGGGCGAAGGCCCGCACGGTGTCGAAGTCGGCGCGGCGGTCCAGCGGGACGATGACGTGCAGTCCGCGGGAGCCGGTGGTCATCAGCAGCCCCGGCAGCCCGAGCTCGCCGAGCAGCCCGCAGCAGCGGCGGGCCGTCCAGCGCACCTCCTCGAAACCGGACTCCTCCGACTCCGACGAGGGCGGATCGAGGTCGAAGACCAGCCGGTCCGGGTGGTCGGGCCGGTCGGCGCGGGAGAGCCAGCGGTGCGGGGTGACGCACGCCTGGTCGGCGAGGTAGAGGAGGGTCGCGGTGTCGTCGCAGACCACGTGGTGGACCTCGCCGCCCTCCTTGGGGAGCACGGCGCGGTGCACCCAGTCCGGAAAGTGGTCGGGTGCGTTCTTCTGCATCAGCGGCCTGCCGCCGATTCCGTCCGGATGGCGTTCCATCATCAAAGGGCGGCCGCGCAACTGCGGAATGATGCGCCGGGATACCGACCGGTAGTACTCGACGAGATCCCACTTCGTGATCCCGTCGTCGGGGAAGAGCTCCTTTTCCGGCCGGCTGACCCGTACGGTGCGGCTCCCGGTCCTGACGTTCCGTGCATCGGTCCGCTTCTCGCTCATATCGGACTCGGGTAACCCCATGGATCGCTGACTAAACTCTGGAGTCTGGAAAACGGGAGATGTGGAAAAGCGGGGGAAATCATGGTGAGACCCGGTTCGCTCGGCTCGCCGACGACGGATCGGCGCGGCCGCTGGGCGCAGAGCCCGCTCGCGCTGATGGACACCACGATGGACCAGTTGCGCACCCTGATCATGGTCCATGAGGCCGGTACGGCGCTGGGCGCCGCACGGATTCTGGGCCGCGAACAGTCCAGTGTGCAAAAGCAGATCGACACCATGAACCGGAACTTTCGCGAGCTTTGCGGCGAACCTCTCGTACTCAAGCAGGGGCGGGGGAAGGACGTGCTGTTCACCGGCACCGGAGAGGCCCTGGTCGAATTGGCGCGGGGAACTCTCGGCGACTGGCTGGACGGCATCCACGAGTCGCGGCGCCGTCTGGGAAAAACGCTGATGGTGGGCACGACCCGATTTACCCTCAGCTATCTGGCGGGCGCCGGGGAGCGGGTGTCCGAGGACTTCCGGCAGCGCGGTATCGAGCTCAAGGTCGGCCATGTGCGCACCCGGGACGTGCTGGCCAAGCTGCGGGCCAAGGATGTCGACCTGGTGTGCGGCTCGGTGGTGACCAGGCCCGAGGGCGACGATGAGCTCGCCGCCTTCGATGTGATGGAGTGGCGGCGCAGCGGGGTCTCGCTGCTGACCAATCTCTCCGAGGCCGAGCTGCCCGGCCCCACCGCCCCGACCAGCGCGCTGCGCACCCTGCCACTGGTGGTCTCGGCGAGCGGGCTGATGGCCGGGGTGCTGCACACCTGGTTCGGCGGCGACTACCGCGGCAAGCTGCGCATCGCCGCCGAGATCGACACCGTCAACTACGGTTTCGAGCTGCTGCGCTCCGGTCTGCTGCGCGGCTGCATGCTGGTCACCAAGGGGGTCGCGGACGCGGCGGGCGATCCGCGGGTGGTGTACGGACGCGGGCTGCGCGCCGTCGAGCTGGTCAATGACACCGGGCCCCGGCTGGAGGTGCTGCTGGGCGCGTTCACCCGGCGCGGTGAGCGCGCCTCGTATGACCCGGCCCATCCGCTCAACCTGCTCTGGGACGCGCTCGCGCAGGAGAACGCCCGCTGGCAGCGGGAGCAGCGCTGGCCCACGGCCGGTCTGGAGCCCGATCCGTTCGAGCTGGCCAACTCCTACGATCCGAGCGAGAGCTGAGCCCCCGAACAGCCCTCAGCCCTGGGGCCCGTACAGCCCTCAGCCCTGGGGCCCGTACAGGTCCAGCTCCACCAGCAGCGCCCGGTGGTCGGTGTGCGGCAGGTCCAGGAAGCGGGCCGTGCGCGGCCGCAAGCCCCGGCTGACCAGCACATGGTCGATCTGCGCCCCCAGGAGCGGGGCCGTGGTGCTCGGCCAGCTCGGCGTGCGGGACGCCCCGGAGGCCCGTGCGCTGTCCCGCAGCCCGGTGTCCAGGACGGCCCGGAAGGCGGCGTGGTCCTGGGTGGCGTTGAAGTCGCCCGCGATCAGGGTGGGGTCGTCGCCCCGCCCGGCGGCGTAGGCGCGCAGCCGCCCGAGCTCGGTGCGCCAGAGGTCCACTTGCCCCGGCATCGGCGGCATGGGATGGGCGACCTGCATCCGCAGCCGCTGCCCCGCGACCCGGACGACCGCGCCCGGCATCCGCAGCGTCCCGCGCACCCCTTCCGCCCGGGTCAGCGGATGGCGGCTGAGGATCGCCGAGCCCGCGGCGGCGCTGTCGCCGAGGACGACGCTCCGGTACGGGTAGGCCCTGCGGACGGCGGCCGAGTCCAGCGCCCCGGCACATCTGGTGTCGCACTCCTGCACCGCGACCAGATCCGGCCGCTCCCGGCGCAGTGCGCTCAGCAGACCCTCCCTGGCCTGGCCGAACTCGAGGTTCGCGGTCATCACCCGCAGCCGGGCCAGGACCGGTCCGCGTGGCTCGGGCGTGGAGCCGCCGTCGTACGGCTGGATGAACCACCCGGTGACCGCGGCTGCCGCCAGCGCCCAGCCGCACCCCAGCGGCCAGCGCGCGGCCGTGCTCAGCAGCAGCCCGAGCGCCGCCGGGACCAGCAGCCAGGGCAGGAAGGCCAGCAGCTGAGGTATGGGGGTGATGCCGTCGGCGTCCGCGGCCCGGCACAGCGCCACCACGCTCACCAGGGCCAGCGGCGGCACCGCGCACCAGGCCGCCCACCGCCGGGCCCGCCCGCCGGGGAGCCGCAGCAGCCGGGCGACGGCGGCGCGGGCGCCGCGCGGTGCGCCGGGCGGCCGGCCGGGGCCTGCGGCTTGGTCCTCCGCGACTGTCGTCTCCACGCTGGGCCTCTCGATCGGGGCGGGGGCGCACATTCTCTCCTACGCACGGCAGGTCTAGACCTTGACGTGTTCATGAGCTACCTTCCCGGAACACCACAGGAGTTCATGTCGGTATCCGTCGTTCACACATGCGAACCACACCGTCAGGAGAGCCGCCCTCATGCGCACCAGAGCCCTGTATCTCGCCCTCGCCACAGCGCTGGCCGCGCTGTTCGCGGGCATCCTCAGCGGACCGGCCTCGGCCGGGCAGACCCAGCGGTCCACCGCGTCCAAGGCCGCCACCGACGCCGCGCCCAAGGCCACGCCCAAGGCGGCCTTCACCCACCCCGGCGTCCTCGTCAGCAGCGCCCAGCTCGACTTCGTCCGCTCCAAGGTGAACGCCGGCGCCCAGCCCTGGAAGGGCGCCTACGACGCGATGCTGGCGAGCCCGTACGCCTCGCTGTCGCGCACCCCCAAGCCGCGCGCGGTCGTCGAATGCGGTCCGTACTCCGACCCCAACATCGGCTGCACCGATGAGCGCCAGGACGCGCTCGCCGCCTACTCCCTCTCGCTGGCCTGGTACATCACCCGCGACAGCCGCTACGCCGAGAAGGCGATCCAGATCATGGACGCCTGGTCGGCCACCATCAAGGACCACACCAACAGCAACGCCCCGCTCCAGACCGGCTGGGCCGGGTCCTCCTGGCCCCGGGCGGCCGAGATCATCCGTTACACCTACGACGGCTGGCCCGCCGCCTCGATCGACCGCTTCAAGACCATGCTGCGCACCGTCTACCTCCCGAAGGTCATCGGCGGCTCGAACTCCAACGGCAACTGGGAGCTGGTGATGATGGAGGCCGCCACCGGCATCTCCGTCTTCCTGGACGACCGGACCAGCTACGACAAGGCGGTCGCGAAGTTCCGCGGCCGCGTCCCCGCGTATGTCTACCTGGAGTCCGACGGCTCCCTGCCGAAGACCGCTCCCGGCAGCGGCCTCGACACCCGCGACAAGATCATCAAGTACTGGCAGGGCCAGTCGACCTTCGTCACCGGGCTCACTCAGGAGACCTGCCGCGACTTCACCCACACCGGCTACGGGATCGCCTCCATCGCGCACGTCGCCGAGACCAGCCGTATCCAGGGCCAGGACCTCTACCCCGAGGTGGGCGAGCGGCTGCGGCAGGCGCTGGGCTTCCAGTCGAAGTACGAGCTGGGCGAGGCCCCGCCGTCCTGGCTGTGCGGCGGCAGCGTCAAGCGGGGCCTCGGCCCGGTCACCGAGGTTGGCTACAACGCCCTGCACAACCGGCTCGGCATCGCCATGACCAACACCCAGAAGCTCACCGAGCGGCAGCGCCCGGCGGGCACCAACAGCCTCTTCCTGGGCTGGGAGACCCTGACCCACGGGGACAACCCGGCCTGAGCCCCGCCTGCCCCCGGACCGACTCCGGGCCGCATCGCGGTTCGGGGTCCGGGGGCGGAGCCCCGGGTCCGGGGTCCGGGGCGGAGCCCCAGTTGCGGGG
>NZ_JAEEAP010000272.1 GCF_016103465.1 Streptomyces sabulosicollis
GGTCGCCGTTGGGGAGGGGCGGCGGGTCGCCGTTGCGGACGGGTGGTGGGCCTCCGTTGCGGACGGGTGGCGGGTCGCCCGTGATGGCGCTATTCCCAGGCCAGTCGTATCGCGGCGCCGGGGTCCGCCACCTGTGTCCATGTCTCGGCGATGCGCATGGTCGTCCTGCGCACGCCGTCGTACGGCGGCCAGCCGGGGTCGCCCGTCCTCGCGAACCGGATCCAGGCGGAGTGGACACGGGAGGCGAGGTCGGCGGGCGGCTCGGTGGGGCCGAGGATCGCCTCGGGCCCGTGGAGCCGCGGCAGCTCGGTGCGGTCGAACACGAACGGCAGCTCGATGACGTGCGAGGCGCCGAGCCGGCCGTCCAGCGCCCGCGACCGCCAGGCGAACTCGTAGACGTGGGTACGCGACGAGGGGTGCTGGGCGTGGGCGGCGGCGAGCCGCCGGGTGCCCGCGCCGAACAGGGCGTCCGTCATGATGGCGGCCCGCAGCTCGCCCGGGGACGCTCCGGGCCGCTCCCGGCGGTAGACCTCCACCAGCTTCTCGGGGGCGGGGTGGGAGCGTGCCGCCGTAGCGTGGACGTCCGCCCCGGTCGATGACGTGAGGTGGCCCGAGGGGGCCAGATAGAGGTTGCCCTCCTCGGCGGTCGTGCCGAGCAGCAGATCGATGCCCGCGCCACGTCCGGTGGCCACGGCCTCGGCCGGCTGCTGGTCCAGGACGAGGCTGAACGCGCTCAGGCCGATCAGCGGATCGAAGCGCCCCTCGACCGTGAGATCGATCCCGGCGAGCAGGGGCATGGCCTCGACGAAGCGCTCGTCGGGGACCGACGCCAGCGCCTCCGCCGTCGCGGCGGTCCCCAGGACGCGGGCGAGGGCCGCGGTGACCCGGGCGGCCTGGGCGCGGCTGAACGCTCCCCGGCCGCTGCCGCTCTGGATGATCGCCCGCTGGAAGAGCCCTTCGGCCCGTGGATCGGCCACCACCGCGCCCACGATCGTGGCGCCCGCCGACTGGCCGAAGAGCGTCACCCGGGACCGGTCACCCCCGAAGGCCGCGATGTTCTCGCCGACCCAGCGCAGCGCCGCGATCACATCCAGCAGGCCCCGGTTGTCGGGGGCGTCGGGGAGGTGCAGGAAGCCGGGTATCCCGAGCCGGTAGGTGAGGGTGACCAGGACGACGCCGTCCCGGGCGAAGGCGGTGCCGTCGTAGAGCTCCGACCGGGTGGACCCGGCCACGAAGCCGCCGCCGTGCACGAACACCATCACGGGCAGGTCGTCGCGCGCGGTGTCGGGCGTCCAGACGTTCACCGCGAGGTAGTCCTCGCCCGGGACCCAGCCCTGCCCGAAGTAGGGGGACATATCGAGGCGGCCGAACGCGTCGCGCCTCGGCTGCGGTGCCGTGGGTCCCGCGACGGTGGCGTCCCGGACGCCGCCCCATGGCGGGTGCGGTGTCGGCGGGGCGAACCGGGCGGCGCCGCGTGGCGGGGCGGCGTAGGGGATGTGCCGGAAGACGGTGGCGTGCTCCTCCCGGCGGCCACGGACCGCGCCGTGGGAGGTCATCACTACAGGGGTGGTGGTGTGGTTCGTCATGCGTGGTGTGGTGTCTCTTCCTCGGAATCGCTCCGGTCGGCCGGTCACAGGCGCGCGAAGGCGGCCCATTCCTTGACGGCGAACGTGCTGCCCTCGCGCCGCACCTCGGCGGCGCCGTGGCCGCCCAGGTGGGCGGGGAAGACCAGGGCGTTCTGGTCGGCGGCCCGGCCGAGGACCCGGCGGCGGGTGGCGCGGGATTCGGCCGGGTCCTCGCAGAAGCAGCTGTTGGTGTCGGGGTCGGCGATCTGCACCGGGCTGTGCAGCAGGTCCCCCACGAAGAGCGCGCGATCGCCCCGGGAATCGAGAGCGAGCACGGAGGACCCCGGTGTGTGTCCGGGCGCGAGTTCCAGACGCAGCTGGGCGTCGATATCGAGGCTGCCGTCCCACAACAGCGCCTTGCCCGCTTCCCGGATGGGCGCCACGGAATCCTCGAAGACATTCTGATTGCCCCTGCCGAGCAGGGGCTTGTGCTCATTCTCCGGATTCCAGAACTCGAAGTCGCGCTCGGGGATCAGGTACGTGGCGTTCGGGAACGTCGGCACCCACTGCCGACCGTCGAGGCGGGTGTTCCAGCCCACGTGGTCGACGTGCAGATGGGTGTTGACCACGATGTCGACGTCCTCCGGCCGCACCCCGGCCCTGGCGAGGTTCCCCAGGAAGTCGGTATTCAGATAGCTCCAGACGGGGGCGTAGGGCCGGTGCTTGTGGTTGCCCACACCGGTGTCGACGAGAATGGTCTTGCCCTCACTGCGCAGGACCCAGGTCTGAATCGCGGAGCGCACGTTATCGGTGGCGGGGTCGTAGAAGTCCGGAACCAGCCAGGACGCGTTGTCCTCCCAGACCTCCCGCGGGCTTCCCGGAAAGAAGGTGCGGGGCGCCAGGTCGACGGATCCGTAGTATTCCTCGACGCGGGTGACGGTGACATCGCCCAGGGTTATCTGCTGCATGGATGTTCGCCTTGTTCATGAGAAGTCCGATTCGGCGGAAATCCTCGCCGGAGGGCGCCACGGGCGGTATCCGTCACCTGACTGCACCCGCTGACGGAGGCGGGCAGACCGACCGATAACACGTCATCGCCGCACCGAAAACTTTTCGGAGACAGATGGAGTGAGATCCTTTGCGTCGGCGATGACCACGCGTACCCACCGAAGGTGAGCAGCTCAGAGGCGAAGCGGCAGCAACATCGGCGCATGTTTCTACCGGAATCATTCCGGAAGAAGCGTTGACGTTGCGTCAGCCCCGCAGCATACTCCGCATCGATCGTTGCCCATCGGCACACCACAGCCACCCGCCCCCGGAGAAGGGACAGCAATGGTCATCGATTCCCGTCAGGCCGGTCAGGAACGCAGAGATCAGCGTCCTCGGTTACGCGTCCGAAGGGCCTTCAGCCTCGGTGCCGTCGGCCTCCTCACCGCGGCCGGCGTCCTGGCCCTGTCCGGTCCCGCCAACGCCGCGAGCACCCTCGGTGGCGCGGCCGCCGCGAAGGGCCGCTACTTCGGCGCCGCCGTGGCCGCCAACCACCTCGGCGAATCCCCGTACGCCAGCACGCTGGACACCGAGTTCAACGCCGTCACACCCGAGAACGAGATGAAGTGGGACGCCGTCGAGAGCTCCCGGAACTCGTTCAACTTCGGCAGCGCCGACCAGATCGTCGGCCACGCCCAGGGCAAGGGCATGAAGATCCGCGGCCACACCCTGGTCTGGCACTCCCAACTGCCCGGCTGGGTAGGCGGTCTGAGCGCCACCGAACTGCGGTCGGCGATGAACAACCACATCACCAAGGTGATGCAGCACTACCAGGGCAAGATCTACGCCTGGGACGTGGTCAACGAGGCGTTCCAGGACGGCAACAGCGGCGCCCGGCGCAGTTCGCCGTTCCAGGACAAGCTCGGTGACGGCTTCATCGAGGAGGCGTTCCGCACCGCGCGTGCGGCCGATCCGGGCGCCAAGCTCTGCTACAACGACTACAACACCGACGGTCAGAACGCGAAGAGCAACGCGGTCTACAACCTGGTGAAGGACTTCAAGGCGCGCGGGGTGCCGATCGACTGCGTCGGCTTCCAGTCGCACTTCAACAGCCAGTCCCCGGTCCCCGGTGACTACCAGCAGAACCTCCAGCGCTTCGCCGACCTCGGCGTCGATGTGCAGATCACCGAGCTGGACATCGAGGGTTCCGGCACGGCACAGGCCGACAGCTACCGCCGTGTCACCCAGGCGTGTCTGGCCGTGTCCCGCTGCACCGGCATCACCGTATGGGGTGTCACCGACAAGTACTCGTGGCGCGCCAGCGGCACCCCGCTGCTGTTCGACGACAACTACGCGAAGAAGCCCGCCTACACCGCGGTGCTCACCGCGCTGGGCGGCACCGGCGACGGTGGCGGTGGCGGTGGCGGCAAGTCGTGCACCGCGTCGTACTCCGAGACCCAGCGGTGGGGCGACCGTTTCAACGGCCAGGTGACGGTGCGGGCCGGATCCTCCGCCATCAGCGGCTGGACCGTGACGGTGACCGTGCGTTCCGCGCAGAGCGTCGCCACGACCTGGAACGGCAGTCCCAGCTGGGACGGCAGCGGCAAGGTCATGACGATGCGGCCCAACGGCAACGGCAACCTGGGCGCCGGAGCGGCCACCAGCTTCGGCTTCACGGTCATGGCGAACGGGGACTGGTCGGCCCCCACCATCGGCTCGTGCACCGCCTCCTAGCCCACCGGCAGAGGACCACACCCGCACTCCAGGAGGGACCATGACCGGACGCGGAAAGGCCGCGGCACGTCGAGGAGGAGCAAGAAGCACCGGGAAGGCGCGGCGGGCCGCGCTCGTCGCCGCGGCCACGGCCGCCCTGGCGGCGTTCTCCGCCGCCCCGTCCCCGGCGGCCACCCACGGCGCGAGCCACACCGACGGCGCCTGGGCCAACTGCCCCAACGGGTACGTGGGTCTGACCTACGACGACGGGCCGAATCCAACATCGACCCAGGCGCTGCTCAACGCGTTGCGGGCGGGCGGTGCGAAGGCCACCTTCTTCATCTGGGGGCAGCACGCCGACCAGTATCCGGACCTGCTCAGGGCCGAACAGGCGGCGGGCATGTGGATCGCCAATCACACCACCTCGCACCCCCATCTCACCCAGATCGGGGAACCGGCGGCCTACAACGAGATCGCCGGCGCCCAGAACACCATCCGGCGCATCACCGGGCAGACGCCCACCCTGTTCCGGCCGCCCTACGGGGAGACCAACGCGCAGGTGAAGGCCGACGAGGCCCGTCTCGGGCTGACCGAGGTGCTGTGGAGCGTGGACTCCCAGGACTGGAACGGGGCCGGCACCCAGCAGATCGTCCAGGCCGCCGCCACCATGCGGGCGGGCAGCATCATCCTCATGCACGACGGCGGGTACCAGACCACCGTCGCCGCCGTGCCGCAGATCCTCAGCGGACTCGCGGCACGGGGGCTGTGCCCCGGCAGGATCACGGCCGGGGCGGGCGGCGGCGCGGTCGTCACGGCTCCCTGAGCGCCGTGTCCGGCTGACCGCTTCCGGCCGCGTCGCGCGGCAGCGGCCGCGGTCCCGCCCCAGCTTCCGCCGCGCCACCGGCGCCCCCGTCGCCACCGCGGTAGGCGGTGCGCGACGGGGGCGCCGGCAGCAGGCGCTGCAGCAGCGGGCCGGTCATCATCGTGGTGACCACCGCCATGGCCACCATCACGGTGAACACGCGGCCGTCGATGACACCGAGGCCCAGGCCCACGTTGAGCAGCACGAGTTCGGTGAGCCCGCGCGCGTTCATCAGCACGCCCAGGGTGATGGCCTGCCGTGGGGTGGCCCCGGTGAGCCGGGCGGCGGCCGCGGCACCGATGAACTTGCCCGCGCAGGCCGCGACGAGCACGGCGAGCAGCATGGCCAGGCCCTGGCCGCCGAGCCCCTGGAAGTTGACGGACAGCCCGGTCACGGTGAAGAAGACCGGAAGCAGCAGCAGGCTCGACTGCTCGATGCGCGCGGGCACCTCCGGAGCGTGGGCCTCGAGCAGGCGGCGCGGTACGACGGCGCCGAAGACGAAGGCGCCGAACACGGTGTGCAGTCCCATCGCGTCGGTGGCCCAGGCCGACAGCAGCAGGCCGCTGAAGACCACGGCCTGGACCAGTGCGCTGTCCCGGTTCCAGGGCCGTTCGGGCGCCAGCAGCCTCCGCAGCGCGGGTTTGACCACGTACAGCATGCCGAGGACGAAGAGGGCGGACAGCAGCGCCATCCGGGCGAGCGGCCAGGGGCCGTCGGCGTTCACCACGACGACCACCACGGCGAGGATGCCCCAGGCCAGCAGGTCCTGGAGGGCGGCGCAGGCGAGCGCCATGGTGCCGATGCGCTCCCGGGCCAGACGGTGGTCGGTCAGGATGCGGGCGAGCACCGGAAACGCCGTGATGGACATCGCCGCGCCCAGGAACAGGGCCGGTCCGAGCAGCCCCGTCCGCCCTCGCTCGGTGAGGCCCCAGGACGCGAACGCGACGGCCAGGCCGGTGCCCAGGGCGAACGGCAGGGCGACGGAGCTGAGCGAGACCGACACCACCTGACGGCCCCGGCCGCGCAGTTGCGCGACGTCGAGGTGATATCCCACCCCGAACATGAAGAGCACGAGGCCGAGTTGGGCCAGCAGCTGGAGGAAGGGGCGGGCCTGGTCCGGGAACAGGACCGCGGTCGGATTCCCGGGCAGCAGCCCCAGCAGACTGGGGCCCAGCATCAGGCCCGCGGCGATTTCGCCCAGCACCGCAGGCTGCCGCAGCCGCTGGGCGATCCGGCCGCAGACGATGGCCGCGGGCACGACCACGGCGAGGCCGATCAGCACATCACGGATGGTCTCTTCCAGCACACTGCCACTCATGGCGATGGCCCTCCCCCGTCGACCGGTTCCGCCCAGTCTCGGGGAGCCAACTCCCGTACAGAAATGCGCACTTGGACGTTTGGACGCCGGGGCCTCGCCGACCGCGTACCGCCCCGGCGGCCATGGGCTTAGGTGTCCGCCACTCCCCGGTGCCGAGCGCCCCGAAGCCCGGCACCGGGACGGGGGATGCACCACGGTGCCGGGCGGCTCGGTTCAGACCGTTCGCAGCGCCTCCGTGGGGGGCATCCGGGCCGCCCGCAGGGCGGGCAGCAGCCCCGCGATGGCACCGATGGCCACGGCCGCCCCGAGTCCACCCGCCCAGGCGAGCACCGGAACGACGGTCTCCCAGCCCTTGACGCCCGCGTAGACGAACGTCGCCAGCGTGCCCAGCACCACCCCGGCCGCGCCGCCGAGCATGGCGAGCAGGATCGCCTCGGAGAGGAACTGCAGCCGGATGGTGCCCCGGGTGGCGCCGAGCGCCCGCCGCAGACCGATCTCCGACCGGCGTTCGAGCACGGAGATCACCATGGTGTTGGCGACCCCGATGCCCCCGACGAGCAGGGCCACCGCCCCCAGCCCGAGGAACAGCCCGTCGAGCGCCGACCGCGCGGCGGCCCGCGCCTCGAGCGCGGCCGACGGCTGGGTGACGCTGACCTCGCTGGGGTTCTGCGGGTTGGCCGTTGCGGCGAGGACGTTGCGGACCTCCTTGACCTGGTCGGTGTCCGACCGTACGTACACCGTGGAGGGGTGGCCGTCGAAGTCCAGGTACTTCTCCGCGGCCTCATAGCCCACCAGCACCGCCGAGTCGATCTCCGGTGTCAGCTTCGCGGGCTTGAGGACCCCGGACACGTAGAACCACTGGCCGCCGACCCAGATACGCATGCCGGGGTGGATCCTCGAGATGCCCAGCCGGCTGGCGGCGTCCCAGCCGAGGACGGCCACCGGCTGCCGCGCGGTGGCGGCGTTGAGGTATCTGCCCTGGGCCATCGAGGTGCGCACCGCGGCCGGGAGGCGCAGGCTGGCGGCGTTCACCGAGAGGGAGTTGGTGTTGAGGCTCGGGATGTGCGGACTGCGGTACGCCTCGGCGTCGGTCTTGCCGGTGCTCTGCACCGCCTCGACCGGCCCGATCCGGGAGATCATGCCCGGCGCCTCGGTGGGCAGTTTGGCGTCCCCGCCGCCCAGCGACTGGCCCGGAGTGACCTTCAGCAGATTGGTGCCCAGCTTGTCGATCTCGGCGAGCAGCCCGGCCTGCGAGGAGGACGACAGTCCGAGCACCGCCACCATCGCGGCGACGCCGATGGCGATGCCCAGCGCCGACAGGGCGGCCCGCATCCGGCGGGTGCGCAGCCCCACACTGGCGGTCCGGGCCAGGTCGCCGGGGTGGAGCCGGCCGGGGGCGGTGGCCGTCGGGGTCATGGCAGCCGCCTCTCGGTGTCCAGCGGGTCCTCCGCCGACATGACGTCCGCGACGATGTGCCCGTCGAGCACCTCGATCCGGCGTGGCAGCCGGGCGGCCAGCTCCCGATCGTGGGTGATCATGACGATGGTGGTGCCCTCGGCGTTGAGCTCCTTGAACAGCTTGAAGATCGCCGCACCCGCGACGCTGTCGAGGTTGCCGGTGGGCTCGTCGGCCAGCACGATCGCCGGGTCACCGGCCAGGGCGCGGGCGATCGCGACCCGCTGCCGCTCGCCACCCGACAGCTGCGACGGCCGGTGGTGGACCCGGTGGCCGAGGCCGACCCGGTCCAGGGCCGCGGCGGCCGCCGACAGCCGGGCCGGGCGCCGGACGCCCGAGTAGAGCATCCCGTCGGCCACGTTCTCCAGCGCCGTGGCGTGCTCGGCCAGGAAGAACTGCTGGAAGACGAAGCCGATCCGGGTGGCGCGCAGCCCGGCCAGCGCCCGGTCGGACATCGAAGCCACGTCGTCCCCCACGACCCGTACCGTGCCGGACGTCGGCCGGTCCAGGGTGCCCATCACCTGCAGCAGGGTCGACTTGCCGGAGCCGGACGGTCCCACGATGGCCACCAAATCGCCCCGGTGGATGGTGAATCCGGCACCGTCCAGCGCCACGACCGGGGAGGCGCCCGGATAGACCTTGGTCACGTCCTCCAGCTGCAGAACCGCCTCGCCGGTGGTCCGGACGTCGACCGGCCGCGTCTCGGTCTCCACGCCGGTCATGAGGCGGGCACCGCGATCTTCTGGCCGACCTCGAGTCCGGCGCCGCTGACTTCCACCTTGCCCTCGCTGTCGTCGAAGAGCCCGGTGCGCACCGGGATCAGCTTGTGCTTGCCCTCGGCGCCGACGACCTCCACGGCGTAACCGCCTCCGGCGAGTGCCAGCAGCGCGTTCACCGGCACCGACAGCACACCCTTCACCGTGTCGGAGACGATGGCCACCTGGACGGGCGCCTGGTCCAGCCCACCGGTGGCCTTCGGGTCCTTCGGCTTGATCTGCACCTCGATGGTGGTCTTGTCGTCGACCTGCTTCGCCACCTTGCCCACCGATGACACCTCACCGTCGGTCGCCTTGCCGTTGGGCAGGGTGATGGTCACCTTGTCGCCCACCGCCACCCCGGTCTGCTGGCTGGCGTTGAGCTCGACGGTGACCTGCCGCTTGGTCGAGGACACCTGCAGGACGTTCTGCCCCTGCCCGGCCGGGCCACCGCGCACGGCCCCGGCCTTGATGACCCGCACCTCCTCGGCGGGCAGGAACACCGCCTGCCCGAGGGACAGTTCACCCGTCTCCTTCAGGCCGACGTCCTCCTGCAGCTCCTTGAGGGCGTAGAAGGTCTGCATGCTGAAGTAGTCCGAGTCGGGGTCGATCTGCGCCTTGGTGGCGTACTCGAGGCTGACGAGCGCGGCGTTGAGCTGCCGCACATCGGTGCCCTCGGCGCCGTAGGCCAGATCGCGGTAGACCGGCTCGGCGGCACCCTGGAGCATCACCACCGGCTTGCCGTTCACGCGGTAGAGCACCTCGCCCTGGCTGATCACATCGCCCACGGCGGGCAGCTTGGTGATCGTGCCCTTGGCGTTGTTGACGACGTCGTACGAACCCGCGTAGCCGAGCGTCCCGTTCTCCAGCGTACGGGCCGACAGGGAGCCCTGGGTGACCCTGGCCAGCCCGGTGGGGGCGCTGGTCCTGGTCGACGTGTCCTTCTCGGACTTCTTGAACGGATCGGCCACGACGACGCCCGCCCCGGCCGCGACCACGATCGCCACGACGACGATCGCGGTCAGCCCGCGCCGCCCGCGCCGTGCCGGTGGCGGCGCGCTCTGCCGCTCCGGGGGGCTGGCTTCCTCGTCCTCCGTCGGGGTCTGGGTCGCACTCACGCCGAGCCCCCGCCGGGCTTGTTGGGCTCCATGTTGCGAAGGGACTCGGGCTGGTACTGCTTGCAGGCGTCCTCCGCCTTCTTGAACTGCGGAGTGGTCGGGTCGACCTCCAGCTTGAAACCGCCGCTCTCATCCGGGTCCGGGAAGCTGGGCACGCCGTTCTTCCGCATGCACTTGGCGTACTTGAGCTTGTCCTCGGTCGGCCACACATCGCCCGGACCACCGCCACCCTCCTGCGGGGGCGGCGCCGGCATGTACTGCTTGCAGGCTTTCTCGGCCTTCTGGAACTCCGGCGACTGTGGGTCGATACCGGCGCCCATGCCCTCACCGGGCTTCGGGTCCTTGAAATCGGGGAGGCCGTTCTTCCGCATGCACTGCGCGAATTTCAACCCGTCCGCCTGCGTACCGGCCTCCGGCTGCTTGGACTGCGAGTCCTTCCCGGAACCCACACTGGCCACGCTCTTATCGGGTTCGTCGTTGTCGCCACAGGCAGTGGCGAACAGGGCAACCCCGGTCAGCAGCGCCGCCAGTGCGGTGGTGCGCCGCAGCCTCTTCCTGGGTGCGGCACTGCCATCCGACGGCCGCTCCGTGATAACCACCATGCCACTGTCCCCATTCCCTCGGGAATTCCTGTACCTCCTGTTCTAGCGAGGGGGCGGTTTCGCCGAGGTTTCGTTTGGGGGCGGGGGCCGCACACGGGCGAGTGACGGGCCGCGGGGTGTCCGGAAGCCCGGGCCCCGGAACATGCGGAAACCCGGGCCTCCTCAGGGCATGCGGAAACCCCGGCCGCCGGGCATGCGGAAGCCCCGGGCCGCCGGACGGGTGGTCCGGCGGCCCGGGGCAGGGAGGCACCCGGCAGGGCACCGCGCCCTGCTGTGCCCGGCCCGGCACAGCAGGCTACGCCGGGCCCGGCGCTCCTGCGGGCAGGTGCTGCTGACAAGCCTTGTGGGCGTCCCGGAACTCGGGCGACTTGACGTCGATCCCGGCCTCCTCGGGGGCGAAGCCGCCGCCCTTCGGATCGGGGAAGTCGGGCACGCCGTTCTTCCGCATGCAGTCCACGTACGTCGTCAGGTCGGGCATCCCACCGGGCGGCGGTGAGGCCCGGCGACCTTCGGGCATCAGACGCTCGCAGGCTTTCTCCGCCTTCTTGTACGCATCGCCCTTGACGTCTATACCGCTGCTCGGGTCGAGCAGAATGGAGCCGTCCGCGGCGGGATCGGGAAAGTCCGGCACCCCGTTGTCCCTCAGGCATTCGACGAAGGCCATGCTTTTTGCTCTCTTGTCCCCCGTGCCGGAGCTTTCGGAGGACTGGGAGGAATCATCGGAGCCGAGCGCGAAACCCAATCCGCCCGCCACCATGGCGATCGCCAGGGCGGCCCCCAGCGAAAAGAGCAGAATGCCTAATCTGCCCGGTCGGCGCGTGCCCTCGGGCAGCTCGCCCGCGGCCGCGTTCTCCTTCTCGTCCATGCCCTTTCTCCACCCTTCCCCTAATTCTTCGTCAGCAACTGCGCGGAAATGAGCCGACCGATCGTTTCGAGGGGCTCTCCGGTGAGCATCCCGTCGTGGTCGGCGGCGATCCGGACCGGTTCGATATGTCCGTCGACGTACGGCGACCAGCCGTCCGGAGCCAGCTGGACGGGAGCCGAGGCGGGCCGACCCTCGGTGGCGACGAAGAGCAGCAGGTCTCCGCGGAAGACGCCGGGCGTGTGGTGCTCGAGGAGTCGGTTGTTGTGCGCGTTGACCCTCTGGATCTCGGAGAGCATCCGCACCTGCCTGCGCCGCCCGCCGGCGGGCTCGCGGACGGACGCGTGGCCGGGCTCGTGGCCGGGCTCGTGGCCGGGCTCATCGGCGGGACCGTCGATGGGCCCGCCGGTCGGCTCCGCCTCGTGGGCGCCGGGGTAGCCGTCGACACCGGGGTAGCCGTCGAGGCTCACGAGGAGGTCCACCGTCTCGCCCTGCTGCTGGAGCAGCGCCGCCATCGCATGGGCCACGGTGCCGCCGAACGACCAGCCGAGGAGGTGATAGGGCCCGGCAGGCTGTACCGTCCGGATCCGTGCCACGTAATCCGCGGCCATCTCCTCGACCGTCCGTGGCAGCGGCTCGTCCGTGCCGAAGCCGCGGGCCTGCAACGCGTAGACCGGGCGGTCCGGTGGCAGGTGGTCCGTGAGTTCCGCGTAGCAGCGCCCCAGCCCGGTGCTCGGGTGGACGCAGAACAGGGGCTGCCGGTCGCCTGCGGTACGGAGCGGCAGCAGCAGGCCGGTGTCATCGGTGCCGCGGGCGGTGCCGTCCTCCGAGCCATCCTCCGCGCCGGCGAGCAGCCGGGCCACGTCCGCCACCGTCGGAGCGGTGAACAGCGCGCGGATGCTGACCTCGGCGCCGAGGACGGCGCGGATTCGGGCGATCAGCTTCATCACCAGGATCGAATCGCCGCCCAGCTC
>NZ_JAEEAP010000273.1 GCF_016103465.1 Streptomyces sabulosicollis
GCGCCCTCCGAGTCCTACACTCGGCTAGTCGTCGGCAGCGTCAGATGTGTATAAGAGGCAGGCATGGCCGTGAGCGGACTCGGTCCAGGACCGTGGCCTGGGGCCTGGCGCGCACTGCGGGCGCGGGCGGCCGGTCGGCGCCACACCAGGCGGTGGGCCGGACGAGCGCGCCCATGGCGTGGTGAGCGCCACCGCACCGCAGAGCCGCCGGGCCCCGGCCGGGGCGGGTGACCCGGCCGGGGGTGGGCGACCCCGGCCGGGGCCGGGGCGGCTCAGTGTCCGTGGGCGCTGTGCGTGTCCTGGATCCGCTGCCACGACTTCGGCCGCACCGGCGCCTTGGCCGGGCTCACCTCCGCCGCCCGCGCCTGCGCCGCGGCCGGCTTCGACGGGGTGAACAGCCAGGTGTCGAAGAGCGAGGCCAGCGGCTTGCCCGACACCTTCTCCGCATAGGTCACGAAGTCCTTGACCGAGGCGTTCCCGTACCGGTGCTCGGCCGTCCAGCCCTTCAGGATCGCGAAGAAGTCCTGGTCGCCGATGTGGTTCCGCAGCGCCTGGAGGGCCAGCGCGCCCCGGTCGTACACCGCGTCATGGAACTGGTTCTCCGGCCCCGGGTTGCCCGGCTCGACCTTCCAGAAGGGGTCGTCGGCCGGGTAGGAGGCGTAGGTGTAGTCCGCCAGCTCCTGCGCGGTGCCCTCGCCCTCCTTCTCCGACCACAGCCACTGCGCATAGCTGGCGAAACCCTCGTTGATCCAGATGTCGCGCCAGTCCTTCAGCGAGACGCTGTCGCCGAACCACTGATGGGCCAGCTCGTGCACGACCAGCGAGGTGTTCGCGCCCTTGGCGAACCCCTTCGGGCTGTAGAACGGCCGGGTCTGGGTCTCCAGCGCGTAGCCGGTGGGCACATTGGGCACATAGCCGCCCAGCGCGTCGAAGGGGTACGGGCCGAAGACGGTGGACTCCCAGTCCACGATCTCCGCCGTCCGCTCCACGCTCGCCCGCGCCGCCCCCGCGTTGTCCCCGAGGTCCTTGCTGTAGGCGTTGATCACCGGCAGACCGTTGGCGGTGGTGTCCGTCGTGATGTCGAACTTGCCGACCGCCAGTGTGGCCAGATACGTGGCCTGGGGCTTGCCTGAGCGCCAGTTGTAGCGGGTCCAGCCCAGTTGGGAGCTGGTCGACTGCAGGGTGCCGTTGCTGATCGCCTGCGTTCCGTCCGGCACCGCCACCGACACGTCGTAGGTGGCCTTGTCCAGCGGATGGTCATTGCTCGGGAACCACCACCACGCCGACTCCGGCTCATTGGCCGCGATCCCGCCGTCCGGGGTGCGCAGCCAGGAGGTGAAACCGTTCGCCACGACCTTCGAGGGCGTACCGCTGTAGCGCACGACCACGGTGAAGGGGCGGCCGGACGTCAGCGGCGCGGCCGGGGTGATCTCCAGCTCATGGTCGCCGGTCGCGGTGAACGCGGCCTTCTTCCCGCCCACCAGCACCTCGCTCACATCGAGCGCGAAGTCCAGGTTGAACCGGGACAGATCCTGCCGGGCGTCGGCCACGATCGTCGCCGTGCCCTCCAGCCGGTCCGTCTTCGGCTGGTACTTCAGCCGCAGGTCGTAATGGGAGACGTCGTACCCGCCGTTGCCGTACGAGGGGTAGTAGGAGTCCCCGATGCCGGGGGCGCCCGGCGTGGCGTCGGCCGCCGATGCCGGGATCGCCAGCAGCAGGCAGGCCGCGGCCGCGCCCGGGACGAGGAGTCTGTGGTGACGCACGAGTCCTCCAACTCGTAGGGGAGAACGATCACTCGTGACCCTATGTACTCCTCACACGCACCTCACGTCCATCACGCCGTCCGACATCCAATCGACATCCGGACGCAACGCGTATCGACTCGGACCCGCCCACGACAGGTATCGCCCTCTTCTGTACGGGAGTTGACTCGCGCTACCGTCCGCCCGTGCTGCTACAGACGCGGACACCCCGCATCCCCTGGACCACACTCGTGCTGTCGGCGGTCACCGCGCTGGTCGCCGCCGCCATGTCCCTGCTGCCACCGCTCGGCGCCCCGGCCGCCCACGCCGCCGCCACGGCGCAGAGCAGATCGGACAGCCCACCCGAAAGCCCGTCAGCGAGCAGACCGGTCTACTCCTACGAGAACGCCATCCGCGAATCCGTCTGGGTGGACACCACGATCGACGGCGACGCGGACGGACGGACCGACCGGGTCGCCGTCGACATCGTGCGACCGCGCGAACCCGCCGCTCAGGGCCGCCGCGTCCCCGTCATCATGGACGCCAGCCCGTACTACTCCTGCTGCGGACGCGGCAACGAGAGCCAGACCAAGACCTATGACGCGGCCGGGAATCCGGTCCGCTTCCCGCTCTTCTACGACAACTACTTCGTACCGCGCGGCTACGCCACCGTCCTGGTCGACCTCGCCGGAACCAACCGCTCCGACGGCTGTGTGGACGTCGGCGGCCGCTCCGACATCCTGTCCGCCAAGGCCGTCGTCGACTGGCTGAACGGCCGCGCGACCGCGTACCGCACCCGCACCGGCGGGGAGCGGGTCAAGGCGAGCTGGACCAACGGCGCCACCGGCATGATCGGCAAGAGCTACGACGGCACCATCGCCAACGGGGTCGCCGCCACCGGCGTCAAGGGCCTCAAGACCATCGTGCCCATCGGCGCCATCTCCTCCTGGTACGACTACTACTTCGCCAAGGGCGCCGCGCTCTTCGACTCCGGCCCCGACGGGCTCTCCGACGCCGTCGAGAGCGATGACGCCCACGCCCGCTGCGCCGCCGTACAGCAACGTCTCGTCGAGGGCGCTCCGCGCAACGGCGACTGGACCGGTCTGTGGACCGCCCGCCATTATGTGCCGGACGTGGACAAGGTGCGGGCCAGCGTCTTCGCCGTCCACGGGGCGCAGGACCTCAACGTCCGCACCAAGCACCTCGGCCAGTGGTGGAACGCCCTCGCCGACGCGGGCGTCGAGCGCAAGATCTGGCTGTCGCAGACCGGGCACGTCGACCCGTTCGACTTCCGGCGCGGGGAGTGGGTGCGCACCCTGCACCGCTGGTTCGACCACTACCTCCTCGGTGTCGACAACGGCATCGAGCGCGAGCCGATGGCCGATGTCGAGCGCGCCCCCGACCAGTGGTCCACCGACCGGGTCTGGCCGCCCTCCGGAACCCGGCAGACCACCCTGCGCCCGCGGAGCGGCGACACGGCCGGAGTGGGCGTGCTCGGCACGGAGCGGGCCGAGCCCGGCGCGACCGAGACCTTCACCGACGACCCCGCGCTGAGCGAGGCCGACTGGTCCGCGGCGATCGACACCCCGACGCCCGGCAAGGCGGGCTTCACCACCGGTCCGCTGAAGAAGGACCTGCGGCTGTCCGGTTCCGGCACAGTCACCGTGACCGCCACGCCCTCCACCACCAGCGCCCATCTCTCGGCGGTCCTGGTCGACCTCGGCCCGGCCACCATCCGTGACTACACGGCGTCCGGCGAGGGGATCACCACCCTCGACCGGCGCAGCTGCTGGGGCAGCGGCACGGAGGGCGACAGCGCCTGCTTCAAGGAGACCGCCGCCGACGAGGAGGACGTGGACTACACGGTCTTCAGCCGGGGCTGGGCCGACCTCGGTCACTTCGCGGCCGACGGCAAGGGCCGCCCGCTGACCCCGGGCACGGCGTACACCATCACCCTCGACCTCGCGGCGACCGACCACGTCGTCCCGGCCGGCCACCGCCTCGGTCTGATCATCGCCGGAACGGACGCGGGCCTTGTCGAACCGCCGTCCACCACCCCGCGGCTGACCCTCGACCTGTCCCGCACCTCGGCCCGGCTGCCGCTGGTCGGCGGCGCCCCGAAGGCCGCGGCAGCCCCCTCGCGCACGGCGGCCGCACCGCCCCTGAAGGGCGTACGGGCCCCGCACCACCGGAACCCGCTCCCGTCCATGTCCACCCACGACTGACCCCGCGCCGGTGGGCCCCCGCAGCCGCGCGGGGGCCCACCGGGCGGCGGGCCCGGCAGGACGCCATCACCGAGATCGCCCCGTATCCCCTCACCCCAGGAGGTCCTTCGTGTTCTCGCGGTCACCCCTCATCCGCGGCGCCGCCTGCGGCGCGATCGGTGCGCTGCTGACCGGATCGTTCCTCAGCGCGCCCGCAAGGGCCGAACAGCGCCCGCCGCACACGGGGTTCGAGATCAGCCATGGCGCGCGCTGGACCACCCAGGCCGAGGAGGCGGACTTCCTCGCGGCCGTCGACAAGGCCGCCCCGCGCGTCGCCGTCGACCGGATCGGCGCCACCGCGCAGGGGCGGCCGCTGCGGCTGGTGCGGATCGGTGCACCGGCCGCACCCGCCGATCCGGCCCGGGCGGCACGCGGCAACGTCCTGCTGCTGATCTGCTCCCAGCACGGCGACGAGCCCTCCGGCCGCGAGGCGTGTCTGACCACCATCCGCGACCTCGCCTACGCCAAGGACGCCCGCACGCGGCGCTTCCTGGAGCGCACCCACGTCCTCGTCGTCCCGACCGCCAACCCCGACGGCCGCGCCGCCGACACCCGCGGCAACTCCGACGGCGTGGACATCAACCGCGACCACATCGCGCTCTCCACCGCCGAGTCCCGCGCGATGGCGGGCGTCATCCGCGACTGGCGCCCGGACACCGTCTACGACCTGCACGAGTACGGTGCCACCGAGCCGTACTACGTCAAGGACCTCCTGGCGCTGTGGCCGCGCAACCTCAACACCGAAGGCCCGGTGCACCGCGAGGCGCGCACCCTGTCGGACGCCTATGTGCGGCCCGGCGTGGAGGCCGCGGGTCACACCACCGGCGTCTACGGCATCTGGACCGACCCCGAGACCGGGGAGCCGGTCAAGCAGGTGGCGGGCGACGGCCAGGAGCGGATCCTGCGCAACACCGCGGGCGTCAAGACTGCCGTGGGCCTGCTGGTCGAGACCCGGGTCGATCCCCTCACCGACGCCGAGAAGGCCGACCCCGCCCTCAACAACCGCCGCCGGGTCGGCTCCCACCTGGCCGCCCTGAACGGCGCCTTCGACTTCATCACCCAGCGGCGCGCCCACATCGAGGCGGCCACGACGGCGGCGCGGCTGGCCGGCTACGCCGACCGGGGCCCGGTCTACCTCGGCGGCGCCGACAACGAGCAGCCGGAGGAGGACGCGGTCCTCGAGGATCCGCCGTGCGGCTACTGGCTGGACGCCGAGCGTTACGGCGAGGTGCGGGACGAGCTGGCCCTGCACGGGGTGACGGCCCGGCCCGTCAAGCGCGACGGGAGCGCCTTCGTACCGCTGCGCCAGTCGGCCCGCGCGCTGGTGCCGCTGCTGCTGGACGGCCGCGCCGCGTACCACCTCACCGCCGGGCAGCCGGTGGACGCGTGTTGAACGTGACGCCCTGAGGGCACACGAAACCACCGGCACACGGCCGGTGGCATGCATCTCCACGTCCTGGGTAGCCGGAAATCCGTCAGATAAACCCCCAGTGAAAGGTCTTTTGCGTGCCGCAGACAGGTACAACCACGGGGGACGTCAGCGGCGATCCCCCGGTGACCGTCGATCTCCCCGGCTCCGACCCCGCCGGGCCCCATCGGACCCCCCGGACGGACCGCGTGGTCTTCGGCGTCTCCGCCGCGCTCACGCTGGCCTTCGTCGTCTGGGGGTCCGTGGCCACCGACACCCTGGAGAGCGTCTCGGACAGCATGCTCTCCGGGCTGATACACAACGGCGGATGGGCCTTCGTCCTGGCCGCGTCGGGATTCGTGATCTTCGCCCTCTGGCTGGCCATGAGCCGCTACGGCAAGATCACTCTCGGAAAGGAGGGCGAGGAACCCGAATTCCGCACCGTCTCATGGGTCGCGATGATGTTCAGCGCGGGCATGGGCATCGGTTTGATGTTCTACGGCGTGAGCGAGCCGCTGTCGCACTTCATCACCCCGCCGCCCGGGACCGACCCCGGCACCGCGGCCGAGAAGATGCAGACCGCGATGTCCACCACGCTCTTCCACTGGACGCTGCACCCCTGGGCCATCTACGCGGTCGTCGGCCTGGCCATCGCGTACAGCACCTTCCGCCGCGGCCGCCGGCAGACCATCAGCGCGGTCTTCACGCCCCTCATCGGCTCGAAGAACGCCAACGGCTGGGGCGGCCGGGTCATCGACATCCTGGCCATCTTCGCCACGCTCTTCGGCTCCGCCGCCTCGCTCGGCCTCGGCGCGCTGCAGATCGGCAGCGGTGTGGAGGTGCTGGGCTGGAAGAGCGACGTCGGCACCGGGCTGCTGGTCGCGGTCATCGCGATCCTGACGGTGGCCTTCATCGCCTCCGCCGTCTCGGGTGTCGCCAAGGGCATCCAGTGGCTGTCCAACATCAACATGGTGCTGGCGCTCTTCCTCGCGGTCTTCGTCTTCGTGGCGGGCCCGACCATCATCATCCTCGATCTGCTGCCGACCTCCATCGGCTCGTACATCGGCGATCTGCCCCAGCTGGTGGGCCGCACCGAGGCCACCGGCGGCAAGTCGGTCGCGGACTGGCTGAGCAGCTGGACGGTCTTCTACTGGGCCTGGTGGATCTCCTGGACGCCGTTCGTGGGCATGTTCATCGCCCGGATCAGCCGCGGCCGCACCATCCGGCAGTTCGTGGGCGGGGTGATCCTGGTCCCGAGCACCGTCAGCCTGATCTGGTTCGCCATCTTCGGCGGTTCGTCGATGAAGCTCCAGGCCGCGGGGCGGCTGGGGAAGGAATCCACCCCCGAGGGGCAGCTGTTCGGGGTGCTGGACCAGTACCCGATCGCCGGGGTGATGAGCGTGCTGGTGATGATCCTCGTCGGCATCTTCTTCGTCTCCGGCGCCGACGCGGCGTCCATCGTGATGGGCACGCTCTCGCAGAAGGGCGCCTTCGAGCCCACCCGCTTCGTCGTCGTCTTCTGGGGCGTGATCACGGGCGCGGTGGCGGCTGTCATGCTGCTCATCGGCGGCGGTGGGGGCGATGCCCTCACCGGGTTGCAGAACCTGACGATCCTGGTGGCCGCGCCCTTCACACTGGTGATGGTGGGGCTGTGCTGGGCACTGCTGAAGGATCTGCGCCGCGATCCGCTGATCGTCCGGGGAGAGAAGGGCGAGGAGGCCGTCGAGATGGCGGTCATCGCCGGTCATGAGAAGTACGCCGGCGAGTTCGAGATCCGCATCGGCCCGGCGACGCCGACCGATGCCGACTCTCCGTCAGGGGCCGACTCCCCGTCGGATGCCGGTTCCCCGTCCGAGAACGAGGACGGCGCGGCCGGATCGGACGATCGCGGCACCGTGGCCAAGACCAGTTAGCGGCCCCGGCCGCCGCTTCGGGGCGCGGCCGCGTCCTGCCCGCCGCCCGGACCCACGGTCCGGGCGGCGCGGGGCCGCCCCGGGGCGGCTGCGGGGGAGATGGGCGGAGGTCTCGCCCCCGCGTCTGCGCGCCTCGTTCCCATGTCTCCGCGCCGCGTCCCCGCGTCTCGTCCCCGTGTCTGCGCGTCTCGTTCCCGCGTCTGCGCGCCGCGTCCCCGCGTCCCCGCGTCTGCGCGCCTCGTTCCCGCGTCTGCGCGCCCCGACGGCGGAAGCGGCGACCCGGGCCGCCCGGCGCACCGCCGGTTACCCCCTGATACCGCCCCGAAGCGGGAATACTTGGGGCATGACCTCCGAGTACGTGACCTTCGGGCTGGCCCCGGCGATGCGCGCGGGCGGTGTGCTGGCCGACGGCGCGTACCAAACCCACCGCGACTTCCTGGACTTCGTGGTGGACGGCGGCCCCCTGCTGGCGCGCCTGGCCGATCTCGACGCGGTCTCACCGCTCGCCGCCGACATCGGCCCCTCCGCCCTCGCCGAGCAGGTGCGGAGGCTGCTGCTGGAGACGGAGGCGCCGCTGGACGGGGGCCGGTTCGTCCTCTACGGCTGCCCGGAGTGCGAGGGGCTGGAGTGCGGGGCCGTCACCGCCGTCATCGAGCGGGACGGTCCGGACGTCGTCTGGCGTGACTTCGTCTGGCAGACCGGCGAGACCCCGGACGCCGAGCGTGACGGCTACCACGACCTCGGCCCCTTCCGCTTCCACGGCGAGCAGTACCGGACCGCGCTGAAGGGGCTGCTGACCGCCGACGGCGCGCTCGCGCCCGAGATCCCGAGCGGTCCGAGGGCGCTGCTGATCGGGCCGCGCGCCGCCGTCCTGGCCAAGCTCGCCGCCGCGCTGCGCCGCGTCGGCATCGGCGCCGAGATCACCCTGGACGCGGCCGGTGCCCACGCGGATGAGCTGCGCAAGTACGGTGCGGTGGTCTTCGGCCGGACGGTGGGTCAGGACGAGCGTGACGCGGTCCGGGCCGCCTTCGCGGCGGCGCGCTCCGACGCGGTGTGCGTCACCCCGCTCGCCCCGATCGTCCCCCTGCTCGTCGCCCAGGTCGAACAGGCCCTGGACCGCACCCCTGACGACCGCCGCCGCCTCATCGGCCTGACGACGGTGGCGGGCGGCGCCGAGGCGGTGGTCGAGGTCGCGGCCACCTGCCGGGTGGGGCTCGTGGCCCACCGTCTGGACCGGCTGTCCCGGCCCCATACGCGGGAACTCTTCGACGCCGTCCTGGACCCGGGCACCCACCGCGTCCCCCTGGACCCCCGCGCCCTCCGCGGCCGCGCATTCCTGGTGGCCCGTACGAACGACGGGGTCCGGGTCGCGCCCGTGGAGCGGTAGGCGGGGCATCGGCCCCACACGCTCCGGCCGGGCTGACGCGGTGTGCGCCCGTGCCCGTACGAGCGCGATCGCGCGCGTGGACGAACGGGGGCTCAACGCGCGCCTCGCGCGGCCGGTGGGGCCATCCGCTGCGTGCGGCCGCCGAGCGGAGAGGACAGCGGGCCCGTCTCACCGCGTCCGTCTCACCGCGCCCGCCCGGCCTCGCCGCGATGGCGAGACCGGGCGGGCGCGGGCGGGCGAGCCGGTGCCCAACCGCCCGGCGGGCTAGCGCTTCTTCGGGTCCAGGAGGCCAGCTCGGCGCAGGGCGTCGGCCATCGCGCCGTTCACCGGGGCCGCGTCGCGGCCGCCGCCGCGCTGGCCACGGCCGCCGCCCTGGCGCTGCTGGGGCGCGCCACCGCCCTGGCGCTGCTGGGGCGCGCCGCGACGGCCGCCGCCGCGCTGGCCGCGGCCCTCGTCGGAGCGGCCGCGGTCGCGGCCGCCGCCGGACGGGGCGCCCGCCTCGTCGTCGAGCCGGAGCGTCAGCGAGATCCGCTTGCGCGGGATGTCCACGTCCAGGACCTTCACCCGCACGATGTCACCGGGCTTGACCACGTCCCGCGGGTCCTTGACGAACGTCTTGGACATCGCGGAGACGTGCACCAGACCGTCCTGGTGCACACCGACGTCCACGAACGCGCCGAACGCCGCGACATTGGTGACGACGCCCTCCAGGATCATCCCGGCCGACAGGTCGCCGATCTTCTCGACACCCTCCTTGAAGGTCGCCGTCTTGAAGGCGGGACGCGGGTCGCGGCCCGGCTTCTCCAGCTCCTTGAGGATGTCGGTGACGGTCGGCAGACCGAAGGCGTCGTCCACGAACTCGTCCGGCCGCAGGCCGCGCAGCACCGAGGTGTTGCCGATGAGGGTGGCCACGTCGCCGCCCGCCGTGGTGGCCATCCGCCGCACCACCGGATACGCCTCGGGGTGCACGCTGGACGCGTCCAGCGGGTCGTCGCCGCCGCGGATCCGGAGGAAGCCCGCGCACTGCTCATACGCCTTGGGGCCGAGCCGCGCCACGTCCTTGAGCGCCTTACGGTTGCGGAACGGGCCGTTGGCGTCGCGGTGGGAGACGATGTTCTCCGCGAGGCCGGTGCCGATGCCGGAGACCCGGCTGAGCAGCGGGGCGGAGGCCGTGTTGACGTCCACCCCGACGCCGTTCACACAGTCCTCGACAACCGCGTCGAGCGAGCGGGAGAGCTTCACCTCGGACAGGTCGTGCTGGTACTGGCCGACGCCGATCGACTTCGGATCGATCTTGACCAGCTCGGCCAGCGGGTCCTGGAGCCGCCGTGCGATGGACACCGCTCCGCGCAGCGAGACATCGAGGTCCGGCAGCTCCTGCGAGGCGAAGGCGGAGGCCGAGTACACGGAGGCGCCCGCCTCCGAGACCATCACCTTGGTGAGCTTCAGCTCGGGGTGCTTGCCGCACAGCTCGCCCGCCAGCTTGTCGGTCTCGCGGGACGCCGTGCCATTGCCGATCGCGATGAGCTCCACCTTGTGCTCACGCGCCAGCCGGGCCAGCTTGTCCAGAGCCTCGTCCCACTGGTTGCGGGGGACGTGCGGATAGATCGTGTCCGTGGCCGCCACCTTGCCGGTCGCGTCGACCACGGCCACCTTCACGCCCGTACGGAAGCCGGGGTCGAGGCCCATCGTGGCGCGCGTACCGGCCGGGGCGGCGAGCAGCAGATCGCGGAGGTTGGCGGCGAAGACGCGGACGGCCTCGTCCTCGGCGGCCTGGCGCAGCCGCAGCCGCAGATCGATGCCGAGGTGGACCAGGACGCGGGTGCGCCAGGCCCAGCGCACCGTGTCGGCCAGCCACTTGTCGGCGGGGCGGCCGCGGTCCGCGATGCCGAAGCGCTGGGCGATGGAGCGCTCGTAGGAGGTGGGGCCGGGCTCCTCGGAGGGCTCCTCCGGCTCCAGGGTGAGGTCGAGGACCTCCTCCTTCTCACCGCGGAACATCGCCAGCACCCGGTGCGAGGGCAGCTCGGTGAACGGCTCGGCGAAGTCGAAGTAGTCGGCGAACTTGGCGCCCGCCTCCTCCTTGCCCTCCCGCACCTTGGTGGCCACCCGGCCGCGCTCCCACATGCGCTCCCGCAGCTCGCCGATGAGGTCCGCGTCCTCGCTGAACCGCTCGGTGAGGATGGCCCGCGCGCCCTCCAGCGCGGCGGCGGCGTCCGCGACGCCCTTCTCGGCGTCCACGAAGGCCGCCGCGGCGGCCGTGGGCTCCACGGTCGGGTCGCCCAGCAGCCCTTCGGCGAGCGGCTCGAGCCCGGCCTCGCGGGCGATCTGCGCCTTCGTGCGCCGCTTGGGCTTGTAGGGGAGGTAGATGTCCTCCAGCCGGGCCTTGGAGTCCGCGGCGAGGATCTGCGCCTCCAGGGCCTCGTCCAGCTTGCCCTGCGAGCGGATGGAGTCGAGGATCGCGGCGCGCCGCTCCTCCAGCTCCCGCAGATAGCGCAGCCGCTCCTCCAGGGAGCGCAGCTGCGCGTCGTCGAGCATCTCCGTCGCTTCCTTGCGGTAGCGCGCGATGAACGGCACGGTGGAGCCGCCGTCGAGCAGCTCGACGGCGGCTTTGACCTGCCGTTCCCGTACGCCGAGTTCCTCGGCGATCCTGCCTTCGATGGACGTCGTCACGATCACGCTCCGCTTTCGGTCTGCACTGCTCCTGCATTGTGGCAGGTGGCACTGACGAAGCGGTCGCGGCCGACGCTTTCGGCGGGCCGGGAAGCCCGGGTACGGGGCCGGGCGGACACCGGTATCAGCCGGAAACGGTCATCACACCCGCCTGCGACGCGGTCCGCTCACCGTGTCGGAGGCACCGCCGAAGAGGCGGGCCACGGCGCGGAAGGGGAGCGTCACCACGGTCGCGATGGCGGCACCGATGGCACGGAGCACGTCGGCGATGGCGCGGAACACGGGATACCTCCTGTCGGTCGGTGGCGGCTCGGCGGCGGCCGCCGGGCACCGTTCGCTACGCGGCGCACGGGCTGCTGCCGGCGTACGCGGCGCGCGGTGTGGGCGCCCGGTTGTCAGACGGCCGATCGCGCACAACAAGCGGGTATCCCGATGTGCCCCTGCCAAACGCGACCCACGGCGGGGCCGCCGACCGGGGCCCATCGGGCCCCTGCCCCGGACCTGCGTCGGACCTCGTCGGGTGCGCCGACGCCGAGCGGAACAGCGTCCGGACGGGGTGTCCGCCCCGCCCCGGCAGTACTGCGCCCGCGCGCCGGGGCTGGGCCGGCCGCCGGGCCGGGGCGCCTGCCAGCGCGCCGTACCGGCGGTGCCTGGCGGAGGTGAAGGTGCGTCGCACCCGCGCGCCGGCCGTCCCGCGGCGGCCCCGGGCGCTCGCCGGACAGGCGTCCGGGGCCGGGCCCCCTCAGGAGGCGCGGCCCCGGGACGCGTGGACCTGGGGGCGCGGCCCGGGGCGGGCGATCCAGGGGCACGGCCCCGG
>NZ_JAEEAP010000274.1 GCF_016103465.1 Streptomyces sabulosicollis
GGTCTGGTGCGCCGTGGTGGCGGGGTTTTCCCCCACCCCGCCCCTTCCCACAACCTGGGGCTCCGCCCCAGGGCCCCGGTCCTCAAGCGCCGGACGGGCTTGGTTCGCCGCAGCCGGGCGTTCAAGTGCCGCACCGTCCGAGTACACGGCCGAACGGGCTTGATGCGTCAGGTCCACCACGACCTGGTCCGGCAGCGCCGTTCCGGAATCGACGGCCTCGCCCAGCGCGGCCAGGTCCGGGTATGCGGCGAGGCCCAGGGCGTCCGTGCCCAGCACCACCCACTGGCCGTCGCGCGGGACATCGGCCACGTCAGCAGGTGCGGCCGTCGTCCACTCCACGCGGTACAGCGACTCGTGGTAGGTCGTCCGCGCGCTCCGCAGCTGCTCGGCCGAGACCGGGCGCAGCACCAGCGAGTCCACGGCCGCGACCGGCGCGCCGGTGGCATCCGTGATCTCCAGCCGGACGCCGTCGCCGCCCACGGCGGCCATCCGCACCCGCAGCGTGGTCGCACCGCTCGCGTACAGCGACACCCCGGTCCAGGCGAACGGCAGCCGCCCCTCGGTCTCGGTGCCGCCGAGCCCGGCCAGGCCGAGCGCGTGCAGTGCGGAGTCCAGCAGCGCCGGGTGCAGCCCGAACGCGGTGGCCTCCTCGGCCGTGCCCTCGTCCAGCGCCACCTCGGCGAACACCTCGCCACCGCGCCGCCACGCCCTGCGCAGCCCCTGGAACGCGGGCCCGTAACCGAAACCGACGTCCCGCAGCTCGGCGTAACGGTCGCCGACCTCCACCTCGGCGGCGTCCGCCGGAGGCCACGCGCTCAGCTCGAACGACGCCTCCGGCGCACCGCCGGACGCCAGCACACCGGACGCGTGCCGGGTCCACGGCTCCTCGGCCGAGAGGTGCTCGGCCCGGGAGTGCAGTTCCAGCGGGCGGCGGCCGGTGTCATCGGCGGCGCCGACCCACAGCCGCAGCTGGACCCCGCCGTCCTCGGGCAGGACCAGCGGCGCTTCGAGGGTCAGCTCCTCCAGCACCTCGCAGCCGACATGGTCACCGGCCCGGACCGCGAGCTCCACGAACGCGGTGCCCGGCAGCAGCACGGTGTCCATGATCGTGTGGTCGGCGAGCCACGGGTGCGTGGACAGCGCCAGCCGCCCGGTGAACAACATCCCGTCCGCGCCGGGCAGTTCGGCGCTGGCGCCGAGCAGCGGATGCTCGGCCTGGCCCAGCCCGACCGCGGCCACGTCGCCGAGGAACAGCGACGAGACCTTCGGCCAGTAGCGCTGCCGCTGGAAGGCGTACGTGGGCAGCTCGGCCAGCTCGTCCGGCGCCAGTCGGGTGGCGCCGGTCCCGGCGTAGAAGGCCGCCCAGTCCACCGCCACGCCACGGACGTGTGCCCGTGCCACGGCCGTGGTCAGCGCCTCGGCCTCGGGACGGTCCTTGCGCAGCGCGGAGATGAACGCGGCGTCGGACGCGGAGTCGGTCACGCACTCCTGCGCCATCGCCGTGAGCACACCGTCCGGGCCCAGCTCGATGAACGTGGTGACGCTGCGCGCCTCGAGAGTCCGGATGCCCTCCAGGAACCGGACGGCTTCGCGGACGTGGCGCACCCAGAAGTCCGGGCTGGTGATCTCCTCGGCGGAGACCACGGTGCCGGTGAGGTTGGAGACGATCGGGATGCGCGGGGATTCGTACGTGAGCCCCTGCGCCACCTCGCGGAACGCCTCCAGCATCCCGTCCATGCGCGGGGAGTGGAACGCGTGGCTGACCGTGAGCCGCTTGGTCTTCCGACCCCGCGCCTCGAACGACGCCGCGATCTCCAGCGCCGCGTCCTCATCACCGGCGATGACCACCGAGGTCGGGCCGTTCAGGGCGGCGATCGACACCCGCTCGGTCAGCAGCGGCAGCACCTCATCCTCCGACGCCTGCACCGCGACCATCGCGCCACCCGCCGGAAGCTCCTGCATCAACCGCCCACGCGCCGCCACCAACCGCGCCGCGTCCGCCAGCGACAACACACCCGCCACATGCGCGGCCGCCAACTCACCGATCGAATGCCCCGACAGGAAATCGGGCCGCAGACCCCACGCCTCCACCAGCCGGAACAGCGCCACCTCAACCGCGAACAACGCGGGCTGGGTGAAACCCGTCTGATCCAGCGCCTCGGCATCCTCCCCGAACAGGACTGTCTTCAACGGCCGTTCAAGGTGTACGTCCAGCGCATCGCACACCGCGTCCAGCGCCTCCGCGAACACCGGGTACGCGTGGTACAGCTCGCGGCCCATGCCGAGCCGCTGGCTGCCCTGTCCCGTGAACAGGAACGCCACCCGGCCACCGGCCACCGAGCCCCGCACGAGCCCGGCCGCCGTACGGCCCTCGGCGAGCGCCTCCAGGCCGGACAGCAGCGCGTCCCGGTCCTCGGCGACCAGCGCCGCCCGCTCCTCGAACGACGACCGTCCCACGGCGAGCGCGTAGCCGAGGTCGGCCGTGCGGAGCCCGGTCCGCGCGGTCAGGTGGCCGTGCAGCTGCCCGGCCTGGGCGCGCAGCCCGTCCTCCGTCCGGGCCGAGAGCAGCACCGGCAGGGCCGCCGGTCCCTCATCGGCGTCCGCGACGGCCTCAACCGCGTCAGCCTCCGGGGCCTCTTCCAGCACGGCGTGGGCATTGGTGCCGCTGAAGCCGAACGACGAGATGCCCGCACGCCGCGGACGGCCGGTCTCCGGCCACTCCCGCGCCTCCGTCAGCAGGCTGATGTCGCCCGCCGACCAGTCGACGTGCGGGGTGGGCTCGTCCACGTGCAGCGTCCTCGGCAGCACCCCGTGCCGCATGGCGAGAACCATCTTCATCACACCGGCGACACCGGCCGCGGCCTGGGTGTGGCCGATGTTGGACTTGATGGAGCCGAGCAGCAGCGGCTGCCCCTCCGCCCGGTCCTGGCCGTAGGTGGCCAGCAGCGCCTGCGCCTCGATCGGGTCGCCCAGCCTGGTGCCCGTGCCGTGCGCCTCGACCGCGTCCACCTCGGACGCCGAAAGCCCCGCACCCGCCAGCGCCTGCCGGATCACCCGCTGCTGCGAGGGACCGTTCGGCGCCGTCAGACCGTTGCTCGCACCGTCCTGGTTGACGGCCGTGCCGCGCACGAGCGCGAGCACCGGGTGACCGTTCTTCCGCGCGTCCGACAGCCGCTCGACGAGCAGCATGCCGACGCCCTCGCCCCAGCCGGTGCCGTCCGCGTCGGCCGCGAACGCCTTGATCCGGCCGTCCTCCGCGAGCCCGCGCTGACGGCTGAAGTCCACGAACACACCCGGCGTGGACATCACGGTGACACCGCCCGCGAGCGCGAGCGAGCACTCGCCGCCGCGCAGCGCCTGGATCGCCGAGTGGAGGGCGACCAGCGAGGAGGAGCAGGCGGTGTCGATGGTGACCGCCGGGCCCTCGAGCCCGAAGGTGTACGCGAGCCGGCCCGAGATCACGCTGGCCGCGTTGCCCGTGCCCATGTGGCCTTCGAGGCCCTGCGAGTCGCCCAGCAGCAGGGACAGGTAGTCCTGGCCGTTGGTGCCGACGAAGACACCGGCGGTGGAGCCGCGCAGCGTCGCCGGGTCGATGCCCGCGCGCTCGAACGCCTCCCACGAGGTCTCCAGCAGCAGCCGCTGCTGCGGGTCCATCGCGAGCGCCTCGCGCGGTGAGATCCCGAAGAACGCCGGGTCGAAGTCGGCCGCGTCCTGGAGGAAGCCGCCCTCACGGACGTAGGAGGTGCCCTCCACGTCCGGGTCCGGGTTGTAGAGCGTCTGGAGGTCCCAGCCGCGGTCGGCGGGCATGTCCGAGATGACGTCCGTGCCGGACACCAGCAGCCGCCACAGCTCCTCGGGGGTGCGCACACCACCCGGGAAGCGGCAGCTCATCGCGACGATCGCGATCGGATCATCGTCGGCCGCCACGCCCGCCACCGGCAGGGCGCCGTCCGTGGCCGCCGCCTGGCCGCCGAGCAGTTCGGCGAAGAGGTGGTCGGCGAGGGCGAGCGGCGTCGGGTAGTCGTAGATGAGCGTGGCGGGCAGCCGCAGATCGGTGGCGGCGTTGAGTCCGTTGCGCAGTTCGACGGCGGTGAGGGAGTCGAAGCCGATCTCGCGGAAGGCCCGTTCGGCGCTGATGTCGGACACATCGGCGTGGCCGAGGACCTCCGCGACGTGGGTCCGCACGAGATCCAGCAGCGCCCGGTGGCGCTCCGCCTCGGGCAGGCCGAGGAGCCGCCGCGCGAGTGCGGAGGCCGTCTCGGCGGGCGCGGCCTCGCCGGTTCCGGTGGCGGTGGGCCGCGTGGCGGCCTGGCGCACCTCGGGCAGGTCGGCCAGCAGGGGGCTGGGACGGCCCGCGGTGAAGCCCGGGGCGAACCGGTCCCAGTCGACATCCGCCACGGTCACGGCCGCGTCGCCCAGATCCAGGGCGCGCTGCAGGGCGTCGATCGCGAGATCGGCGTCCATCGGCGGCATCCCGGCCCGGCGCATGCGCTGCTCCAGCGCCTCGTCGGCGGCCATGCCGCCCGCGGCCCACGGGCCCCAGGCGATCGAGGTGGCGGGCAGGCCCTCGGCGCGCCGCCGCTCGGCGAGCGCGTCCAGGAAGGCGTTCGCGGCCGCGTAGTTGGCCTGGCCCGCGGCGCCCACGGTGCCGCTGGTCGAGGAGAACAGCACGAACGCGGACAGGTCGAGATCGCGGGTCAGCTCGTCCAGCGCGAGCGCGGCGTCGGCCTTCGCGCGCAGGACGGAGGCGAAGCGCTCGGGGGTGAGCGACTCCAGGACGCCGTCGTCCAGCACCCCGGCGGCGTGCACCACGGCCGTCAGCGGGAGCTCGGCGGGGAGGTCGGCCAGCAGCCCGGCCAGGGCCTCCCGGTCGGCCACATCGCAGGCGGCGACCGTGATCCGGGCGCCGGACGCGGCGAGTTCATCGCGCAGTTCGGCAGCGCCCGGGGCGTCCAGGCCACGGCGGCTGGTGAGCACCACGTGCTCGGCGCCCTTGTCGATCAGCCAGCGGGCCACCTGGCCGCCCAGCGCGCCCGTACCGCCCGTCACCAGCACCGTGCCGTGGGCGCTCCAGCCACCGGACTCCGCCACCTGACGTGCGGTCGCCCGCGCCAGCCGGCGGCCGAACACCCCGGAGGCGCGGACGGCGATCTGGTCCTCGTCCCCGGCCCCGGCGAGCACCACGGCGAGCCGCGACAGCACCCGGTCGGTCACGGTCTCGGGGAGGTCGATGAGACCGCCCCAGCGGTCGGGCAGCTCCAGGGCCGCCACCCGGCCGAGCCCCCAGACCTGGGCGCGGGCCGGGTCCACGGCCTCGCCCTGACGTCCCGTCGAGACCGCGCCCCGGGTGGCACACCACAGCGGCGCGTCGAGCGCGGCGTCGCCCATCGCCTGCACGAGGGCGGCCGTGGGCAGCAGGGCGTCGGCGTCCCCGGTGGCCAGCAGCGAGAGCACACCGGCCACGGCGCCGCCGCCGTCGGCCGCTTCGCGCAGCCGCTCGGCGATGGACGCGCGGTCCTCGCCGGCCAGGTCCAGCCGCCGCACCTCGGCGCCCCGCTCGGTCAGCGTACGGACGACACCGTCCGCCCACACGTCGGCGGCGGCGTCCTCGGCCGGGGTGACGACGAGCCACACCCCGGACAGCCGGGCCGCGGAGCCCAGCGACAGCGGCCTCCAGGCCACCTGGTAGCGCCAGCCGTCGACACCCGCGGCGGCGGCCAGGCTCGCCACCGGCTCCTCGGGCCAGTAGCGGCGGTGCTGGAACGCGTACGTCGGGAGGTCCACGCGGCGGGCGCCGGTTCCGGCGAAGTACGCGGCCCAGTCCGGCGCCGCACCGCGCACATACGCGCGGGCGACGGCCGTGGTCAGCGCCTCGGCCTCGGGGCGGTCCTTGCGCAGCACGGCGGCGAAGGCGGCCGTGTCGGTGTCGGTCACGCACTCCTGGGCCATGGCGGTCAGGACACCGTCAGGGCCCAGTTCGAGGTAGGTGGTGACGCCCTGGGCTTCCATCGTCCGCACACCGTCGAGGAAGCGGACGGCCTCGCGGACGTGGCGCACCCAGAAGTCGGGGCTGGTGATCTCCTCGGCGGAGACCACGGTGCCGGTGAGGTTGGAGACGATCGGGATGCGCGGAGCCTCGTACGACAGCCCCCGCGCCACCTCGCGGAAGGCGTCCAGCATCCCGTCCATGCGCGGCGAGTGGAACGCATGGCTCACGGTGAGCCGCTTGGTCTTCCGCCCCTGGGCCTCGAACGACGCGGCGATCTCCAGCGCCGCGTCCTCATCACCGGCGATGACGACGGACGTGGGCCCGTTGAGCGCGGCGATGCTCACACCATCGGTGAGCAGCGGCGCCACCTCGTCCTCCGACGCCTGCACCGCGACCATCGCGCCACCGGCCGGAAGCTCCTGCATCAACCGTCCGCGCGCGGCCACCAGCTTCGCCGCGTCCGCGAGCGAGAACACCCCGGCCACATGCGCGGCCGCCAGCTCACCGATCGAGTGGCCCGACAGGAAGTCCGGCGCCAGGCCCCACGCCTCCACCAGCCGGAACAGCGCCACCTCGACCGCGAACAGCGCGGGCTGGGTGAACCCGGTCCGGTCCAGCGCGGACGCGTCGTCCCCGAACAGGACCGTCTTCAACGGCCGTTCAAGGTGTGCGTCCAGCGCATCGCACACCGTGTCCAGCGCCTCCGCGAACACCGGATAGGTGTGGTACAGCTCACGGCCCATCCCGAGCCGCTGGCTCCCCTGCCCCGTGAACAGGAACGCCGTCTCGCCCTCGGTGACCGCGCCCTGGACCAGGCCCGGCGCGGAGTCCCCCCGCGCCAGCGCGTCGAGTCCGGCCAGCAGGTCGTCCCTGCCGTCGGCGACCAGCACCGCGCGTGCGTCCAGCGCGGCGCGGCCGGTGGCCAGGGTGTGGGCCACGTCGGCCGGTTCGAGGCCGGGCTGGGCGGTCAGGTGGGCGTGGAGCCGCTCGGCCTGGGCGCGCAGGGCGTCCGTGCCCTTGGCCGAGAGCGGGTACGGCAGCACACCGGAGCCGCCCCGCCCGGCCCCCTCCACCGGTTCGGCGGCAATGGCCGGGGCCTGCTCGATGATGGTGTGCGCGTTGGTGCCGCTGATGCCGAACGACGACACAGCGGCCCGGCGCGCGCGGCCGGTCTCCGGCCACTCCCGCGCCTCCGTCAGCAGCGCGATGTCCCCGGCCGTCCAGTCGACGTGCGGCGACGGCTCGTCCACGTGCAGCGTCCGCGGCAGCACACCGTGCCGCATCGCCATCACCATCTTGATGATTCCGGCGACACCCGCCGCCGCCTGGGCGTGGCCGATGTTGGACTTGATGGAGCCGAGCCACAGCGGCTGCTCCGGGGCGCGCTCCTGGCCGTAGGTGGCGAGCAGCGCCTGGGCCTCGATCGGGTCGCCCAGCGTCGTTCCCGTGCCGTGCGCCTCGACCACGTCCACATCGCCGCTGGCCAGCCCGGCGCTGGCCAGCGCCTTGCGGATGACGCGCTGCTGGGACGGGCCGTTGGGCGCGGTCAGGCCGTTGGACGCGCCGTCCTGGTTGACCGCCGAGCCGCGCACCACGGCCAGCACCTGGTGGCCGTTGCGCCGCGCGTCCGACAGCCGCTCCACGAGCAGCATGCCGACGCCCTCGCCCCAGCCGGTGCCGTCCGCCCCGGCCGCGAACGCCTTGCAGCGGCCGTCGGCGGCCAGGCCGCCCTGGCGGCTGAACTCGGTGAAGTGGCCGGGCGTCGTCATCACCGTGACACCACCCGCGAGCGCCATCGTGCACTCGCCCTGGCGCAGCGCCTGGATCGCCCAGTGCAGCGCCACCAGCGACGACGAACACGCCGTGTCGACGGTGACCGCCGGGCCCTCGAGACCGAGGGCGTAGGCGATACGGCCGGACATGACGCTGCCCGCGTTGCCGGTCATCACATGGCCCGCGACCTCCGAACCGGCCTGCTCCAGGCCCGCGTCGTAGCCGCTGTAGGCCGCGCCGACGAACACGCCGACCGAGCGGCCGCGCAGCGAGTCCGGGTCGATCCCGGCGCGCTCGAAGACCTCCCAGGACGTCTCCAGCAGCAGCCGCTGCTGCGGGTCCATCGCCAGCGCCTCGCGCGGCGAGATGCCGAAGAAGGCCGCGTCGAAGAGGTCCGCGTCGTGCAGGAAGCCACCCGCGCGGGCGTAGTCGGACGGGCCCGCGCCGGCCTCGTCGCCGTCCGCCGCCCACTGGCTCTCCCAGTTGCGGTTGACGGGGAAGCCGGTGATGGCGTCCGAGCCCGTGGCCACGAGCTGCCACAGGTCCTCGGGCGAGCGGACGTCGCCGGGGTAGCGGCAGCCCATCGCGACGATGGCGATCGGATCGTCGGCCAGGGACGCGGCGGTGGCGGCGAGCGCCGGGTCCGCCGGCTCGGCCCCGGCCTCGTTCTCGTCCGGGCCGAGGAGCTCGGCGCGGAGGTGATCGGCGAGGACGGTGGGGTTGGGGTGGTCGAAGACGATCGTGGTGGGCAGCTTGAGCCCGGTGGCGGCGGAGAGCCGGTTGCGCAGTTCGACGGCGGTGAGCGAGTCGAAGCCCAGCTCCTTGAAGGCGCGGCGCGCCTCGATGGCGTCGGCGGAGGCGTGGCCGAGGGCCGTGGCCACATGGCCGCGGACGAGGTCCAGCAGCGTCCGGCGGCGCTCGTTCGGGGAGAGCGCGCGCAGCCGCTCGGCCAGGGACGAACCGGCGGCGAGCGCGCCCGCGGCGGTGCGCCGGCCGGTGGTCCGGATCAGCCCGCGCAGCAGCGCCGGGACCGGGCCGGATCCGGCGGCGGAGCGCAGCGCGGCGAGGTCGAGACGGGCCGGGATCAGCAGGGTACGGCCGCTGCGGCGGGCGGCGTCGAAGAGCGCCATGCCCTCGTCGTCGGTGAGGGCGCCCATCCCGCTGCGGGCCAGCCGCAGCAGATCGGTCTCGGTCAGATCGCCGGTGATCCCGCCGGACTGGGCCCACAGGCCCCACACCAGCGAGGTGGCGGGCAGGCCCGCGGCGTGGCGGTGTGCGGCGAGGGCGTCGAGGAAGACATTGGCCGCGGCGTAGTTGGCCTGGCCCGCGCCGCCCAGGGTGCCCGCGATGGCGGAGAACAGCACGAACGCGGACAGGTCGAGGTCGCGGGTCAGCTCGTGCAGGTTCCAGGCCGCGTCCACCTTCGGACGCAGCGCCCGCGCCAGCTGCTCGGGCGTCAGGGCGGCGACCGTGCCGTCGTCCAGCACCCCGGCGGTGTGCACGACGGCCGTCAACGGGTGCCCGGCCGGGATGGCGGCCAGGGTCGCGGCGAGCGCGTCGCGGTCCGCGGCGTCGCAGGCGGCGAGGGTGACCTCGGCGCCCCGCGTACGGAGTTCGGCGGCCAGCTCGGTGGCACCGTCGGCGTCCGCACCACGGCGGCTGGTCAGCAGCAGGTGGCGTACGCCGTGCTCGGCCACCAGGTGGCGGGCGAGCAGACGGCCCAGGGCGCCGGTGCCACCGGTGATGAGCACGGTCCCGTCGGCGTCGAAGGCCGGGGCCGCGTCGGAGGCGTTGTCCGGGGCCGAGGCGCGGGCCAGGCGGGGGGCGAGGGCGCGGCCGGTGCGCAGGGCGAGTTCGGGTTCCCCGGTGGCCAGGGCGTCGGAGAGCGCGTCGGCGGAGGTCTCGTCGAGGTCGACGAGGACGAAACGGCCCGGGTTCTCGGTCTCGGCGGAGCGCACCAGACCCCACAGGGGCGCGTGCACCAGATCGGTGGCGCCCTCCTCGGCCCCGGCGGCCATCGCGCCCCGGGTGACGAGCACCAGGCGCGCGTCGCCGAACCGCTCATCGGCCAGCCAGCCCTGCACCAGGGCCAGCGCACGCCGCGCCGCCCGGTGCGCGGCCTCGGCCACGTCCTCGGCGACATCGCCGGAGAGGGGCGCGAAGGACGCGAGGACCAGCTCCGGGGGCGCGGTGTCGCCCGCCTCGACGGACGCGCCCAGCGCGGCCAGACCGGGGACGGAATCGGCGGCCACTCCGGCGGCGACCAGCCCGAACGGGTCCTCGCCCAGGACGATACGGCGGGTGGCGGCGGCCGGTCCGGCGGAGGCGGCCTGCGGGGCCACCCAGTCCAGCCGGAACAGGCTCTGCCGCACCGCGTCCGCGTCGCCGCCGAGGTCGTCCGGGAGCGGGCGGCGGCGCAGGCCGTCCACGGCGGCCACCGGCTCGCCCGTGGCGTCGGCGAGCGCCAGGGACACCGTGTCGGCCCCGGCGGGTGCGATGCGGACGCGCAGCGCGGACGCGCCCTCCGCGTACAGGGAGACGCCCTGCCAGCCATCGGTCAGCTGGGCGCCGTCACGGCCGTGGAGGGCGTGCAGGGCGGCGTCCAGCAGCGCCGGGTGCACGGCGAACTCGTCGGCGCCGGGCTTGATGTCATCGTCCAGCCGGACCTCGGCGAACAGCTCGTCCCCGCGCCGCCAGGCGGCCGTGAGCCCCTGGAACACCGGGCCGTGCCCCAGCCCGTCCTCCGCCAGCCGGGCGTAGAGCGCCTCGACCTCGATGGCCTCCGCGGCGGTCGGCGGCCACTCGGCCAGGTCGAACGACGGGCTGGGGGCGCCGGAGGCCAGCACACCGCTCGCGTTGCGCAGCCACGCCGTGTCGGCGGCGGCGTCCTCCGCGCGGGAGGAGACGGTGAACGAGCGGTGCCCGGCGTCATCGGGCGCGCCGACCGTGACCTGCAGCCGGACGCCACCGCGTACGGGCAGCACCAGCGGGGCGTGCGGGGTCAGCTCGTCGAGGAGGTCGCAACCGAGCTGGTCACCGGCGCGGACGGCAAGCTCCACGAACGCCGAATCCGGCACCACGGCCGCGCCCCGGACCGTGTGCTCGGCCAGCCACGGATGGGTGTCAAGGCCCAGCCGTCCGGTGAACACCAGCCCATCGGACTCCGCCAGCGGCACCGCGGCACCCAGCAGCGGATGCCCCGCCAACTCCAGCCCCACGGAGGCCACATCGCCCACGGACGCCGCACCCGGCTCCAGCCAGAACCGCTCACGCTGGAAGGCGTACGTCGGCAGATCGACACGCTGGGCGCCGGTCCCGGCGAAGTACGCGGCCCAGTCCGGTGCCACACCGCGCACATGGGCCTGCGCCACGGCGGTGGTCAGCGCCTCGGCCTCGGGGCGGTCCTTGCGCAGCGCGGAGATGAACGCGGCCTCGGACGCGGAGTCGGTGACGCAGTCCTGCGCCATCGCGGTGAGCACACCGTCCGGGCCCAGCTCGATGAACGTGGCGACGTTCTGCGCTTCGAGGGTCCGGATGCCCTCCAGGAACCGGACGGCTTCGCGGACGTGGCGCACCCAGAAGTCCGGGCTGGTGATCTCCTCGGCGGAGACCACGGTGCCGGTGAGGTTGGACACGATCGGGATGCGCGGGGATTCGTACGTGAGCCCCTGCGCCACCTCGCGGAACGCCTCCAGCATCCCGTCCATGCGCGGGGAGTGGAACGCGTGGCTGACGGTGAGCCGCTTGGTCTTCCGACCCCGCGCCTCGAAACCGGCCGCGATCTCAGCCGCCGTATCCTCATCACCCGCGATGACGACGGACGTGGGCCCGTTGAGCGCGGCGATCGAGACCCGCTCGGTCAGCAACGGCGTGACCTCGTCCTCGGACGCCTGGACGGCGATCATCGCGCCACCGGCGGGCAGCTCCTGCATCAACCGCCCACGCGCCGCCACCAACCGCGCCGCGTCCGCCAGCGACAACACACCCGCCACCTGCGCGGCCGCCAACTCACCGATCGAGTGACCCGACAGGAAGTCGGCCTTCAGACCCCACGCCTCCACCAGCCGGAACAACGCCACCTCAACCGCGAACAACGCGGGCTGAGTCAACCCCGTCTGATCCAGCGCCTCCGCGTCATCCCCGAACAGAACGTCCTTCAACGGCCGGGCGAGATGCGGATCCAGCTCCGCGCACACCGCGTCCAGAGCCTCCGCGAACACCGGATACGCCTGGTAGAGCTCACGCCCCATCCCCAGCCGCTGGCTCCCCTGCCCCGTGAACAGGAACGCCACCTTGCCACCGGCGACCTTGCCCTCGACCAGCCCGGTCGCGGGCTCCTCGCGGGACAGTGCGTCGAGGGCCC
>NZ_JAEEAP010000275.1 GCF_016103465.1 Streptomyces sabulosicollis
GGCACCACGGCACCACGGCACCACGGCACCACGGCACCACGGCACCACGGCACCACGGCACCACGGCACCACGGCACCACGGCACCACGGCACGCAGGCACGCCGGAAAGCACATCGGCACCACGGATCCACGGCACTTCGGCACCACCCGTGCACCCCCACGACCTCATCGAGGAGAGCCGCATGCCATCCCGTACCCCCCGCATCCTGCTGAGCGCCCTCGCCACCCTGGCCACGGTGGCGGTGTTGTCCACGGGCCCGGCCCTCGCCACACCCACCTCGCACTCCACCGCGGCGGCCGCCCAGGCGACCTGGGACACCGACCGGGCGGCGGCCGCGTACGCCGGGAACCACGGCGCCGTCACCGCGTCCGGCAGTGAGAACGACGGCACCGCCCCGGGCCTGGCCTTCGACGGCAACGGATCGACCCGCTGGTCCAGCCCGGCCACCGACAACGCGTGGATACGCGTCGACCTCGGCGCCACCATCCGGATCGACCGGGTCGTCCTGGACTGGGAGGCCGCCTACGGAAAGAAATACGTCCTGGAGGTGTCGAAGAACGGCACCGACTGGACCCCCTTCTACACCGAGGACGCCGGTACCGGAGGATCCGTCACCGCCCACACCTACCCGCAGGACGTCGTCGGCCGCTACGTACGGATGCGTGGCATCGAGCGCGGCACGCCCTACGGCTACTCGCTGTACTCGTTCAAGGTCTACGGCGGCGAGCCCGCACCGGCGGCCACGACCCGGACCAATCTGGCGCTGAACCACCCCGTCTACTCCAACTACTACCAGCACGCGGGGAATTCACCCGCCTTCGTCACCGACGGCGGCTGGCCCGCCAACCTCAAGGACGACCAGACCCGCTGGTCCAGCGACTGGAACGCCAACCGCTGGGTCTCGGTGGACCTCGGGGCGACCTCCACGATCGACACCGTCGACCTCTACTGGGAGGCGGCCTACGCCGTCGACTACCAGCTGCAGGTGTCCGACGACAACCGCACCTGGCGCACGGTCCACCAGCCCTCCGCCGCCGAGGTGGCCGCCCGCCGCGCGGATGTGAAGTCTCCCGCCGACGCGGTGGGCCGCCATGACACGGTGAAGCTGTCGCAGCCCGCCACCGGCCGCTATGTGCGGATGCTCGGCAAGGAGCGCCGCTCCTTCTACAACCCGGCCCCGGCCACGGCACAATTCGGCTATTCGCTCTACGAGTTCCAGGTCTGGGGCACCGGCGGGAGCGCCGCCGCCGCGTACCCGGCCCTCCCCGGTGAACAGTCCGGTGCGTACCGGACGACGTTCTTCGACGACTTCACCGGCGCGTCCCTCGACCGCTCCAAGTGGCGCGTGGTGCGGACCGGCCAGGAGATGGGCTCGGTCAACGGCGAGTCGCAGGCGTACGTCGACTCCTCCGACACCATCCGCACCGAGAACGGCAGCCTCGTCCTCAGGGCGAAGTACTGCAAGGGCTGCACCCAGGCGGGCGGTGGCACCTACGACTTCACCTCCGGGCGCATCGACACCCACACCAAGCTGGACTTCACCTACGGGCGGGTCAGCGCCCGGATGAAGCTGCCGGTCGGCGACGGCTTCTGGCCCGCGTTCTGGCTGCTGGGCAGCGATGTGGACGACCCCTCGGTGTCCTGGCCCTCCTCCGGCGAGACCGACATCATGGAGAACATCGGCTACGCCGACTGGACCAGCACCGCCCTGCACGGCCCCGGCTACTCGGCGGACGGCAACATCGGCGCCCGCCAGACCTACCCGGGCGGCGGCCGCGCCGACCAGTGGCACACCTACGCGGTGGAGTGGACACCCACCGGGATGCGCTTCCTGGTCGACGACCGGGTGGTCCAGGAGACGACCCGCAACAAGCTCGAGTCCACCCGTGGCCAGTGGGTCTTCGGCCACAACCAGTACGTGATCCTGAATCTCGCCCTGGGCGGGGCGTACCCGGCCGGGTGGAACAAGGTCACCACCCCCTACTGGGGCCTGCCGCAGTCCAGCGTCGACCGGATCGCGGCCGGGGGAGTGCAGGCGGAGGTGGACTGGGTGCGCGTCGAACAGAAGGGGTGAGCGCTGCATCATGGATCGTTGACGGGCGGCCGCCGTGGCCGCCCGTCATGGGGAAGCAGCGGAAGAAGGAGGAGCGCCGATGCGGGTGGCGTTGCACTCGGTTCTCAAGGAGGGCCAGGAGTCCGGTTACGAACAGGTGCACGCCACGGTCCCGGAGGACCTGCTGGCGGCGCTGCGCCGGGCCGGGATCACCAACTGGCGGATCTGGCGCAGCGGGCGCCATCTCTTCCACCTCGTGGACTGCGAGGACTTCGTGGCCGCGATGGCGGCGCTGGACGAGGACCCGGCCAACCAGCGCTGGCAGGAGTTCATCGGAGCCTATGTGGACCACTTCGAGGACACCGGCGGCGCCCCCGCCGAGGCGGAGCGGATGGCGCTCGGCGAGGTCTGGGAGCTGCGCTCCCAAGCGGAGGCCGCCGGGCGCGGATAGCCGGGCGGAAGAGCCGGGGCGATCGGCCGAACCGGCGGAGCCTACCGATCCGGAACGTTCGGCGCAGCCATTCATCAGACCTTGAGTACGGGTGAGAACGGGGCGAGAGCGTCCACGTACGACGTGGTGGCCCCGCGCGGGGGCGTGGCGGAACGCGGCAAGCGCTCCGCACACGCCCGCCGCGCATCCCCGACTGGAGGTCAGTGAGTTGAGCCACCGACGTGTGAACAAGCGGACCCTCGCCATTTCCGGAGCCGCCATCACCGCGCTCGGGGCAGCCGCCATTCTGCTGCCCAACGCGAACGCGAACCCGGACGAGACGTCGGGCGCCAAGACCTTCTCGTCCCCGGCCGCGGTGAAGCTCGCGAGGAGTCTCGCCTCGGACCTCGGTGACAACGGCGCGGGCTGGTACTACGACAACAGCAACCGCCAGCTGGTCATGAATGTGATGGACGAGGACTCCGCCGAGTCCGTCCGGGCCAAGGGCGCCGTGGCGAAGGTCGTCCGGAACAGCATGGCGGATCTGAAGGCCGCCACCCAGACGCTGAGCAGCGATGCGTCGGTGCCGGGCACCGCCTGGTCGATCGACCCGGTCACCAACCAGGTCCAGGTGACCGCCGACCGGACGGTGACCGGCGCGAAGTGGGACACGCTGACCAAGGCCACGGACCAGATGGAGGGCACGGTCAGCGTCAAGCGCAGCAAGGGCGAGTTCAAGAGGTTCGACGGTGAGGAGGCGGCCCAGCCCGGCGACAACGGTGGCGCGGGTGACGCCGACGCGTCGGGCGGTGCCGGCGCCGGGGACGCCGCGGCCGGTGGGCTCGACGGCGGCGATGCCATCTTCGGCGGTGGCGCCCGCTGTTCCCTGGGCTTCAACGTCAGCGTCGACGGCGCGCCGGGCTTCCTGACCGCGGGCCACTGCGGCAACGAATCCCAGACCTGGACCTCGGACGAGGCCGGTGCCCAGCAGGTGGGCACGGTGCAGGACTCCAAGTTCCCCGAGAACGACTTCGCGCTGGTGATGTACGACGACGCCACCACCCAGCCGTCCAGCACGGTCGACCTCCAGGACGGCAACACCCAGGAGATCGGGCGCGCTGTCGAGGCGAGCGTGGGTCTGAAGGTGCAGCGCTCCGGCTCCACGACCGGGGTCACCGACGGCACGGTCACCGGCCTCAACGCCACGGTGAACTACGGCAACGGCGACATCGTCAACGGCCTCATCCAGACCGATGTGTGCGCCGAGCCCGGCGACAGCGGCGGCGCGATGTTCGCCGAGGACGCGGCGGTCGGGCTGACCTCGGGCGGCAGCGGCGACTGCACCCAGGGCGGCGAGACGTTCTTCCAGCCGGTGACCGCCGCGCTGGAGGCCACCGGCGCGGTCATCGGCGCGGACGGCGGCGGCGCGGGTGGCGGTGACGCGGCCGGTGGTGCCGGTGACGCGGCGGGCGGCGCTGGAGACGCGGCGGGCGGTGCCGGTGAAGCTGCCGGTGGTGCCGGTGACGCGGCCGGTGCGGGCAATGCCGGGACCGGTGACGCGGGCGCTGGCGCCGGTGACGCGGGTGCTGGCGACGGTGACGCCGGTGCCATCGCCGGAGCCGGTGACACCGGCAGCGACGCGGGCCAGGGTCTCAACTGATCCGGCCCGCCCCCTGAACGAGGTCCCGGGCGCCCTCCTGCCCCAGTGCCCGGGGCCTCCCTTCCTTCCCCGCGTCCCCCTCCGGCCCTAGCGGGAGACCGGCAGTCCCGCCGCCTCCGCCGCGGCGCCGAGCACCTCACGCAGCATGGCCGGGGTGAGCCGTCCGGTGAAGGTGTTCTGCTGGCTCACGTGGTAGCAGCCGAAGAGCGTGAGCGGTGGCCCGTCGTCGGCCGCCCGCAGCGTGATCCGCGCGCCGTGCCCGAACACCGGCCGGGGCCGGGGCACGGCCCACCCGGCCGCCTCCAGGGCGGGCATCACGGCCTGCCAGCCGAACGCGCCGAGCACCACCGCGGTCCGCAGCGTCGGCCGCAGCAGCCGCAGCTCCCGGGCCAGCCACGAGCGGCAGGTGTCCCGCTCCTCGGGGGTGGGCCGGTTGGCGGGCGGGGCGCAGTGCACCGGCGAGGTGACCCTCACTCCGTACAGTTCCAGACCGTCCCCGCGGTGGGTGGCGGTCGGCTGGCTGGCCAGCCCCAGGTCGTACAGCGCCGCGTACAGGAAGTCCCCCGCGCGGTCGCCGGTGAACATCCGGCCCGTGCGGTTTCCACCGTGGGCGGCCGGTGCCAGACCCACGAGCGCCACCCCGGCGTCCGGTGGCCCGTACCCGGGCACCGGCCGCCCCCAGTACTCCCAGTCGGCGAAGGCCCGGCGCTTGGTGCGGGCGGTCTCCTCGCGCCACTGGACCAGCCGGGGGCAGGCACGGCAGTCGATGACCCGTGCGTCCAGCTCGGCGAGGGTACCGGCGCCGGGGGCCTGACGGGCGGGGTAGGTGCGGGCGGAATCGGAGGTGGTCATGTAGGGGGCTGGTGCCCCGTGTCCTTGCGCAGAAAACGCCGCAGCCGGGTGAGCGGCCAGGTGTTGATGACGTCGTCGGGGGTCAGCCAGCCCCGCTGGGCCATGCCCACCCCATACCGCATGTTGTCCAGATCCCGGGTCGAGTGGGCGTCGCTGTCCAGGGCGAACACCACCCCGTGCGACTTGGCCCGCAGGATGTGCTCGTCCGACAGGTCGAGCCGGTTCGGATGCGCGTTGATCTCCAGCGCGGTGCCGGTGCGGGCGCAGGCGGCGAACACCTCGTCCAAGTCGGCGTCGATCCCCGGCCGTTTGCCGATCAGCCGGGTGGTCGGATGGCCGATGACATGGACGTACGGGTTCTCGCAGGCCCTCACCAGCCGCCGGGTCATGGCCTTGCGGTCCAGGCCGAACTGGGTGTGCACCGAGGCCACGCACAGGTCGAAGTCCTCGAGGAACTCGGGCGGCCAGTCCACGTCCCCGTCGACGTCGATGTTCAGCTCCACACCGTGCAGCAGCCGGGTGTCCCCGCGGCCGCGCCCCCGGTCCAGTGCGCGCACCCGCTCCCGCTGGGCCAGCATCTTCTCCTCGGTCATCTGCTGCATGTACAGCTTGGGCGCGTGATCGGTGATGGCGTAGTACGCGTAGCCGCGCTGCTCCGCCTTGGCGATCATGTCCTCCAGCGATTCCAGCCCGTCGGTGAGGTTGGTGTGGGTGTGCAGATCGCCCCGCAGATCGGACTCCTGGACCAGCCGGGGGAGTTGGCCTTCGAGGGCCGCCTTGACCTCGCCCCGGTCCTCGCGCAGCGTCGGCGGGATCCAGTCCATGCCGAGCCGGGCGTAGACGTCCTCCTCGCTCCGTGAGGCGATGGTCTTCCCGCTCTTGGTCTCGAAGAGGCCGTACTCGGAGAGCTTGAGGCCATGGCGCACCGCGATCGCGCGGATGCGGATGTTGTGTGCCTTGGAGCCGGTGAAGTAGAGCAGCCCCGCGCCCCAGGAGTCCAGCGGCAGGACCCGCAGATCCACCTGCAGCCCCTTCGTGGTGCGGATCGACGTCTTCTTCTGGCCGTGGGCGATCACCTCGGAGGTGAGCGGCAGCCGCGTGAACGCCTCCATGAACGGGCCGGATTCCTCCGCCGCCACCAGGATGTCCACATCGCCCACGGTCTCCCTCATCCGGCGCAGCGACCCGGCGTACGCACACCGTCGGCAGCCGGGCACCTTGGACAGGGCGGAGACGATGTCATCGGCCACGTCCATGGCCTCGTCGAGCGGGATGCGGTCGCCCGCGGCACGCATCAGCTCGATGCCGTGCAGGATGTTCTCCTCGGACCTCGGTCCGAAGCCCTTGAGGTCGCGCAGCTGGTGGTCCTCGATGGCATGGGCCAGCTGGTCGATCGAGGAGATCTGCAGCTCCTCGTAGAGGATCATGGCCTTCTTCGGCCCGAGCGCCGGGATGGCGGTCAGCTCCCGCACTCCGGCCGGGATCGCGGCGCGCGCCTCCTCGACGGCGGGCATGGTCCCGGTGCGCAGGTACTCGACCACCTTGTCGGCGATCGACCGGCCCACATTGGGGATGTCCCGCAGCGCCTTCGCGTCGAACTGCGAGATATCGGCCGCGTGGCCGCCGATCGCCCGGGCGGCCTTCTCGTACGCACGCGCCCGGTACGCGTCCCCGCCCGTGATCAGGAGGAGATCGGCGTACTCGCGCAGGAGGGCTTCGACCTCCTCGTTGGAGCGAGCCATGCCAGCGATTTTAGTCGGCTCTGGCGATCCCGGTGAGGTGGAGGGATCCTGGTGTCAGGAGCGAAACGGCGATCCGCGCGAGTCGGGTCGACCGGTTTCTGCCGTGTGGTTCCCCGGGTTTGGGGGAGGTCATGGACGTTGGATTCCTGAAGCCGTTGTTCGACCGCCCCGGTCCGTGGGCGGGCGTGTACATGGACACTTCCCGCAGCACGGAGGACGCGCCCAGGCGGCGCAGGCTGCGGGAGCGGTTCGTGGCGGACCAGCTGACCGGCCAGGGGGCCGACCGTGCCACCTGTGACGCGGTGGTCGAGCGGCTGGCCGGTGAGCAGGGGGCCAGGGCGTCCGCGGGGCGGGCACTGTTCGCGGCGGGCGGCGAGGTGGTGCTCGACGTGCCGCTGGCCACGTCCCCGATCGATGTGGTGACGTCCTGGTCGATGCTGCCGCGAGTGGCGCCGCTGGCCGCGTTCCGCGGCGAGTGGCCTGCCTGTCTGGTGGCCTTCGTCGACCAGGCCGGCGCCGATCTGGAGCTGCGGGACGACACCGGCGCCCGCCCGGCGGGCCGCGCCGCGGGCCGGAGGGCGCATGGCCGGGGCCACCGGTCGGTGCCCGCCGACCGCTACGAGTGGCACTACCGCAACCGGATCGGGAACACCTGGGAGCAGACCGCCGACCGCGTGGCCGACGAGCTGGTGCGGCAGTGGACGGACGCCGACGCCGACCTGCTGATCCTGGCCGGTGATCCGCGTGAGCGCCGGGCCGTACGCGACCGGCTGCCCGAGCCGCTGCGGGCCAGGACGGAGGAGACCCGCCACGGCAGCAGGGCCGCCGGATGCTCCGAGCTGCTGAACGCGGAGATCGACCACGCCCGGGCCGAGTACGCCCGCGCCCATCTGGAGACCGTCCTCGATCTCTTCCGCGCCGGGCGGGGCCGCCCCGGCGGACCGGCCCTGGGCGGACACGACGGCACCGGGCCACCGAGCAGCGGGGCGGCGGAGGGCGTACCCGCGGTGGTGGAAGCCATGCGCAGCCACCAGGCGGCCACGCTGCTGCTGGGGCACGCGGGGGGCGATATGCGCCATGAGGTGTGGATCGGGCCCGACGCCGATCAGGTGGCCGTGCAGCGCTCCCAGGCGCGCGCCATGGGCGTCAGGGCACCCGAGCCCGCCCGCGCGGACGACGCCCTGATGCGGTCCGCGACGGTGGCCGACACCGAGGTGCTGGTGGTGCCCGAGGGACTTCAGGGACCGGCCGGGGGCCTGGGCGCGGTACTGCGCTGGCACGCCTGACGATGCGCGGGCCCAGGCCCGGCGCACCAGCACTCCGCACCCGCCGGCGCTTGGCCGCTTCGCGCGTGGCGGGTCTGGCTGTGCGCGCTTGGTCGTGCCGCGCCTGGTGGGTCTGGCCATGCCGTGCGTGTGTGTGCCGTGCCTGCCGGGGTCTGGCCGAGACCCGCTGGCCGCGCCGACCGCGCCGCGTTGGCCGCTTCGCGCGTGGCGGGTCTGGCTGTGCGGCGCTTGGTGGTGCCGCGCCTGGCCGATCGGGCCGTGTCGCGTCGGCTGGCTTCGTGCCTGGTCGCGCGTGTCCGCCACATGTGCCCGGGCTGGCTGCGCCGCGCCGACCGCGCTGGCCCGTGCCGCGCCCGGCTGGTCCGGTCGTGCCGTGCGGTGCGTGCCGCGCGTGGCGGGTCTGGTCGTGTTGCGTGTGCGCGCTGCCCGTGTCCGTGCCGCGCTTGGCCGGTCCGGCGGTGCCGCGTCTGGCCGGGCTGCACCGGCGGTGCCGTGCCGACCGCGCTGGCTGCACCGCGCCCGGCTGGTCCGGTCGTGCCGTGCGTGTGCGAGCCGCGCTTGGCTGATCGGGCGGTGCCGCGTCTGGCCGCGGTGCATCGGCGGTGCTGTGCCGACCGTGTCGCGTCGACCGCGCTGGCCGTGCCGCGCTTGGCTGATCCGGCGGTGCCGCGTCTGGCCGCGCTGCATCGGCGGTGCCGTGCCGACCGTGTCGCGTCGACCGCGCTGGCCGTGCCGCGCTCGGCTGGTTCGGCCCGCGTCTGGCTGCCTTGCGCCGACCGTGCCGCGCCTGGTCGGGCTGATCACGCCGCGTGTGGTCGTGCCGCGCGTGGGCGCGCGGCACCGTGGTTCCGGCCGCGCCCCGGCTATCGGCCGGAAGTGCGTTTCTCGGCGGGACTGGTTGACATGGCTCGCTCAGCTCTCTACCGTCCGTTGGTTGTTAGGAAACCTACTTAACCAATGCTCTGCCTGCCCCAGGGAGACATTCGTGGTCCTCCGTCCGGCACCATTCCGGCGGCGGGCGCGAGCCCGCGTCCGGCGTGCTCTGACCGCCTCGCTCACCGTCGGCGGTCTGCTCCTCACCGTCTCCCTCACCACGGGCGCCGCGCCCCCGCGCGGCGGCCCGGGGGCGGGCGGCCCGACGCCGGTGACCCGGGTGGGCGCGGCCCCCGGCACCGCGACCCCGCTCGGGGGTTTCGCCACGCAGTCCTCGGCCAAGGTGTCGGACAGTCCCGCGGCCATCTCCACCCCCGGCTACCCCGCGTCCGGCTGGCACCCGGTGGGGCCCCGGTCGACGGTGCTCGCCGGGCTGCTCGCGGCCGGCACGTACCCGGATCCGTTCTACTCGACCAACCTCGAGAAGATCCCCGCGGCCGACTTCACCGTCCCCTGGTGGTATCGCGGCGACTTCACCGTGGCCGACCCCTCCCGCCGCACCTATCTGGACGTCAGCGGTGTGGTGTCCGCCGCCGATGTGTATGTCAACGGCGTCCAGGTGGCCACCAAGGAGCGGATCGCCGGTGCGTACACCCGGCATGAGCTGGACGTCACCGACCTGGTCAGGGCGGGGACCAATACGGTGGCGTTCCGCGTCCAGCCCAACGATCCGCGCAAGAACCTCACGATGGGCTGGATCGACTGGCTGCAGCCCCCGCCCGACGAGAACATGGGCATCGTCCGCGATGTGCTGGTCCGCCGTGGCGGACCGGTGGCCCTGCGCGACGCGCATGTGACGACCCGGCTGGACACCGCGTCGCTCGCCTCCGCCGAACTCACCGTCAAGGCCCGGGTCCGCAACGACTCCGCCTCCCCGGCCACCGCCACGGTCTCCGGCACCGCCGGTCCCGCCGCCATCAGCCGCACGGTCTCGCTCGCCCCGCACGAGACCAAGGCCGTCACCTTCGCCCCCGACGACTTCCCCCAGCTGCGCCTGGACCGGCCCAAGGTGTGGTGGCCCGCCGGGATGGGCGACCAGCCGCTGTACGACCTCGACCTCACCGCCACCGTCTCGGGCACCCCCTCCGACACCGCCCACCACAGCTTCGGCATCCGCGACGTCAAGGCGCCGCTCAACGCCGACGGTGTCCGCCAGTACCGCATCAACGGACGCCCACTGCTGATCAAGGCGGGCGGCTGGTCCCCCGATGTGTTCCTGCGCTGGGACGCCCGCTCGGTGGAGGACCGGCTGAAGTACACCCTCGACCTGGGGCTGAACACCGTCCGCCTCGAAGGACACATCGAGCCGGACGAGTTCTTCGACCTCGCCGACCGCTACGGCGTCCTGACCCTCCCCGGCTGGGAGTGCTGCGACAAGTGGGAGGGCCAGGTCAACGGCGATGAGACGGGGGAGAAGTGGACCCCCGCCGACTACCCGGTCGCCAAGGACTCGATGGCCGCCGAGGCCGCGCGGCTGCGCGACCACCCCAGTGTCATCTCCTTCCTCATCGGCAGCGACTTCGCGCCCGACGCCACCATCGAGAAGAACTACCTCGACGCCCTCGAGGCCGCCGACTGGCCGAACCCGGTGATCCCCGCCGCCTCCGCCAAGTCCTCCCCGAAGCTCGGGAAGTCGGGCATGAAGATGACCGGCCCCTACGACTGGGTCCCGCCGGACTACTGGTACGCCAAGCGGGAGGGCGGTGCCACCGGCTTCAACTCCGAGACCAGCGCCGGACCCGACATCCCCACCCTGGACACGCTCCGGCGCATGCTGTCCCCCAGCGAGCTGGAAACCCTGTGGCGGGACCCGTCGGCCAAGCAGTACCACCGGTCGCCGTCCGACACCTTCGGTGACCTCGAGCTGTTCGACAACGCGCTGATCGGCCGCTACGGAAAGCCGACCGGGCTGACGGACTATGTGCGCAAGGCGGGACTCGCGCGGTACGAAGCGGTGCGCGCCCAGTTCGAGGCGTACGCGCGCAACTTCTCCGACGCCTCCCGGCCCGCCACCGGTGTCGTCCACTGGATGCTCAACAGCGGCTGGACCTCGCTCCACTGGCAGCTCTTCGACCGCTTTTCGGACCAGGGCGGGGCCTACTACGGCGCGAAGAAGGCCAATGAGCCGCTGCACATCCAGTACTCCTACGACTCCCGCTCGGTGGTCGTGGTCAACAGCGAGCACGCCGCCGCCACCGGTCTCACCGCCCGGGTCAGCCTCTACACCCCGGACGGCACGCGGAAGTTCGACAAGAGCGCCACCGGCCTCCGGGTACCGGGCGACGGCGGCAAGGCCACCGCGCTCACGATCCCGGCCGACGTGAGCGGTCTGTCCGGCGCCTATCTGGTCAAGCTCCAGCTCACCGATGGCGCGGGCAAGGAGGTCAGCCGCAATGTGTACTGGCTCTCCACGGAGAAGGACGTGCTCGACTGGGACAACACCGACTGGTACTACACCCCCACCACCTCGTACGCGGATCTGACCGGGCTCGACGACATGGCCGGGGCACCGGTGTCCGCCACCGCCACCACGACCGGCGGGCCGCACTCCACCGCCACCACGACGGTCACCCTGCGCAACACCGGCAGCGGGCGCACACCGGCGCTGCTCGTGGACGCCCATCTGGTGAACAAGTCGGGCAAGCCGGTCCTGCCCGTTCGCTGGTCCGACAACGAGGTGAGCCTGTGGCCGGGGGAGTCGGTGACGCTCACCGCCACCTACCGCACGGCGGACCTGGGCGGTTCGGCCCCCTCGGTGCGGATCTCCGGCTGGAACACCGCCACCCGCACCGTCCCCGCGACCGTCGATCCCCGCTGAGCGGCCACGTCCTGAAATCGTGTCGAAAGGAATTTTTTCGGCGAGTCCGACGCATGGAGCAAGTTCACACTTTTGTATGCTTTCTCCAGCGCGTCGTTCCCCCGTGTCGGACAGTCACTGTCCGTACGCTCACGAAAGGGGCTCCCTATGCACACCATGGAGGTTCGCCCGCCGGTACCCAGCCGTTCCAGCAGCAGATGGCGTCGATACGGCCGACTCGCCGCCGCCAACTTCGTCCGTGGCGCCTCCTACGCGTGCGGCACCGCGGCCATCGGTCTGATGGCGTGGTGGGTGCAGACCCGCTGACAGGCCCGCCCCACCCCACCAC